>NZ_CP027666.1:2995220-3297150 GCF_003008535.1 Ottowia oryzae
TGGATTTCGACGGCATGCTGGCCGACCTGAAGGCCGCCGCGCCGGGCACCATCGCCGTGCTGCACGCCTGCTGCCACAACCCGACGGGCTACGACATCACCGCCGCGCAGTGGGACCAGGTGATCGCCGTGGTGAAAGAGCGCCAGCTGTCGCCCATCCTCGACATGGCCTACCAGGGCTTTGCGCACGGCATTGCCGAAGACGGCGCCGTGGTCGGCAAGTTCGTCGCCTCTGGCCTGGACTTTTTCGTGGCCACGTCTTTCAGCAAGAGCTTCAGCCTGTACGGCGAACGCGTGGGCGCGTTGTCGGTGGTCTGCAGCACCAAGGAAGAAGCCGCCAAGGTGCTGAGCCAGCTGAAGATCATGATCCGCACCAACTACAGCAACCCACCCACGCACGGCGGCGCCGTGGTGGCGCTGGTGCTGGACGACCCGGCGCTGCGCCAGCAGTGGGAAGAAGAGCTGTCGCACATGCGCAACCGCATCAAGCAGATGCGCGCCAAGCTGGTGGACGGCCTGAAAGCCGCAGGCGTGAAGCAGGACATGAGCTTCATCACCACGCAGATCGGCATGTTCAGCTATTCCGGCCTGTCCAAAGACCAGATGGTGCGCCTGCGCAATGAGTTTGGCGTGTACGGCACCGATTCCGGCCGCATGTGCGTGGCCGCGCTGAACGACAAGAACATCGACTACGTCTGTCAGTCCATCGCCAAGGTGGTGTGATCAAAACCCGGGCCCCGCGCCCGGGTTTTGCTTTGGGGCGACGATCTGCGTGCGCGACCGCTGCCGCTGCCGCTGCGTGCATCGCACCAGCATTGCCACACACTGCGCGCGGCGCGCTTCGCCGCTCTGCACCGACCGGATCCACTGAGGTGGATGCCACGCAGGGCGCGCAGGCTGGATGGCGCGGCCGGGCACCGCACCCGGCGCGCTGCCAACGTCCCACGCCTGCCACCAGGAGAAGCCATGCCCATCCCCACCCTCACCCTGAAGAGCGGCCACGCCATCCCGGTGCTGGGCCAAGGCACGTGGGAGCTGGGCGAGCCCGCCGGCGATCGCGCGGCCGAGATCGCCACGCTGCGCGCGGGCGTCGAGCTGGGCCTGAGCCTGATCGACACCGCCGAGATGTACGGCCACGGGCGCTCAGAGCGCTTGGTGGGCGAAGCCATTCGCGGCCTGCGCGACAGCGTTTACCTGGTGGACAAGGTGCTGCCCAGCAACGCTTCGCACGCCGGCACCGTCAAAGCCTGTGAACGCAGCATGAAAGCGCTGGGCGTCGAGCAGATCGACCTGTACCTGCTGCACTGGCGCGGCAGCCATCCGCTGGCCGAAACGGTGCAGGCGTTTGAGCAGTTGCAGCGCGCCGGCAAGATCGGCGCCTGGGGCGTGAGCAACTTTGACACCGACGACATGCGCGAATTGCTGCAACTGGGCACGCCGCAGGTCAACCAGATTCTCTACAACCCGTCGCGCCGGGGGCCAGAGTTCGACCTTATGCCGCTGTGCGCCCAAGCGGGTGTGCGCATCATGGCCTATTCCCCCATAGAGCAAGGCCGCCTGCTGCGCCACCCCGCGCTGGCGCAAGTCGCGCAGCGCCACCAAGCCACGGTGGCGCAGGTGGCGCTGGCCTGGGACATCCGCGGGGGCGATGTGGTGGCCATTCCCAAGGCTTCGACCGTCGCGCACGTGCAAGACAACGCCCGCGCGCTGGACATCCGGCTGACCGAGGCAGACATCGCACTGATCGACGAGGCCTTCGCGCCGCCCACGCACGCGCAGCCGCTTGAGATGATCTGACTGCACTGACGTGCCAAGTTGGCGGCGTGAACCGGGGCGCCATACCGCCAGACACCGCCGCGCCGTGCGCCATGCGCCTAGCTTTGAGCAGCGCACTACGCTGACTGGCGGCGCCGCAAGCTCCGGGGTTGCAGCGCGCTACTGACCATGGTCATATAGCCTTCCGGGCGACCCAGCGCCTTGCAGATTTCGATTGTTATCAGGATCCAGCGCTTATCCCACCAGCGCCAGCAGCTACGCTATTGATAGTGGACCATGTGACCGTCTCATGCGGGTCAAAGCCGCTCGCGCGCCTTGAGCGATGGCCCTGCAACGGCGCCCACACCCGAGCCGCTGATGCCAACCTTGCATGCCGATCCGCCCCTGCAACACGCCACGCCCAGCAGCACCTGGGTGTATGAGCGTTGACGCTGGCAACGCGCGAACGCAATGGCTGGGCTGCCCCAGCCAAGCCTCAGATTACTATTAAGTTGATAGCTGCCAGTGCCCTTTCCTCCAGCGCTGGAAGCCCAAATGCCTTAGAAGTCGTCGCTGACGCCGAAGGGCATGCTTTCGAAGCGCGTCAGCGGCTTCAGGAACGACAGTTTCACCGTGCCCGTGGGGCCGTTACGCTGTTTGCCGATGATGATCTCGGCCACCCCAGGTTCGCGCGAATCCTTGTTGTAGTAGTCGTCGCGGTAGATGAACATGATGATGTCGGCATCCTGCTCGATAGCGCCGGATTCGCGCAAGTCGCTCATCATGGGGCGCTTGTCGGTACGCTGCTCCACACTGCGGTTGAGCTGCGACAAGGCGATCACCGGGCACTGCAGCTCTTTGGCCAGCGCCTTCAGGCCACGCGAAATCTCGCCCAGCTCGGTCGCGCGGTTCTCGCCGTCGGAGCTGCTGCCGCTCATCAGCTGCAGGTAATCGACCACGATCAGGCCCAGCTTGCCGCATTGGCGCGCCAGCCTGCGCGCGTTGGCACGCAGCTCGCTGGGCGTGAGGCCCGGCGTTTCGTCGATATGCAGGCTGACGCCGCGCAGGCGCTCGATCGCCTCGGTCAGACGCGGCCATTCTTCATCGCTGAGCTTGCCGGTGCGCAAATGCCCCTGGTCGATGCGGCCGATGGAACCCACGATACGCACAGCAAGCTGCGCAGCGCCCATTTCCATTGAAAACACGGCCACGGGCAGCTGTTCCATCAGCGCGACGTGCTCGGCGATGTTGATGGCGAACGCAGTCTTACCCATGGAGGGGCGCGCGGCCAGCACCACGAGGTCGCCAGCCTGAAGGCCGGCCGTCATGCGGTCCAGATCGATGAAGCCGGTGGGCACGCCCGTCACGTCGTTCGGGTTGTCCGCCATTTCCTGAACGCGGTCGAGCAGCTCGACCACCAGGCTCTCCATGCCCTGAAAGCCCTGCTTCATGCGCGAGCCTTCTTCGCCAATCTTGAAGATCTTGCCCTCGGCCTCGTCCAGAATCTTGGCAACGGCCTTGCCCTGGGGGTTGAAGGCGCTGGTGGCGATCTCATCGCTGGCCGAGACCAGCTTGCGTAGGATGGAGCGCTCGCGCACCAGCTCGGCGTAGCGGCGGATGTTGGCGGCGCTGGGCACGTACTGGGCCAGCGCGTTCAGGTAGGTCAGCCCGCCCACCTCGTCGGCCTTGCCTTGGCGCTGCAGCTCTTCATGCACCGTGATGACGTCGGCGGGCTTGGTCTCGTTGATCAGCTTGTGAATGACCTCGAATACCAGACGGTGTTCGTAGCGGTAGAAGTCCGTGGCGCCCACCGCATCGCCCATGCGGTCCCACGCGGTGTTGTCCAGCAGCAGGCCGCCCAGCACGCTGGATTCCGCTTCGATGGAATGCGGAGGAATGCGCAGCTGCGCGACCTGGCGGTCCGGCGGCGCTTCGTCGCCGAGATCAGGAAAAGTGGGGGGAAAGACAGAAGACATGCAGGCGGTGGTACTTCTGCGCCATGCTACGCCGATCGCGCGCCGACGTCATGGGACAAAGCTGTGGACAAGCCGTGCAACAGCTTGGGGTAACCCACCCAAACCTGTGCACAAGCCGCCCTCAAAAACAACAAAGCCGCCACGCCTTGCAGCGGGCGGCTGGGGCTGCGCCACCTCACCGGGCCAGGCCCGACGAGGCGCGAGCTTTTGCGCGATCAGGCGGTTTCGCCGTAGACCGCGACGGTGATTTCCGAATCCACGTCGGTGTGCAGCGCCACGTGAACCGTATTGTCACCCACGACCTTGATCGGGCCGTTGGGCAGACGGATCTGCGACTTGTGCACGTCAAAGCCTTGCTTTTTCAGCTCGTCGGCGATGTCGTGGTTGGTGACCGAACCGAACAGACGACCGTCCACGCCGGCTTTTTGCGTCAGCTTGATGGTCTGGCCGTTCAGCTTGTCGCCCAGAGCTTGGGCCGCAGCCAGCTTTTCAGCGGCTTGCTTTTCCAGCTCGGCGCGGCGGGCTTCGAATTCGGCCTTCGCGGCCTCAGTCGCACGGCGGGCGCGGCCGCTGGGGATCAGGAAGTTGCGAGCGTAGCCGTCTTTGACTTTGACGATGTCACCCAGGTTGCCCAGGTTGACGACCTTGTCCAGAAGAATGATCTGCATGGTGTTTCCTTCCTCAGACGCGGTGCTGATCGGAGTACGGCAGCATGGCCAGGAAGCGCGCGCGCTTGATGGCGGTGTTCAGCTGACGCTGGTAGAAAGCGCGCGTGCCGGTCAGGCGAGCGGGCACGATGCGGCCGTTCTCGCTGATGAAGTCGCGCAGGGTGTCGATGTCCTTGTAGTCGATTTCTTCGACGCCAGCGACGGTGAAACGGCAGAAGCGTTTGCGCTTGAACAGCAGCGACTGCGTGTTGCGTTTGGGACGCTTGTCCTTATTGAATTTCTTGAACGTGGCCATTTGAGGCTCCTTGAAACTGATCTTGCTGAAAATCCTGGATGTGAAGCACCACCGATTTCGCGTTGCGTGGGCTGGCCAGAAACCCGCTGAACAGCCACTGGCTGCCGATGGGCTGCTTGACCAAGCGCTCTGCCATCGCACCCAAGGCAACCGCCTTGAGCACCAACCGTACCATTCGCTGGCTTCCTGCCTCTTCGACCTGCGACTCGTGTTCGAGCCGCATATCCAGTGCCGGCAAACCGGCGGGCGTGAAGCGAAGCGGATTCGATTCGGCGATGACAGCGGTGAGACGGGTCAGATTGGCCATCTCATGGCCTCCACGCGCGTCGCGTTCAGTTGCTGGCTTCAGCTTGCTGGGCTTTGCGAGCCTCTTCGCGCTCGACGGTCTTCATCATCGACGAAGGGCCGGTGTCGGCTTTGGGGCGTTGCACAGTCAGGTGGCGCAGAACGGCGTCGTTGAACTTGAACGCGTGCTCCAGCTCGCCCATCACGGCCTGATCGGCCTCGATGTTCAGACACAGGTAATGCGCCTTGGCCAGCTTGTTGATCTGGTAAGCCAGCTGACGGCGGCCCCAGTCTTCCTGGCGATGGATCTTGCCGCCGCCGGCGGTGATCATGCCCTTGTAGCGCTCCAGCATGGCCGGAACCTGCTCGCTTTGATCCGGATGGATCAGCAGGATGATTTCATAGTGACGCATGGACTCTCCTTGTGGATGAGCGGACCGATCGGGATCGGGCCGAGTGAAAAGCCGCCCCCGGCGTCAAGACAGGGTGCGGCAAGGGAACTCAGGATTATACATCGCACGCGCACTGGTGCACTTGACCAGTGCTAGGCGAAAGACCCAAGGGCTGCAGACAACTCAACGAGCCCTTCCGAAATGGAGAAGGCCGCGCAAACGCGGCCTTCTCTTTGATCGCGAAGCAGCTTAAAAACTACTTCAGACGCGCCAGCCGCTCCTTGCCCGCATGCGCGGCCTCGGATTGCGGATAGGTCTTGATCAGCGATTCCAGCGTCGTGCGCGCAGCGCGCGTGTCCTTCAGCTCAATCTGGCAATTCGCGATGGACAGCATCGCTTCAGGTGCACGTGCGTGGTTCGGCGCTGCCGTTAGCAACGAACGGAAGTTGGTAATGGCTTCCTTGTAGTTGCGTGTGGCGTACTGCGCATTGCCCAGCCACAGCAAGGCCGTGGGTGCCAGTGCGCTGCGCGGATAACGCTTGATGAAAGCGGCAAAACTCGACTGTGCGCCCGCAAAGTCACCCGCGCGGAACTGGGCCAGTGCGGCGTCGTATTCCTGCTTTTCGTTGGGAGAGCCCTCGCTGGCGACCGTGCCGCCGGCATTGGAGACGGGCGCCTCGGCCGACGCGCCGGCCGAAGGCGTCTCCATCTTCTTCAGGCGGTCATCCAGAGTGCGTTGACTGTCGGCTTGCGCCTTCTTGAGATCGGCGATGTCGCGCGTCAACTGCTCTTCCTGGCCGCGCGAGCGCGCCAGGTCACCCCGCAACGACTCGATCTGCTGCTGCAGATCCAGCATGCCGCGGCGCATCTGGGCGTTCTCATCCACCAAGCGGTTCTGCGCGGCGACCGACTGATCGAACCGCTGACGCAAATCGAGAATGGCCTGGCGGGCCTGATCGTCACCGAACAGCTGCGCGTGCGCGCCCTGCCCCGCAACACAGCACACCGCCAGAATGGCCGCGCGAAGCGAATTCATGCGCATCATCGGCCGGTTCAGCGGTAGCGGATTTCAACGCGACGGTTCTTCGCGTAGGCTTCTTCCGAGCTGCCCTGGACGGCCGGCTTTTCCTCACCGAAGCTCACCGCCTCGATCTGCGCGTCGTTGGCGCCGACCAGCGTCATGGCGCGGCGAACCGCCTCGGCGCGTTTCTGGCCAAGCGCGAGGTTGTATTCACGGCTGCCACGCTCATCAGTGTTGCCTTCCAGCGAAATGCTTCGGCCCTTGTTGGCCTGCAGGAAGCGGGCGTGCTGATCCACCAGGCCTTGGTACTCGGGCTTGACGGTGAAGCTGTCGTAGTCGAAATAGATCACGCGCTCAACGCCCACGGGGCCCGCGGCATCGCCAGCAGAAGAGCCCGCCTGGACCTGCGTCACCGTGCTTTGGCCTGCGCCTTGGCTGCCCGCGCCGCCGGCTGCGCCGGTCGCCGTCGCGTCCGAGCCTTGCACGGGCGGATCCAGTTTGACGTTAGAGCCGCAACCGGCCATAACCAAGGCCAGTGCGGCCACCATCAAATATCGTTTCATCATTTCGATCACTCCTGAATCAAGAAAAAATAAGGCAACTCGTCGTCAGCCAGAATCGGCTGCCGTCGGAATCTGTCAGCGCTGGAAAGGCCCCCAGGAAGGCTCGCGGATGTCACCGCTCTTGCCCGCCAGGCGGGCCTTGATCTTGCCGTCCACGGTGGTGATCATGAGCGCCTCGCGCCCGCCTTGGCGAGTGGCGTAAACGATCAGGCGGCTGTTGGGCGCAAAGCTGGGGTTTTCATCTTCGGTGGTGTCCGTGACAGGCGTGACATTGCCGGACGACAGCTCCATCACGTGCAGCTTGAAGCCACCGGTGCGCGACACATAAGCCAGCCAGCGCCCGTCCGGGCTGATCGCCGGAGAGACGTTATAGCTGCCGTTGAAGGTCACGCGCTGCGCCGCGCCGCCACTGGCGGACATGCGATAGATCTGGGGGGCGCCGCCTCGGTCGCTCACGAAATAAATCATGCTGCCGTCGGGCGAGAAAGTGGGCTCGGTGTCGATGCTCTGCGACTGGGTCAGTCGGCGCGGCTCGCCGCCGCTGGCACTGATGAGGTAGAGCTGCGAACCGCCGTCGCGCGACAGCGTGACCGCCAAGCTGCGGCCGTCGGGCGACCAGGCTGGCGCGCTGTTGGATCCGCGGAAGTTCGCCAGCAGTCGCCTGCGGCCCGTGGACACGTCGTGCACGTAGATCACCGGCTTGCGCGACTCGAACGACACGTAGGCCAGCTGCGAGCCGTTGGGCGACCAGGTGGGCGAAATAATCGGCTCGGGGCTGCCGAGGGCCGCCTGGGCGTTTTCGCCGTCGGAATCGGCCACCCACAGCGTATAACGGCCACCAGCCTTGGTGACATAGGCCAGGCGGGTCGAGAAAATGCCTTTCTCGCCGGTCAGCTTTTCATAGATGTAGTCGGCGATCTTGTGGGCTGCCAGGCGCAGGTCGGCCTGCGGCACGACGTAGCCCTGCCCGCCCAAATCGTGATCCTTGACGACATCCCACAAGCGAAAGCGCACGTCCCAGCGGCCGTCCGCCAGCCGGGTGACGCTGCCGCCGGCCAGGGCGTCCGCATTGCGCTGGCGCCAGGTGGACATGTCGGGGCGGGTGGATTCGTCCATCGACTGGCCAGCGGCGTCGATCGAGCGGAATTGGCCGGTGCGCTCCAGGTCGGCCTTGATGATGGCGCTGATCTTCTGTGAAGAAGCGTCTTCGCCCCGGAAGGGCACCAGCGCGATCGGCAACTGCGTCAGGCCGACGCCTGAAACTTCAACACGGAATTGCGCCATGGCAGGCACAACTGGGGCAACGGCCAAAGCGGCGACAAGACCGCGGCGCTGCCAGTTGGGGGAAGGCGGGGAGTCGGGACGAGAGAATTTCATTTCAACTAGGCGTCAGCGAATGGCACCCGAAGGGTGGCGAGCCGTGGCACGGCGGCAATGTTAGCAAGCCTGCGTGAACGCACGTTTCAATCTGTGAATTTGTCCAGATGGCGAGGCATTAGTTCCGCTCATGTGTGAAATATCGTCACGACGGCGCTCCGTAGAATGGCCGGTTTGGCCCGCGCCCTGCCCCAACCGCCCATGAGCAACCGACAGCCCGACCCACCCGCCGCATCGCCCGCCGCGCAGCGGCCCATGGGCGCGCGGCTGGCGCGCCTGTGGATGTACTTCAAGGAATACCGCCTGGGCTGGGTGATCGCCGCAGTGGGCACGCTGATCAGCGCGCTGACCGAGGCGTCGGTGCCCGCCCTGCTCAAACCCCTGCTGGACGAGGGTTTCACGCAAGGCAGCCTGCCGATCTGGATCGTGCCGCTGGCCATTGTGGGCTTGTTTGCCCTGCGCGGCTTTGCCCACTTTGCCAGCCAATACGCGCTGGCGCGTATTGCCAACGAGGGTATGGTCAAGCTGCGCGCACAGCTGTTTGAGCGCCTGCTGGATGCCGACCTGTTGCTTTTCGCGCGCCAAAGCGCCAGCCAGCTGGCCAACACCATCGTGTACGAAGTGCAAACGGGCACCACGCTGCTGGTGCAGGCCATACTGAACCTGGCGCGCGACAGCTTCACCGTGGTGGCGCTGATGTTCTACCTGCTGTACTTGAACTGGTCGCTGACGCTGATCGTGCTGGTGCTGGTGCCCATCGTGGGTGTGATCATGAAGGTGATGTCGCGCCGCCTTTACCGCTACACGCGGCTGGCGCAGGCCACCACGGACGAGCTGGCCTACGTGGTCGAAGAAAACGTGCTGGCGCACCGCATGGTGCGGCTGCACGGCGCGCAAGCGCAGCAGGCCAGCCGCTTTGACGGGCTGAGCCGCCACCTGCGCAACCTGTCGATCAAGGCCACGGCCGCGTCGGCCGGCGCCATGCCGCTGGCGCAGATGGCCGCAGCCGTGGCGCTGTCGGTGGTGATCGGCATCGCGCTGTACCAGGGCCAAAGCGCCAGCGGGCGGGCGATCACCGTGGGCGGGTTCGTTGCCTTCATCGGCGCCATGCTGATGCTGATCCAGCCGCTGCGGCGGCTGACCGACGTGGTGGGCCCGGTCACGCGCGGGCTGGCGGCGCTCGAGCGCGGGCTGGACCTGATGGCCGAAGTGCTACCCGAGCCCGGCCCCGCCTCGCCGCCCGATGCCGCCGCCACCCAGCCGCCGCGCGCGCGGGGCGAAATCACGCTGGACCAGGTCAGCGTGCGCTACGGCTCCGATGGCGAACCCGCGCTGGACGCGCTCAGCCTGCACGTGCGGGCGGGCGAAACCGTGGCGCTGGTGGGCCCATCGGGCTCTGGCAAGACCACGCTGGTCAACCTGCTGCCGCGCTTTGTGGCGCCCACCAACGGGCGCGTGCTGCTGGACGGCACCGACATCCGCGAATGGCCGCTGCGCCGCCTGCGCGCGCAGTTCGCCATGGTCAGCCAGGACGTGACCATGCTCAACGACAGCGTGGCGGCCAACGTGGCGCTGGGTGCGCCCGCCATCGACCGCGACCGCGTGCAGCGCTGCCTGCAGGATGCCAACCTGTGGGGCCATGTTGGCGCGCTGCCGCAGGGCATTGACACCGTGCTGGGCCACAACGCCACGCAGCTGTCGGGCGGCCAGCGCCAGCGCCTGGCGATCGCGCGCGCGCTGTACAAGGATGCGCCGGTGCTGTTGCTGGACGAAGCCACTTCCGCGCTGGACACCGAAAGCGAACGCCTGGTGCAGCAGGCCATCGCACGGGCGATGGTGGGGCGCACCACGCTGGTCATTGCGCACCGCCTGTCCACCATCGAGCACGCCGACCGCATCGTGGTGATGGAGCACGGTCGCATCGTTGAGCAAGGCTCGCACGCCGAGCTGATTCGTGCCGGTGGCCTGTACGCGCGGCTGAACCACTCGCCGCTGCCCACCGCCAGCGCGGCAAGCAGCGGCACGGTTTCCAACAGCCCCGGCTCGGCCAACGGTGCACCACCCAGCCCGGGCGATGCCGACGTGCCGCAAAACGCTATATTTTAAATAGCTACCAGCGCAGTCTGCACCAGCGCTGGCGGCTCAAAACACTTAGATCCAGCTACAGCAGCACGATGTCGTACTGGCCAGGCCCCAGCGCGCCTTCGGCCTGCAACGAAATCGGCTTGCCGATGAAATCCGACAGCCCGGCCAAGTGCTGGCTTTCCTCGTCCAGCAGCATGTCGATCACCGCGGGCGGGGCCACCACGCGGAATTCCTTGGGGTTGAACTGCCGCGCCTCGCGCAGGATTTCGCGCAGGATGTCGTAGGCCACCGTGCGCGCCGTGCGCACGCGCCCGGCGCCCTGGCACTGCTCGCAGGTTTCGCTCAGCAGCTGCGCCAGCGATTCGCGCGTGCGCTTGCGTGTCATCTCGACCAGGCCCAGCGGCGAAAAACCGCCCACCTGCGTCTTCACGCGGTCGCGGGCCAGCTGCTTGCGAAACTCGCTCAGCACCGCCTGTTGGTGCTCGGCCTGCGCCATGTCGATGAAATCCACCACCACAATGCCGCCCAGGTTGCGCAGCCGCAGCTGGCGGGCAATGGCTTGCGCGGCTTCCAGGTTGGTCTTGAACACCGTGTCGTCAAAATTGCGCGTGCCCACGTAGCCGCCGGTGTTCACGTCCACCGTGGTCAGCGCTTCGGTCTGGTCCACGATCAGGTAGCCGCCCGATTTCAAATCCACCCGCCGGCCCAGCGCCTTGGTGATCTCTTCGTCCACGTTGTGCAGGTCGAACAGTGGGCGTTCGCCCTTGTAATGCTGCAGGTGCGCGGCGGCGGCGGGCATGAATTCGCGCCCGAATTTCGTCAGCGCGTGGAATTGCTCCAGCGAATCGATCAAGATGGTTTGCGTGCGCTCGGACGTCAAATCGCGCAGCACGCGCTGCAGCAGGCTCAGGTCTTCATGCAGCAGGCTGGTGGGCGGCATGCGCGCGCTGGCATCGCGGATGCGCGACCAGGCTTTGCGCAGGTAGGCGATGTCTTCGGCCAGCTCGGCGTCGGATGCGTCCTCTGCGTTCGTGCGCAGGATGAAGCCGCCGGTCTTGCCCTCGGGCACGCCCTCGGCCGCCAGCGCCTGCACGCGCGTGCGCAGGTTGTCGCGCAGGCTGGCCGGGATCTTTTGCGACACGCCAATGTGGTCGTCCTGCGGCAAAAACACCAGCATGCGCCCCGCCAGGCTGATCTGCGTGGACAGACGCGCGCCCTTGGTGCCGATGGGGTCCTTGATGACCTGCACCATCAGCGTCTGGCCCTCGAACACCTGCTTTTCGATCGGCTTGGGCGGCGTGGCGGCGCGGCTGGCGCTCAGGCTTTCGCCGTCCAGCGGGCGCTGCCACAGGTCGGCCACGTGCAAGAACGCCGCGCGCTCCAGCCCGATATCGATGAAGGCCGACTGCATGCCCGGCAGCACGCGCGCCACCTTGCCCAGGTACACGTTGCCCACCAGGCCGCGCTCCAGCGTGCGTTCCACGTGCACTTCCTGCACGGCGCCGTACTCGACGACGGCCACGCGCGTTTCCTGGGGCGACCAGTTGATCAGAATGTCTTGCTGCATATTTTGTAGCTGCCCGCGCAGGTTGGACGGGCGCTAGGCACGAATTTGTTTCAATAAGTCCGCAGTTTCGAACAGCGGCAAACCCATGATGCCGCTGTAGCTGCCGCTGATGTGTTCCACGAAAGCCGCCGCCCTGCCCTGAATGGCGTAGGCACCGGCCTTGCCTTCCCATTCGCCGCTGGCGATGTAGGCGGCGATGTCGGCGGGCGTCAACGCGGCGAAGCGCACGCGCGAATCGCTGAGCGCGTCCACGCGCCGCTGGCCCGACTGAATGGCCACCGCCGTCAGCACGCGGTGCGTCTGGCCAGACAAGCGCGCCAGCATGTCGGCCGCGTCTTGGGCGTCGCGCGGCTTGCCCAGAATCTGCCGGCCCAGCGCCACCGTGGTGTCGGAACACAGCACGGGTGCGGGCGGCAGGTGCCGGTCGGTCAACCGGCGCAGCGCATCTTGCAGCTTCAGGCCGGTGACGCGGCGCACGTAGGTGGCGGGCGCCTCGCCGGGGCGCACGGCTTCCAGCGCTTCGGCCGCTTCGGCGTCATCCGGCAGCAGCAGGCTGAGGCGCTCGCCCAGCTGCTCCAGCAACTGGCGGCGGCGCGGGCTTTGGGAAGCCAGGTAGATGAAGTGGGGGGTGGATTCGGTCATGTTGTGGCTGGGGCACCGCTGCGCGGCGCTGCAATGGCGCAGTATGGCTGAGCGACGGGCGAAGCGCAGGGCGTCAAGCCGCTGCGGGTCACGCGGACCAGTGCCAGCGCAGGCCAGCGGGCAGCTCAGGCGGCGCAAACACGAAATGCAGCACGCGCCGACGCTGGCCGGCGCCATCGGCCATGCGGGACGAGGCGTGCACCGTGAGCGGCCGCATCAGCAGCGCATCGCCCGCCTCGGCGGTGCAACGCACCTCTGCATGTTGGGCGCGCACTTGGCGCAAGACCTCAACCGCGCCGCCAGGCCCATCCAGCGCCAGCTTGCCGTGGTGGTGCGAACCGGGCAGCACGCGCAGCGGCCCACTGCCGGCGCCGCAGCGGTCGATGTGCAGGCGCACCGCCAACAGCCGCGCCAGCCAGGCGGCAGGCGGCTGCACAAAGCGCACACCTTGCTTGACCGCGCCGCGCTGCCAGGCGCCGTTGTCGGCGTCTGAGTTGCCTTGCACGGGCACCGACAGGTCTTGATGCCACGTGACCAACCAGTTGCGCGCGGGCGTCTTGTCGAACAAGGTGCACTGCACGGCCCGTGCATGGGTGCTCAGCAACCCCGCACCAACCAGGCGGGTACGCACGCGGGCAGCCAGCGCCGCCGCCCAGGGGCGCGACAGCAGCTCGCGCTGGCCAGCACCCTCGGGCCTTGGCAGAAGCAGCCTGCCCAGCAACTGCGTCTCACGCCAGGTCAACAAGCCGGGGCACATCAGGCAGCCGTCTTCGGCCAGTCGCTGCCCAGCCTGCGCCTGGCTGCCATCAACGGGCGCCCAGCGGTGGCTACTCACGGTGGTACGGATGGCCCGCGTTGACCGACCAGGCGCGGTATAGCTGCTCGACCAGCAGCACGCGCACCATGGCGTGGGGCAGCGTGAGGTCAGACAGACGGATGCGCTCTTGTGCGCTGCGGCGCAGCTCGGGGTCCAGCCCGTCGGGCCCGCCGATCACCAGCGCCACGTCGCCTCCCAGCCCTTGCCAATCGCCCAAGCGGCTAGCCAGCGCCTGCGTGGTGAGCGCGGTGCCACGCTCGTCCAGCACCACGGTATGCGTGCCTTTGGAGATGGCGGCTTCGATGCGCTGGCGCTCAGCCGCCATGAGTTGCGCGGCGGTCTTGCCGCCGGCGCGCGGCTCGGTCTTGATCGCCTTCAGCTCCAGCTTCAGCTCAGGCGGAAAGCGCTTGGCGTAGTCGTCCCACGCGGTTTGCGCCCAGGTGGGCACACGCTGCCCCACCGCAACGACCATCAGCCTCATGCGAAGCGATCAACGCCCGGTGCGTGCGCTGCTGGGCTTTTTGGCAGCGGCCTTGGCAGGCGCCTTTTTGGCGGCGGCCTTCGGCGCAGCCTTGGTAGCAGGTTTTGCTGCGGCTTTGGCAGCAGGTTTGGCGGCGGGCTTCGCTGCGGTCTTGGTCGCGGGCTTGGCCTTCGGCTTGTTCACCACCACCGTGGGCAGCGCTTCGGCGCCGCGCGCGGCTTTGGCGGGTGCCGCCTTGCGCGCAGGTGCCTTGGCGGCCGGGCGTGCCGCGGATTTCTTCGCTGGCACGCTCGCGCCCGCTTTTTTGGCAGCGGGGGCTTTGGCAGGCGCCTTGGTCGCAGGGGCCTTCTTGGCGACTGCGCCTTTTGCTACCTTTTTGGAAGCTGCCGGCGCTTTGGCAGCGGGCGCTGGCGCCGAATTTTCATCGCCCTTGGCCGCGGCTTTGCGCTGCGAGCCTGCGGCGCGCGCCTCAGGTCCTTTCAGGCGCACGGGCTTGTCGCCCCAGATTTCTTCCAGGTTGTAGTACTGGCGGATGGCGGGCTGCATGACGTGCACCACCACTTGGCCGCAGTCGACGATGACCCATTCGCCGTTGTCTTCGCCTTCGATGCGGGGCTTGCCATAGCCACCGTCGCGCAGCTTGTCGCGCACGCTGGCGGCCAGGGCCTTGGTTTGCCGGTTGGAAGTGCCGCTGGCGATGATCACCCGCTCAAACAGCGGCGAAAGGTGCTCGGTATTGAACACGCGGATGTCGTGGCCCTTGATGTCCTCCAGACCATCGACGATGGTGCGCTGGAGTTTCTGGACGTCTTTCTTGGCAGCGGTTTCGCTCATCAGGCAGTTTGGTAAAGGTGGTTTTCGGCAATATACCCGGCGACGGCCGGCGCGACCAGATGGTCAATCGGCAGCCCCTGGGCGACGCGGCGGCGCACGTCGGTGGCGCTGTGCGGCATGGGGGGCAGCGGCAAAACACGCACGCCGTCGGGCAAAACATTCAGCCCAGGCAGCGGGTTTTCTGGATCAAATTGCAGCGCAGCGCCCGTTGCATCAGCGCGGGCAGCTATGCTGATGATAGCAATATCCGCGATGGCTTGCGCGCTGCGCCAAGTGTGAAAGGCCGCGGCCTGGTCGGCGCCGATCTGCAGGTACAGCTGGGCGGCGGGCCACGCTTGCTGCAATTCGGTCAACGTGTCAATGGTGTAGGTGGGGCCGTCGCGGTGCAGTTCCCGGTCGTCCACGCGCGCTTTGGGCAGGTCGGCAAACGCCAGGCGGCACATCGCCAGCCGATCGCGCGCGGGGCTGAGGGGGCGGCTTTTGTGCCATGCGTCGCCCGTGGGGACGATCAGCAGGACATCCAGCGCCAGCGTGTCGATGGCGGCCGCCGCCAGTGCGTGGTGCACGGCGTGCGGCGGATCGAACGCGCCGCCAAAGACACCGATGCGGCGCGCGGCCTGCGTATCGGCCTGCGTCGTCACACCCACGCCTGCGCCTTCAGATAGCGCTCGGTCAATTCGGCCTCGGGCGAACCAGGCTCGGGCTGGTATTGGTAGGTCCATGCGACCTGCGGCGGCATGGACAGCAGGATGGATTCGGTGCGCCCGCCCGATTGCAGGCCGAAATGCGTGCCGCGGTCCCACACCAGATTGAATTCGACGTAGCGGCCGCGCCGCACCAGCTGGTGCTGGCGCTCGCGCTCACCCCAGGGCGTGGCCTGCCGGCGGCGCACGATGGGCTCGTACGCGGGCAGAAACGCTTCGCCCACGGCGCGGATCAGCGCAAAGCCGTTGTCGGCACCCCCCTCGGCAAAGTCGTCAAAGAAGACACCGCCGATGCCGCGCGGCTCGCCGCGGTGCTTGTTGAGAAAGTAGTCGTCGCACCAGGTTTTGAAGCGCGGGTATTTGTCGTCGCCAAACGGCGCCAGCGCATCGCGGCAGGTCTGGTGAAAGTGCACGCAGTCTTCGGCAAAGCCGTAGTGCGGCGTGAGATCCATGCCGCCGCCAAACCAGCAAACCGGCTCGTTGCCCGGGCGGATCGCTTCGATCATGCGAACGTTCATGTGCACCGTGGGCACATACGGGTTGCGCGGATGAAATACCAGCGAGACGCCCATCGCAGCGAATGGCGCACCAGCCAACTCTGGGCGGTGCTGCGTCGCCGAGGGGGGCAAGCGCGGCCCGCTGACGTGCGAGAAGCCCACGCCAGCGCGCTCAAACACTTCACCGCCCTCCAGGATGCAGGTGAGGCCCTGCCCTTGGAGCGGCTCACCGGGCTCTTTCTGCCAGGCATCGCGCGCAAAGCGCACAGTGCTGCCAGCGGCGCGCTCGTGGGCTTCGATGGCGTCCACGATGGACGATTGCAGCCCCATGAGCCAAGGCCGCACAACGGAGGATGTCACCATAAAGTGAGAAGGCCCGGCCCGGCAGACCGCCGGCGCACAGGCGCATGTGATGGATCGGGATTCGCGGGCGCGTGCACCGCGCCTCGGCACGCTGGGTGCACCATTGATTATCCCACCCGGCCTTCGCGCACGGCGCCGGCCGCGGCAGTGCGCCCTAGTCCTCGCCCGCGCAGACCCAGACCTTGCCGTTGCACGACTTGACCGGGTAAACAGCGACCGAGGTTTGCGCGTCCTCAACGCACTCGCCGGTGTGCAGCTTGTAGTGGTGCTTGTACATCGGTGAGGCCACCACCAGCTCGCCCGCTAAATCGCCCACGATGCCCCGCGACAGTACGTTCGCCCCGCTGTGGGGGTCGTGGTTGTCGAGCGCGAAGAGGCGATCGTCGGGCATGCGGAAAACGGCCACCTGGCGCCGGCCCAGCAATGCGCACACGCCCATGCTGGGGCTGATGTCGTCGAGCGCGCAAACGGGTGTCCAGCCACCGCCATGGAATTCGTTTGAATGGGTCATGATGGACTCTTACAAGGCGGCGCCAGCCAGGGCCTTTTCCGCCTCGGTGGCGGGGCGGATCTGTGCGCGCTCTGGCACAAACTGAATGTTCGCGTCGGCTGCGTCGCTGTTGACGAATGTCTTGAAGCGTTTGCGCGTGTCGGGGTCGGAGACGGCCTCATTCCATTCGCAACGGTAGTTGTCGACCACGTGCTGCATCTGCGCCTGCAGTTCGGCGCACAGGCCCAGGCTGTCACGAATTAGCACGTCTTGCAGGTAGGCCAGGCCGCCTTCCAGGCCTTCGCGCCACGTGCTGGTGCGTTGCAGGCGGTCGGCAGTACGCACGTAGAACATCAGGAACCGGTCGATCATTGCGATCAATTCGTCCTGACTCAGGTCGGTCGCGAACAATTCGGCGTGGCGTGGCTTCATGCCACCGTTGCCGCACACGTAGAGGTTCCAGCCTTTTTCGGTGGCGATCACGCCGATATCCTTGCCCTGCGCCTCAGCGCATTCGCGCGTGCAGCCAGAAACGCCAAACTTGATCTTGTGAGGCGCGCGCAAACCCTTGTAGCGGTTTTCCAGCAGCACGGCCAACCCGATGCTGTCGCCAACCCCATAGCGGCACCAGGTCGAGCCCACGCAACTCTTGACTGTCCGCAGGGATTTGCCGTACGCGTGTCCTGATTCGAAGCCGGCCGCGATCAGTTCGTCCCAGATCAGCGGCAGCTGGTCGACCCGCGCGCCAAACATGTCCACGCGCGCACCGCCCGTCACCTTGGTGTAAAGGCCGTACTTCTTGGCAATCGTTCCTACGGCGATCAGGCCATCGGGTGTCACTTCACCAGCGGGCATGCGCGGCACGACGGAGTAGCTGCCGTCTTTCTGGAGGTTGCCCAGGTAGTAATCGTTGCTGTCCTGCAGCTTGGCCAGGTCTTTCTTGAGCACGAACTCGTTCCAGCACGACGCCAGGATGCTGGCCACGGTGGGCTTGCACACATCACAGCCTTCCCCCTGGCCGTGCGCGGCCAGCAAGGCATCGAAAGACTTGATCTGGCCCACCCTGACAAGGTGATAGAGCTCTTGGCGGGAATGGGCAAAGTGCTCACACAGATGGTTGTTGACCTTCAAGCCACGGCGGGCCATCTCGGCCTTCATCACCTGGGTGACCAGGGGCACGCAGCCGCCGCAGCTCGTCCCCGCCCCGATGCAAGCCTTCAGCTCGGCGATGGTGGTGGCGCCCTCGCCCACGGCGGCACACACCTGCGCCTTGCTGACGTTGTTGCACGAACAAAGCTGAGCGCTGTCGGGCAGCGCATCAACGCCGAGGCCCGGCTTGGCCTGCCCGTCGCTGGCCGGCAGGATCAGGAACTCAGGCTGCGCAGGCAACGCGATGCCGTTGGCAACCATTTGCTGAAGCGTGCCGTACTCGTCGGCGTTCCCGACCAGCACCGCGCCCAGCAGTTGCAGGCCGTCCTGGCTGATAACGAGCTTCTTGTAGATCTGCTGAAGCTCGTTCGCATACACGAACTTGCGACTGCCCGGCGTAGCGCCGTGGGCGTCGCCCACGCTGGCCACCTCCACGCCCATGAGCTTGAGCTTGGTGCTCATATCGGTGCCGGAAAAACTGGCCTCGCCATCGCCCAGAATGTGCCCCGCCGCCACACGCGCCATCTCGTAGCCGGGGGCAACCAGCCCGAACAACTTGTCCTTCCAGGAAGCGCATTCGCCAATCGCATACACCGAACGATCCGAGCTGCGACAGTGGTCGTCAATCGCCACGCCGCCGCGCGGGCCGATCGCCAACACGCTCTGGCGCGCCAGCTCATCGCGCGGGCGGATACCGGCTGAAAAAACGACCATATCGGTCTCGAGCCAGATGCCATCGTCGAACACGAGCCGGTGGCGCGCCGTCATGCCATCGGTGATTTCCACCATGTTGCGGCTGGTGTGTACCTGAACGCCCAGCGCCTCAATCTTGGCGCGCAGCACCTCCCCGCCACCGTCGTCCACCTGAGCGGCCATCAACCGTTTGGAGAATTCCACGACGTGCGTGGTCAGCTTCATGTCGCGCAGCGCTTTGGCGCATTCCAACCCGAGCAATCCCCCGCCGATCACGACGCCGCTTTGCGCATATCGGCCCGCCGCCAGCATGCCCTCCAGGTCTTCGATGGTTCGGTAGACGAAGCAACCGTCCCGGTCGCGCCCCTGTACGGCGGGAACGAACGGCACTGAGCCAGTGGCCAGAACCAGCCGGTCGTAGCTCATCATCTCGCCATCGGCGAGCCTGAGCTGATGGATGCGTCGATCAATCTGCTGCACACGTGCGTTGAGCCGCAGAGACAAGCCAGGTCGGTCGTAGAAGCCTGGCTCGACGAGGGACAGTTCGTCTGCCGTGGTGCCAGCGAAGAAGCTCGACAAATGCACTCGGTCGTACGCTGGCCGGGGCTCTTCGCCGAGCACCGTGATCTGCAGGCAGGCAGCAACCAGATCAGGCGTGCGCCGCACCATCTCTTGCACAAAGCAATGGCCCACCATGCCATTGCCTACGACGACGACGCGGGTTGTATCAGGCATCAAAGCACTCCTTGTTCAGCCAAACGCAAACGGCGTCCATCGCCCTGGCGAGCTGCGCGGTGCGCATTCGCTGGGCAATGGACGCCGTTGTCCAAGAGGCCTTGCAGGTGGCAAAGCCTAGTAGCCTATGACCTGCAATTGGCGTGCCAGGCATTCAAAGCGTAAATGACACCGATCGGGCGATCCATGCACCCAACCCGTGCTCGACCTGCGACATCTTGGTGCGTTGAGGCTAGATGTTTTGCACGGACGCTGCCCGTGGAGGCTTTGCGATCCACCCGACGCACTTCGGCAGGTGCGGATCGGCCGCTTCGCGGTGCAAATTCGGGCAGCGGTGAGCAAGCGCCACGATCATCCAGCCGGAGACTCGGACGCAAGAATGCGATCGGCCACCTCAAGCAGCGTGAGGCCGTTGTTCATAGCGGTGCGCTGCAAGCGTTCTTGCGCTGCGGGCTCGCTGAGCTGGTAGTGGGTGACCAACCACCATTTGGCTTGCTCAATGCGTCGGCGCTCATGGCGGGCGCGCCGCGCTTCCGACAACCTCAAGTCCGCTTCGTGCAACCTGGCGCCTTGCTCCAGCAACAAGTCCAGGACGGAACGGGCCATCGTGTCGCCAATGGCGTCGCCAGTGACGACCGCATCCATCGGCCGACCGACCAAGGTGTACACAAGGGATTGGCGCATGACACTCGTCATGGCTTTTGCGCTTTGACCCTCTGTCGCATGGCGGTCGCTGTCATCGGTGAGCTGGGACAAAGCACGCTCGTTCTCCGCGACCCGGTCACGGCAACAGTCGGCCAACTCTGTCGTCAGGACCTGTTCTAGCCCGTGAAGGGCGTCAATGCGGGCGGTACAAACATCGAACCAGGGCTGGGCCAGCTGAGGACTGATAGCAGCATCCGGCGTCGCGGCCAGATCGCGCAGACGTTGAAGCGCCAGTTCACCCGCTCTCAGCGCTTCCCAGCCAGCGCGCAGACCTGCGGAAGCGTGCTGCAGAAACAGCTCGAAGCTGCGGGCCTGACCGCGCGCCAGGCTGGCCATCTGCGTGCGCCGTTCAGCGTTGAAGCTGCCTCGCGCAAATCCCGCGACGCCAACGGCGCGTTCTTGCCCGCACAGTTCTTTGGCCTGCATGAAGTTGAGCAGTGCCACAAGCACCCGCGTGATGTGGGGATCGGAGGGCCCATCCAGTGCCTCAATGACCACGCCGAGCCAGCAGCCAATAACACTGCTGTAGGCCAAGGTGGCGTCTTCGGCCTGCATGGCTCCCGCGACCAAGGATGCTCGAAGTGCCGCCAGACCATCCATCGCGTGCAGCGCGTGGGCCACGGCGTGAAGCCAGCGCGTGCGGCGCTGCAGTAGCCTTTCGCCGTTGAGCTCGCTCGTGAGCCGTTCGCTCAATGAACGCTGCGCCCGCACGGTCAGAGCGGTTTGACCCAGCCAGTGCGTTCGTTGTTCTTCGGTCGTTTGCCCGACCAGCAGGGCCGCTCGGCCGCGCTCTTTCTGCAGCTCGTGGATCAACTGGCCCACTTGAGCAACCAGTTCACTGGTTTGCGCCAGCTCGTGCATGCCTTGCAGTTCACGCCGCCGCGCGGCCAGCGCAAAGCGCAGTGTCAACTCACCGTCGGCATGTTCTGGCCGTGTCGGCGCGTTCATCCCAGGGTTCCAGTGCGTTTAGACGCGCCGGCCAAGGGCACCAGCGCCTCAGCCATGCCCACCACTTGCCCCACCACCAAAATGGCGGGGCTGCGCAAGCCAAAATCGCGCGCATCCGCCAGCATGTGGGCCAGCGTGGACAGTCGATGGCGCTGCTGGGCCAGACTGGCGTTCTCAACCATCGCCACAGGCGTGCTGGGCTCCATACCTGCGCGCAAAAGTGAGTCCTGCGTCTGTGCCATCGTCGACACGCCCATGTAAATCACCAGCGTCGTACCGCTGTGCGCCAACGCAGGCCAGTTCGGTGTGTCGCCGTGCTCGGTATGGCCCGTCACCAGCGTCACCCCCATCGTCATCCCACGCATCGTCAACGGAAAGCCACACGCAGTGGCCGCCGCTGCGCCAGCCGTAACGCCATTGACCACCTCGCAGGGCACGCCACGAGCGTGCAGCCACAGCGCCTCTTCGCCAGCCCGGCCAAACACGCCGGGATCACCGCCCTTCAGCCGAACCACGCACTTGCCTTGCCGGGCAAGTCGCCACATCAGCCGCTGGATGAACGCTTGTGAGGTGGATCGGCAACCCCCGCGCTTTCCAACCCAAACTGTGCGCGCCTGCGCGCAATGGCTCAAGATTTCCGGATTGACGAGGTCATCCACCAGCACCACTTCCGCCTCGCCCAGCACCCGCACCGCCTTGAGCGTCAAGAGCTCCAGGTCGCCCGGTCCGGCGCCCACCAGCCACACCTTGCCGGCAGCGCGCTCGGCAGGCGAAGGGCCCAAAGGGAAACGCAGCAAATCTCGCATCATGGTCAGCCTTCAGTTTCAACCCACTTGAACCAGCGCCCACAGGGAGCAACACAAGGCGAGCGCCAAAGCAGCGCAAAGGCCTTGCCAAAACCGCAGCGGGTGCCGTTCGCTCAGAGATCTGTGCGCAGGCCGCAACGCTGTTGGTTGGCGCAGGCCTTGCACGAACTCTGACAAGGTCTCGAAACGTTGCGCTGGGTCTGGATGCAACGAGCGTGCCAACGTGTCATCGAGCCACACCGGCAAATCCCTCTCAGGCGTCGCCACCGGCTCATAGCCAAGACGCGCCTGCTCGGCGAAGGAGCGGGCGCGTGCCACCCGCGTGCCGTAGGGCAGGCGTCCACTCAGCATCTGGTAGGCCATGCAAGCCAACGCGTACTGATCCGACTGCATACTGGCCCGAACGCCTAAAAACTGTTCGGGCGCGGTGAATGCTAATGTCCCAACGCCGCCCATAGGCTCGTCGGCTTCTGCTGCCGTGCGCAACCCAGCGGCCTGCGCAGAGCCCAGATCAATGATGCAAGCCGCGCCCTGGTCGTCGACCAGCACATTGTCTGGTCTGAGATCCCTGTGAAGAATCTCTCGCCGATGCATGGCCTGCAGGCCGCGCGCTATCTGCTCGATGACGCCTCGAACCGCATCCAGGCCAGGGTTCGGATGCGCTCTCATCCACGCCGTGAGCGTGACGCCAGGCACATATTCACTCAGCACATATAGGTAGCTTCGGTGCGGCGTGGCGGGCGCACTGCGCACCACATGGGCGCTGTGAATCTGCCTTGCCATCCATTCCTCTAGCTGCATGCGCTCAAGGTAGGAAGGGTCGTTACGCCCATCCAGAGATGGAATCTTCATGACCCAACGCCCGCTGCCTGTCGGCTGCCCCTCGGCGCTTTCTCGCTCGACGAGGTATACGTGACTGCGGCTGCTCGCGTGCAGCTGCTCGACTACGGTCAAGCCATCTAGGCTCTGTCCAGGGCTGAGCAACGGCGGGCACGGCAGCGGCCCTGCATACTGCCTCAGGTCACTGAGATGGCGCTCAGGAAGCTCCAACACGTGCAGGATCTGAATCGTGGCGTCGTCTGTGCTGCCATGGCTTCGCGCCGATGCCACAAGCCCTGCAGCCACCGCAGCCAAGTCCGCATCGGGGCTGGCAGCCTGCGCCATGGCGTGCCGCAGTGCAGCAGCGTCCACGTGCTCGTGCACGCCATCCGTCATCAACGAAAAAACGTCGCCGATTTCAATCGGCTGGCTTTCGTGATCCACCTCGACGTGCTGTGCCACACCCAGAACGCGTGACACGCCTTTCTGACCGTCGATGAAGACGCGGTGGTCTTGCGTGATCTGTTCAAGCTCGCCTTGGCGCAAGCGGTAGATGCGCGCATCGCCCACATGGAATACATGGGCCGTGCATGAGTGAAGAACCAAGACGCTGAGGGTGCAAGCGCACGCCTGATCGCGGCGTGCGCCGGTATGCCCGGCCTGGCGCGACTGCGCGTACAACCAGCCATTGGTCGCTTCAATCACGCGCTGGGCGGATTTTCGTATCGACCAACTGGCCGGCGTGCTGAAAAAGTCCTCCAGCATGCTGCGCACGGCAATTTCACTGGCCAGATGAGCCACTTCGCTGGAGCCCACACCGTCCGCGATGGCCAACACAACACCCTTGGTCGGCACCACTTCTTCGTTGGGGACGCAAGCCCCGTGGAAGTCCTGGTTGCGTGCGTGCTGCCCGCGTTCGCTGGCTTGTGCCAAGCGAACACGAAGCCGGGGCGTCGCGTTGCCGCTGCCCGCCCCCACCGAAGCGCCCTCAGGCGATCGCATGCTTGCGTGGCGCGGTCTTGACATGAGTGGCATAGAGCGCCAGGCCCGTCATGGTCAGGCCGCCCACCATGTTGCCCAGCAGCACAGGGATCTCGTTCCAGATGAAGTAGTCGGCGATCGAGAAGTTGCCGCCCAGCATCAGGCCTGTGGGGAACAAGAACATATTGACCACGGAATGTTCGAACCCCATGGCGAAGAACAGCATGATGGGCATCCACATGGCAATCACCTTGCCGCTCACGTTGGTGGACACCATGGCGCCCACCACGCCCAGCGACACCATCCAGTTGCACAAGATGCCGCGAATGAAGATGGTGAACCAGCCCGCCACGCCATGGGCCGCGTACCCCAAGGTACGGTTCTCACCAATATGCGCCAGCGTGTCGCCGATCTTGCCCGCTGGCGCTGAAAAGCCGTACGTGTACACAAATGCCAGCAAGACGGCGACGATCAGGGCGCCGGCGAAGTTGCCCGCGAACACTATCAGCCAGTGTTTCAAGATTGCAGGCAACGTGACCCCCGGCCGCCGATCCAGCCAGGCCAGCGGCGTCAACATGAATACGCCCGTCACCAGGTCATACCCCATCAGGTACAGCATGCAAAACCCGACCGGAAACAGGATGGCGCCGACGATGGGCTGACCCGTTTGCAGCGAGACCGTCACTGCGAAGGCGGCCGCTACCGACAGGATGGCCCCGGCCATCAGCGCGCGGATGAAGGCATCTCGCGTCGCCATGTAGAGCTTGGATTCACCTGCGTCGACCATCTTGGTGACGAATTCCGAAGGCACGATGTAAGACATTTGAGAACCTTGACGACATTGCGTTGGACAAAAACAAAGGCGCCATGAACCATCGCTGGTCCATGGCGCCTTTGCCATACGCCCCACCTGAGTCGCTCAGGCGTCGGGGACGTCACGTCTTACGCACGTTACGTGCCAAGCAGAAATTCGCTGTGTATAAGCCGCCTTTGCCCGCAAGCGGTGCGCGCGTACGGCCCTTCAGTTGCCAAACCGCACCTTTTCAGGCGAGCAAGTCCAAAACCGTGCGCAAATGCAAGACTGCTGCTGACTCGCTCGAATGACTCCGTGGCCCAGCCGAAGCGCAGTCAGGTACACGCCGCGCCAAGCCACCCGCGCTAACAACGACTTACTTCACCGCGCGGTGGCCGATGTCGCGCCGGTACTGCATCCCGTCAAAGTGAATGCTGCGCGCCGCGTCGTACGCCTTGGACTGCGCCTGCTTCACGGAATCGGCCAGCGCTGTCACGCACAGCACGCGCCCACCTGAAGTGAGGGTCTTGTCGCCTTGCTCGGCTGTGCCGGCATGGAACACCACCACGTCGTCGGTCGGCTTGGGCAGGCCGGTGATCACGTCGCCCTTCTTGGGGTTCAGCGGGTAGCCGCCAGCGGCGATCACCACGCCCAGCGCAGCGCGGCGATCCCACTGCAGCTCGACCTCGTCCAGCTTGCCACTGGTGGCGGCCATCATCACGTCCACCAGGTCGGACTTGAGTCGCATCATGATGGGCTGGGTCTCCGGGTCGCCCATGCGGGTGTTGAATTCCAGCGTCTTGGGCTTGCCGTCCGCGCCGATCATCAGGCCGGCGTACAGAAAGCCAGTGAAGGGAATGCCGTCCTTGTCCATCCCGCGCACGGTGGGCAGGATCACGTCGCGCATGGCGCGGGCGTGCACGTCGGGCGTGACCACGGGCGCGGGCGAATAAGCGCCCATGCCGCCGGTGTTCGGGCCCTCGTCGCCGTCCTTCAATCGCTTGTGGTCCTGGCTGGTGGCCATGGCGACCACGTTCTTGCCGTCGCACATCACGATGAAGCTGGCTTCCTCGCCCTGTAAAAACTCTTCGATCACCACACGCGCGCCGCCGTCGTTGTGCGCCACGCCCAGGCTGTTGCCGCCCAGCATGTCGTCGATGGCGGCATGCGCTTCATCTTTGGTAGCAGCTACCACAACACCCTTACCGGCTGCCAGGCCATCGGCCTTGACAACGATGGGCGCGCCCTTGGCCTCCACGTACGCGTGCGCGGCGTCTGCATCGGTGAAGGCTTCGTACTCGGCCGTGGGAATGCCGTGGCGCTTCATGAAGGCCTTGCTGAAGGCCTTGGAGCTTTCGAGTTGCGCGGCTGCTTTGCTCGGGCCGAAGATGCGCAGGCCGTGGGCGCGGAAATCGTCCACCACGCCGGCGGCCAGGGGCTGCTCTGGCCCCACCACGGTCAAACCGATCTTTTCCGCCAGCGCCCAGTCGCGCAGCGCCGCCACATCGGTGATGGGCACGTTCTGCAGGTTGCTGGCCAAGGCCGTGCCGCCGTTGCCGGGCGCCACGTACACCTGCTGCACTTTGGGCGACTGCGCCAATTTCCAGGCCAGCGCGTGTTCACGGCCACCGCCGCCGATCACCAGAATCTTCATGGGTTCACTTCACTTGTTTCGCGCGCAGGCCATTCAGGCGGGGTGCCTTCAATGCTGCCCGGACTGGTCACCGAGCCCTGGCGCTACGACTTCCGCAGCCCGCTCAGGCGGGCAGCTGCTGGTGTTGTAACCAGCCGACCAATGGCCATTGCCACCGGCCAAGCACCAGGACGCATCCGTATCGCCCCCGCAAGCCGCCAAAAGGCAGGCCAGCACGGCGCACGCTGGCGCCAGTGCAGACGGGGGCAACGCCAGCTTCAAGCCAGCTCCACGTTGGCGTTGTGGAACACGTCCTGCACGTCGTCCAGGTCTTCCAGCACGTCGAGCAGCTTTTGCATCTTGGCGGCGTCTTCGCCGGTCAGGTCGATGGTGTTTTCGGCGCGCATGGTCACCTCAGCCACTTCGGGCGTCAGGCCAGCCGCCTCAAGAGCGTTCTTCACGGCCTCGAACTGCGCGGGGTCGGTCAGCACCTCGATGGCGCCGTCCTCGTCGGTCACGACGTCGTCCGCACCCGCGTCAAGCGCCACTTCCATGACCTTGTCTTCGCTGGTGCCCGGCGCAAAAATGATCTGGCCGACGTGTTTGAACTGGAACGCCACCGAGCCTTCGGTACCCATGTTGCCGCCGTATTTGCTGAACGCGTGGCGAACCTCGGCCACCGTGCGCACGCGGTTGTCGGTCATGGTGTCGATGATGATGGCGGCGCCGCCAATGCCGTAGCCTTCGTAACGAATCTCTTCGTAACTCACGCCTTCGAGGTTGCCGGTGGCTTTGTCGATGTTGCGCTTGACGGTGTCGGCCGGCATGTTGGCGGCCTTGGCTTTTTCAATAGCCAGTCGCAGGCGCGGGTTGGCGGTGGGGTCGCCCCCGCCGGTGCGCGCTGCCACCATGATTTCTCGCACCACGCGGGTCCAGACCCGTTGGCGTTTCTCATCCTGGCGGCCCTTGCGGTGCTGGATATTGGCCCATTTACTGTGTCCGGCCATGGAGTGCTGCTTTCTGCGATGTGCTTGGGATAATGCGGCGATTTTACTTTTGACGCACAGCCATGGCCGAACCCCAGCTCATTGCCCAGCGCGGCGACATTGAATGCTTCATCTTGCCGGGCCTGGCCAACCGCCACGGCCTGATCACCGGTGCCACCGGCACGGGCAAGACCGTCACGCTGCAGAAGATCGCCGAATCCTTCAGCCAGATCGGCGTGCCGGTCTTCATGTCCGACGTGAAGGGCGACCTGACCGGCATCAGCCAGACCGGCAGCGTGGGCGGCAAGATGGCCGACATCCTGAAAGAGCGCGGCCTGCCCGCGCCCACGCCCGTGGCCTGCCCTGTCACCCTGTGGGACGTGTTTGGCGAACACGGGCACCCGGTGCGCGCCACCATCAGCGACATGGGCCCGCTGCTGCTGGCGCGCATGCTCGATCTGAACGAGACGCAAAGCGGCGTGCTGAACCTGGTGTTCAAGATCGCCGACGACAACGGCCTGCTGCTGCTTGACTTGAAAGACCTGCGCAGCATGCTGACCTTCGTGGCGGACAACGCCAAGCAGTTCACCACGCAGTACGGCAACGTCAGCGCCGCCAGCGTGGGCGCCATCCAGCGCGGGCTGCTCACACTCGAAAGCCAGGGCGGCGACAAGTTCTTTGGCGAGCCCATGCTCAACATCGACGACATGATGCAGACGGTGGGCGGTAAGGGCGTGGTCAACATCCTGTCGGCCGACAAGCTGATGACCTCGCCGCGCCTGTACGCCACCTTCTTGCTGTGGATGCTGTCCGACCTGTACGAGCGCCTGCCCGAGATCGGAGACCCCGAAAAGCCCAAGTTCCTCTTCTTCTTTGACGAGGCGCACCTGCTGTTCAACGACGCGCCCAAGGCGCTGCTGGAGCGCATCGAGCTGGTGGTTCGCCTGGTGCGCTCGAAGGGCGTGGGCGTGTTCTTCGTCACGCAAAACCCCATCGACGTGCCCGACACCGTGCTGGCCCAGCTGGGCAACCGCGTGCAGCACGCGCTGCGCGCCTTCACCGCCCGCGACCAGAGAGCGGTGAAAGCCACCGCCGAAACCATGCGCGGCAACCCCGGCCTGGACATCGCGCAGGCCATCACCGAGCTGGCCACGGGCGAGGCGCTGGTCAGCCTGCTGGACGAGAAAGGCCGCCCCAGCGTCACGCAGCGCGTGTACGTGCTGCCGCCCGGCAGCCAGATCGGCCCCATCACCGACGCGCAGCGCGCCACGCTGGTCAAGGAATCGCTGGTGGCCGGCACCTATGAAGAAGCGGTCGACCGCGAATCCGCCTACGAAATGCTGGCCCAGCGCGGCAACCAGGCCGTGCAGGCGGGTGGCAGCCAGGGCGCTGCAAAACCAGGTGCCCCCGCCACACCAGGCACCGCCAATGCGCCAGCGCCTGCCGAAAGCGGCGGCATGTTTGGCGACTTGATGACCTTGGGCAAAGAGGCGCTGTTTGGCCGCACCGGCCCGCGCGGCGGCCAATACGACGGCCTGGTGCAAAACGTGGTCAAGGGCGAGATGCGCCGCATGGGCCGCGAGTTGGTGCGCGGAGCGCTGGGCAGCTTGCTGGGGGGCAAGCGAAAATAGTGCCCCGGCGGCTGCCAGCGCCCTATCAGCCTGCGCTGGCAGCTATCAATTTAAAAGCAGAGTCAACCCTGTGGCTGGCGTGAATATCGAACGCGCCTGCGGTGCCATCTGGGGCTGACCGACGTCCTCCGGCGCGCGTTTCTGCCGCCGCGATTCACGCGGGCACCGACGCTTGAGCGCCACTCACCCCGCGCCGCTTGCCTAAAATGCGCGCCATGTCTGCGCCCACTCCCACGCCCCAAGTCCACCACGTTACCCACCCCCTGGTTCAGCACAAGCTGACGCTGATGCGCAACAAAGAGGCCAGCAGCACCACCTTCCGCACGCTGCTGGGCGAATTGGCCATGCTGATGGCCTACGAAGTCACCCGCGACATGCCGGTGCAGATGGTCGAAACCCACACACCGCTGGAGACCATGCAAAGCCCCATGATCGACGGCAAGAAGCTGGTGTTTGCCAGCATCCTGCGCGCGGGCAACGGCATGCTGGACGGCCTGCTGCGCGTGGTGCCCAACGCCCGCGTGGGCCACGTCGGCCTTTACCGCGACCCGCAAACGCTGCAGGCGGTCGAGTACTACTACAAGATGCCCGCCGACATGGCTGAGCGCGACGTGATCGCGGTTGACCCCATGCTGGCCACCGGCCATTCCGCCGTCGCGGCCATCGACAAGCTGAAAGCCGCCGGCCCCCGTTCGATCAAGTTTCTTTGCCTGTTGGCCGCGCCCGAAGGCATTGCCACACTGCAGGCGGCGCACCCGGATGTGCCGATCTACACCGCCGCCATCGACCGCGAGTTGAACGACCACGGCTACATCCTGCCGGGGCTGGGCGACGCGGGTGACCGCATTTTCGGGACGAAGTAAATACCGCACTCCTGGGACGCACAGGCCGTCGGCGCTCGCAGCCTGCAGCGCCGCCCCAGCTTGCCCAGGCAAGGCCGGCGCCACGAGGCTCAGCCCCTTCTGCCGCGCTGGCGACAACGCCAGTCAGCGACACAGCCCCGGCCATGACATTGACGGGTTTTGCGCGCACCGCCAACGATCCGCCGACCAGGCGACTGCCCCCTGATTGACGCACCATGGACCCCAACCCTCACCACGTTCTCTGGGCCGGTCTGGCCTTGGGCTGTGCCTTTGGCGCGGCGGCGCAGGTCAGTCGCTTCTGCCTGTTGCGCGGACTGCGGCAGTGGCGGGGTGAGGATGGCGGTGACACACGCGGCGCGCCTGCACTGCAGGCCTTTGCGCTGGCGCTGGCCGTGGCGCTGGTGGGCTCGCAATGGCTGGCGTACACCGGGCAGATCGACTGGGCCAACGCGCCCATCGTGCGGGCGCGGTTCTCCTTAACAGCCACGTTCGTGGGTGGGCTGCTCTTTGGCGTGGGCATGGTGCTGGCGCGCAGCTGTGGCGCGCGGGCGCTGGTGCTGCTGGGCAGCGGCAACCTGCGTGCGCTGGTGGCGCTGGTGGCGCTGGGCCTGGGCGCGCAGGCCACGCTGACGGGCGTGCTGGCCCCGCTGCGCCACTGGCTGCAGGGCTGGGGCGCGGTCACGCTGTCGCACGGCACGCTGCCCGGCCAGCTGCAGGCGCAGGGGGTTCCCGCGCTGGTGGCGGTGATTGCCAGCACGGCCGTGCTGGCGGCGTTGCTGTTGGCGTACGCGCTGTGGCGCCCCGCGCTGCGGCGCAGCCCGCGCGAATGGCTGGGCGCGTTGGTGATCGGCGCGCTGGTGGCCGCGGGCTGGTGGATCAGCGCGAACGTGGGCTTTGACCCTTTCGAGCCGATTCCGCTCATCTCGCTCAGCTTCGTGGGCCCGGTGGCAGACACCCTGCTGTACCTGCAGATGGCGGCGGGCCGCAACTTCAGCCTGGGCACGGCCATTGTGGTGGGCACCCTGCTGGGCGCACTGGTGGCCGCGCTGGCCACGCGCACCGCGCGTTGGGAAGGCTTTGACAGCCCATCGCGCCTGGCCGCGTCGGCCTTCGGCGGCGTGTTGATGGGCTTTGGCGGCGTGCTGGCCTTGGGCTGCACCATTGGCCACGGGCTGACAGGCCTGTCGGCGCTGGCGGTGGCCAGCGTACCGGCGCTGCTGGGCATTGTGGTGGGCGCGTTGATCACCTTGCGGGTGCGGTCGCGCGGCATGGGCTGATCAACGCCTGCTTGCCGCAGGTAGACGTCTGCGTGTCTTCGCAAATCGCGCGCACAGCTTCGTGGCCGCTGGCGCCAACGGCAAGCGCCCCGCTTGCACCCACAGCGTCAATGCGCCAATCACTTCACTTTTGATAGCTACTGGCGCTGACTGCACCAGCGCCAGAGGCTGATTTCATATTGAACAGAGGCGCACAGCGCCCGCACGGCACGCCTTAGCCCCCACACGCTCTCAGCGTCAGCCAAGCCCATCGCCTAGGCCGGGATACGCCTGGCTCAGCGGCATCACAGCGCCTGCGCCGGTGGCGTCGTACCCCGGCAAGCCGGCCAGCGATTTCAGAAACCTCGGCTCGCGCAGCACGCTCAGCACCGTTTGCATCGCGGGGGTGGACATGAGCTGGTCGCGGCACAGCAAAAAGTAGCGCTCCGTCGCCAGGGGCACGAAATCCAGTTTGAAGTCGCGCGCCGGCGTCTCCAGCCCGAAGCCCACGTCCGCCATGCCGCTGGCCACGTAGGCGGCCACGGCGGCGTGCGTGTATTCGCCGTGCTCGAAACCGGCAATCTCGGTTGGCGCCACGGCCTGCGCACGCAGCAGCCCCTCCAGCAACAGCCGCGTACCCGAGCCCGCCTGGCGGTTGATGAAGCGCACATTCGGCCGCGCCAGATCGGCCAGCGCCAGCACCGCCTTGGGGTTGCCGGGGCGCACCATCAAGCCCTGCCTGCGCGTCGCCACGTCGATCAAGGTCAACGGCAAGCCCTTGAGCCAGGGCGCGTAGGTTTGCAGGGCCAGCGCCTGTATTGGCCCCAGCGGAATGTGCATGCCGATCACATCGCACTTGCCCTCGCGCAGCGCCGCTGCGGCGGCCGCGCAGCTGCCGTACGTCACGGCCAGCGTCAGCCCGTCTTGCGACAGGCGCTCAATCAACCGCTCGATGGCAAAGCCGTGTGTGGCCTGCATGCGGAGGGCGGCGGGCGCCTCGCGCAGCGCATCGCCAAGCTCTTGCGCCAGCTCGGAAGAAAGGCTTTCCAGCACGGGGCGCAGGCGCGCGTGGATGCGCTTGTCGGCCCATACCAGTCGCGCGCCCAGCGGCGTCAGCTTGGAGCCACGGCCGCGCTCCATGGCCAGCAGCGGCGCGTGGAACTGCGCCTCGCCCTCGCGCACCATGTCCCACGCGCGGCGGTAGGACATGGCCAGCTGTCGCGCGGCCTGCAGCAGGCTGCCGGTTTCAGCCACGTGCACCAGCAGCTCGATCAGGCGCGCGGGCAGCACGGGGCCGGACGGGTCCTGAATGGTCCAGACCGGGCGAATGGAGACCTGCTTCATCGTTCGTCAGCGAAGCGCGTGGGTGCGAAGGCGTGGTGACGCGGCTGAGCGTGCCTCAACGCCAGCGCCAGCAGGCAAGCGGCGGCAAGCACCTGCGCGTCTCGCGCGAAAAACTACATTTTTGATAGCTGCCAGCGCGCATCAGACGGTCGCTGGAGCCCCAAAACACCTTCAACCCGTTTACGCCTCAGCCCTTGGCCAGATCCCGGAATGTCTTGCGGAACTTGCTGACCTTGGGCGCCGCCACCGCCATGCAGTACCCCTGCGTGGGGTTCTTCTCGAAGAAGTCCTGGTGGTAGTCCTCGGCCGCAAAGTAGTGCGCCAGCGGCAGCACCTCGGTGACGATGCTGCCGTCGTACAGCTTGTCCTGGCCCGCCTCGCGGATCAGGTCATTGGCCACGTCACGCTGCTGCGTGGTCGTGTAGTAGATGCCGCTGCGGTACTGCGTGCCCACGTCGTTGCCCTGGCGGTTGAGCTGCGTGGGGTCGTGCGTGGCAAAAAAGATTTCCAGAATCTGCCGCGTGCTGACCTGCGCCGGGTCGTACACCAGCTTGACCACCTCGGCGCTGCCGGTACGGCCGGTGCACACCTGCTCGTACGTGGGGGCGGTTTCCTGGCCGTTGCTATAGCCGGATTCCACGTCCAGCACGCCGCGCACTTCCTTGAAAACCGCTTCGGTACACCAGAAGCACCCGCCGCCCAACGCAATTGTTTCCGTACTCATAAAAAACCCCGGCTTGGTGGGCCGCACTGCGCGCCCCTGTGAGCATCCATGCTAGCCGGCTTGGGCCACCGTGCGCACGGCGTTCAAAAACAACCCCAGCGCGGGCTGGTCGCGTGCGGCAGACCAAAGGCAGCGGGTTTCGTAGCGCGGCAGCGCCGCCTCTTTCTGCGACAACGGCAAGTAGCGCACGCCCGCCATGCCGCATTGCTGCAGCGCGGCGGGCACCAGCGCCACGGCCAGGCCCTCAGCCACCATGGACACCACGCTCAGCCAATGGCGCAGCTCATGCACCGAAACCGGGTCAAACCCCGCGGCGCTGCACATGGCCAGCGTGCGCTCGTGGTAGTCCGGCGAGACGGCCCGCGCGACCAGCGCCAGCGGCTCGCCAGCCAGTTGCGAAGGCTTGACGGAGCGTGCGCCAGCCAGCGCATGGTGGTCCGGCAGGCAGGCCACGAAGGTCTGGCTGGCCACCAGGATCTGGTGCATTCCGGCCGGCACGCGGCTGGTGTGCACGAAGGCCGCATCCAGCCGATCGTGCTGCAGCTCGATCACCTGTTCGCCGGAATTCATTTCGCGCAGGCTCAGCTTGATGCGCGGGTGCTCGGCACGAAAGTCGCGCAGCATCTGCGGCAGCCCGCGGTACAGCATCGTGCCCGCGAAGCCAATGACCAGGTTGCCCGACAAGCCGTGCGCCGCCTCGCGCGCTTCACCAATGGCCTGGGACGCGCTTGTCAACAGCGCCCTCGCCCGGGGCAGCAAGGCAGAACCGGCCGCCGTCAACCGCACGCCCCGACTGTTGCGCAGCAGCAAGGCGGCGCCCACTTCGGACTCGAGCTGCTGGATCGCCACGGTCAACGGCGGCTGGCTCATGGCCAGGCGCTCGGCCGCGCGGCCGAAGTGCAGTTCTTCGGCCACCGCCAGGAAGCAGCGCAGGTGCCTCAGCTCCATGTTCTGATTTTCGTATTGATCATTCCATAGTCAATATTGGAGTTGTATTGATCAAAGATCAAGAATGCCCCCAACAAGGAGACAAGACGATGACTAAAAATCCGCCCGCACTGTCGGCTTTGGTCGCTCCCCATCCGGTGCCCGACCAGCACGGCGCCAACCTCTTCACGACCGACCCGGCCCTGCGCGAGCTGCTGTCGATCTACCTGCCCGCCGATCTGCTAGCGCACCTCACGCCGACGCTCGACCGGCTGGGCGCCCTGGCTGGCTCGCGCCTGGACGACCTGGCCGGCGTGGCCGACAAGAACCCACCCGAGCTGCAGTACCGCGACCGCACCGGTGTCGACGCGCAGAAGGTGCTCAAGCACCCCGCTTATGTCGAGCTGGAACGTCACGCCTTCGAAGAGTTCGCGTTGGCCGCGGTGTCGCACCGGCAGGACGTGCTGGGCTGGCAGGGGCAGATGCCCGCCGCCGTGAAATACGCGCTGACGTACCTGTTCGTGCAGGCCGAGTTCGGCCTGTGCTGCCCGGTGTCGATGACCGATTCGTTGACGCGCACGTTGAAGAAATTTGGCGCGCCCGAGCTGGTTGAGCGCTACTTCGACAGCCTGACCAGCCTGGACCTGGACACGCTGGCCCAGGGCGCGATGTTCATGACCGAACAGGGCGCAGGCTCTGACATTGCCGCCACCGCCACGCTGGCGCGCCCCGACCCCAGCGATCCGAACCGCTGGCTGCTGAGCGGCGACAAATGGTTTTGCTCCAACCCCGACGCCGCGCTGGCCATGGTGCTGGCGCGCGTGGAAGGCGACCCGGACGGCATGAAAGGCGTGTCGCTCTTTCTTCTGCCGCGCGACCTGGACGACGGCAGCCACAACCATTACCGCATCATCCGGCTGAAGGAAAAGCTGGGCACCCGGTCGATGGCCAGCGGCGAAATCCGCATGGAAGGCGCGCAAGCCTGGATGGTGGGCGAGCGCGGGCGTGGCTTTGTTCAGATGGCCGACATGGTCAACAACTCGCGCCTGTCCAACGGCGTGCGCGCTGCAGGCCTTATGCGCCGCGCCGTCAGCGAAGCGCTGTATGTGGGGCGCAACCGCCGCGCATTTGGCAAGGCCCTGGTCGATCTGCCGCTGATGCGCCGCCAGCTGCTCAAGCTGATCGTGCCGGCCGAGCAGGCGCGCACGATGGTGTTTCAAACCGCGCAGACGCTGACCCGCTCTGACACGGGCGACACCGAGGCGTACGCGCTGCTGCGCATCCTGACGCCGCTGATCAAGTTTCGCGCCTGCCGCGACGCGCGCAAGGTGACGGGCGACGCGATGGAAGTGCGCGGCGGCTGCGGCTACATCGAGGAATTTGCCGACCCGCGCCTGGTGCGCGACGCGCACCTGGGCTCCATCTGGGAAGGCACCAGCAACATCGTTGCGCTGGACGTGATCCGCGCCATCCGCCGCGAAGCCTCTTTGCCGGCGCTCAACCGCCACCTTGGCAAGCTGTTGGCCGAACCCGGCATCGACGCCGCGCTGCGCAGCGACCTGCAAGCAGCACTGGTGCGCGCGACGGCGCTGGCGGAGCAAGCGGCCATGCCCGGCGCAGACGCGCTGGCGCGCCGCGCCGCCAGTGCGCTGTACCACGTCACCTCGGCCATCGCCATGGCGTGGGAAGGCACGCAGGGCGCGGGCGCTGTTCGCCAGGCGCTGGCGCGCAGGGTGTTGCGCCACCGTCTGCAAGTGAACGACCCGCTCGCCGCAGACGTCGATGCGGAAGCGGACGAAGACACCGCATTGATTCTGTCCCGCTGACCCGCACCGCCCACAGAAGGCGATCGGATAAGGGGCGCGTTGCGCATGGCGCAGGCTGCTCCTTCGAAATCAAGAGATCCAACGACTGGAGACAAACCATGGCTTTTTCGCGACGCAAGGCGATGCTCGCCTGTGCCCTCGGGCTGACCACCCTGCCCGTCTGGGCACAGGACTACCCCAACCGCACGATCACAATGGTGATTCCCTATTCGGCGGGCGGCCCCACCGACGCCATGGCGCGCATGCTGGCTACCGCGATCAGGCCCGTACTGGGCCAAACCATGATCGTGGAGAACAAGGCGGGCGGCGGCTCGAACATCGGAGCCGAGTACGTGGCGCGCGCGCAGCCAGACGGCTACACCTTGATGCTGGGCACGTCGGCGCCGCTGGCCATCAATCAATCCCTGTACGCCAACCTGAAGTACGACCCGCTCAAGAGCTTTGCGCCGGTCATCCAGGTCGGCTACCTGCCGAACGTACTGCTGGTCAACCCTAGCGTGCCGGCCAAGAACGCGCGCGAACTGATCGCGTACACCAAGGCCAATCCGGGCAAGGTCAGCTTCGCCTCATCCGGCAGCGGCGCCTCGTCGCACCTGGCGGGCGTCATGTTCAACATGCAGACCGGCACCGACATCCTGCACGTGCCGTACAAAGGAACCGGCCCTGCGCTGAACGACTTGCTGGGCGGCCAGGTGCAGGTGGCGTTCACCGACGTGCTGTCGGCCCTGCCGTTCCTGGAGGCCGGCAAGCTGCGCGCGCTGGCTGTCACGTCGGCCAAGCGGTCACGCGCACTACCCGATGTGCCCACGCTGGATGAACAGGGCGTGAAGGGGTTTGACGCAAGCGTTTTCTTCGGCGTGGTGGCCCCGGCAGGCACGCCCAAACCGGTGATTGCCAAACTCAATGCGGCCTTCCTCAAGGTGCTGGAGGACCCCGAAATCAAGGCGCGGCTGCAAAAGCAGGGCCTGGAAGCCCCCGCGCAGCACACACCCGAAGCCCTGGCCGCGTACGCCCAGGCTGAAGCCAACAAATGGCGCGCGGTGATCAAGGCGTCTGGCGCCAAGGCCGACTGATGAGCACCGCCAACCCTTCCACGGCCCAACCGGGCGCGCTGGCCGGCATCCGCGTGGTCGACCTCTCGCGCGTGCTGGGCGGTCCGTACTGCGGCCAGATCCTGGGCGACCATGGGGCCGATGTCCTCAAGATCGAACCCCCCCAGGGCGACGATACGCGCGCCTGGGGCCCTCCGTTCGAGGACGTGCAGGGGCGCCAAGTGGCCTCCTACTACATGGGCCTGAACCGGAACAAGCGCGGCACCCAGCTCGACTTGTCTACCGAAGAAGGCCGCGCGATCTTGTGGACGCTGCTGCAAGGCGCGGACGTGCTGATCGAAAACTTCAAGACCGGCACCATGGAGCGCTGGGGCCTGGACTACGACACGCTGGCTGAGCGCTTTCCCGGCCTGGTGTACTGCCGTGTCAGCGGCTTTGGCGCGGACGGGCCGCTGGGCGGCTTGGCGGGTTACGACGCCGCCGTGCAAGCCATGACAGGCATTATGAGTGTGAACGGCGAAACGGGTGGCGATTCGCTGCGGGTGGGCCTGCCGATTGTGGACATGGTGACGGGGCTGAATGCCGCCTTGGGCGTGCTGCTCGCGCTGCAAGAGCGTCACACAAGCGGCCGTGGCCAGTTTGTCGAAGCCAGCCTGTTCGACAGCGGCCTGTCGCTGCTGCACCCGCACGCAGCGAACTGGTTCGCCAGCGGCAAGGAGCCGCGCCGCACCGGCAACGCGCACCCCAACATCTACCCCTACGACGCGTTCCCGACCGGCACCGACGCGGTGTTTCTGGCAGTAGGCAATGACCGCCAGTTCCGCCTGCTCTGCCAGCACCTGGGCGCCGCCGATCTGGCGGACGACGCCCTGTATGCCACTGCTGGCGCGCGGTCTGTCAACCGTGCCGCGCTGCGCGAACAGCTGATTGCGCTCTTGGCGAGTCAGGACGGCCCCGCCCTGGCCGAGGCGCTGATGGCCATCGGCGTGCCGGCCGCACCCGTGCTTTCGGTGAGCGCGGCCCTGAAGCACCCGCACACCGCCCACCGTCAGATGGTGGTACAGGTTGGCGACGCCTATACGGGGGTTGCCTCCCCCATCAAGCTGAGCCGCACCCCCGCCAGTTACCGGCTGGCGCCGCCCGTCCACCCGGCCGACCCGCCAGCGCCCTGACACGCAGCTGCGCCGCGCCCTAGATCTGATCGCGCTTTTCACGACAACAAGGAGACAAACATGCAACGACGACACTTTCTGAGCCGCAGCGCCTTGCTCGCCGCCTCGCTGCCCACCGTACAGGCCTGGGCACAGCCGGGAGCCACCTTTCCCACGCGACCCATCACCCTGCTGGTGCCCTACGGCGCTGGTGGCCCGACGGATACCCACGTGCGGGCGGTGGCAGACGCCGCCGGCAAGCTGCTGGGCCAGCCCGTGGTGATCGACAACAAACCGGGCGCCAACGGCGTGAACGGTGCCGCCTTGCTGCCCAAGGCGGCGCCCGACGGCTACACACTCGCGATTCTTCCGGCCTCCGTGTACCGCGAGCCGCACGTACAGAAGACGCCGTTTGACCCCCGCACCAGCTTCAGCTACATCGCGATGCTGTCGGACTACGCATTCGGCCTGGCCGTGCGCGCAGACGCCCCCTGGAAGCAATGGAAAGACCTGGCCGCCGATGCCAAGAAGCGCCCCGGACGCATCAACGTCGGCGCCACCGGCGCGGTGGGCACGCCGCGCATCGTCATGGACGAGGCCGCCTCCGAAGCGGGCATCGACCTCAACGTAGTGCCGTACAAGGGCGATGCCGACCTGGCCAACGCCATCCTCGGTGGCCACGTGGATGCGGGGCCTTTGAGCGGCATCGCTGTTCCACACATCGCCTCGGGCAAGATGCGCTACCTGGTGGCGCTCACCAAAGACAGGATCAAGCGCTACCCCGATCTGCCCACGCTGCGCGAGCAAGGGGTCAACGCCTGGATCGATTCGCCTTACGGCGTGGCGGGGCCTGCCGGCATGGACCCGGCGCTGGTCAAACGGCTGAGCGGCGTGTTCCAGCAAGCGCTGAACTCGCCCGGCAGCCTGCGTGCGCTGGAATCGCTGAATCAGCCGGTGAACTACATGGACCCTGACGCCTACCGAACCTACGCCCTGCAAGCCTACGAGCGCGAAGAAAAGCGGGTGGCCAAGCTGCGTGCCAAAGGGCTGCTGTAAGTCATGAGCGCCCCAACCGATTCCCCCGTGCAGCGGGCGCCGCTGGAGGGCGTGCGCGTGCTGGACCTCACGCGCGTACTGGCCGGCCCGTGGTGTACGCAGTTGCTGGGCGACCTGGGGGCCGACGTGGTGAAGGTTGAGGCGCCGGGCACCGGCGATGACTCTCGCCAGTTCGGCCAAGCCTTGCCGGTCGACGGGCCTGGGCGTGACTCAGGCTTTTTTCTGGCCTGCAACCGCAACAAGCGCTCGATCACCGTCGACCTGAACACCGCTTCCGGCGCGGCGCTGATCGCTCGACTGGCCGCCGAAAGCGATGTGCTGGTAGAGAACTTCAAGGCCGGCGGCCTGCGCCGCTTCGGCCTGGACGCGGCCAGCCTGATGCCGGCCAACCATCGGCTTATTTATTGCTCGGTCACCGGCTTCGGACAGGACGGCCCTTACGCCAAGCGCCCCGCCTACGACTTCATCATGCAGGCCATGGCGGGCCTGATGAGCAGCTGCGGCCAACCCGAAGGCGCGCCCGGCGGCATGCCCATGCGCACCGGCATTCCCACCACCGACCTGGTGGCGGGCTACCAGGCCACCGTGGCCATCCTGGGCGCGTTGATCCAGCGCGGCATCAGCGGCCAGGGGCAGTTCATCGACGCAGCCATGCTGGATTCCAGCGTGTGCTTCAACTCGACCTTGGCGCAGGCCTACCTGATCACCGGTCAGCCGGTCTCACGCCAGGGCAACAACAACCCGATCGCTTCGCCGTCGGGCGTGTTTCAGACTGCAGACGGATGGATGGTGGTTGCTGCGGGCAACGACCGGCAGTTTGTGCAGCTTTGCGGCGTTTTGGGCGCCACCGATTTGCCTAGCGACACGCGTTTTGCCAGCAACATGATGCGGGTGCAGAACCGCCAAGCACTGCACGCGCTGATCGAACCGGTGCTGCAATCCCAGACCACCGGCCATTGGCTGCCCCGGCTCAGCGACGTGCAGGTGCCCTGCACGCGCATCAACAACATGGCGCAAACCTTTGCCGACCCGCAGGTGCAGCACCGGAACCTGGTCGCCGAAGTCCAGCATGGCAGCGGCGCGCCGCTGAAGCTGCTGCGCAGTTGCCTGAACATGAGCGCGCACCGCGCGCCCCTGCGCGCCCCTCCACAGTTGGGTGCGGACAATGCTGCGGTGCTGTCGGAATGGCTGGGCCTGGACACGGCGGCGGTGCAGTCGCTGTTCGCCGCTGGCGCGATGGGGGCGCCTGGCAAACCCGCTGATACTGCGCCCTGATCGCTCAGCACTTTGGCCATGAAACCTGCCCCCCAAAACACCACGCTGCGGCAGATGCCGCCCGCATCGCCCTTCGCCACAGAAGCCGCTGGCGAGCTGTTTGCGCTGCCTATGCCCATGGCCCTGGCCTTCGGCTTGAAGGGCACGCACATCGGCGCCGACCAGGCCTGGATCGACATGCCGCCGAATGCGGCCTACACCAACAGCCGTGGCGACGTGCATGGCGGCGCACTGGCGGTGCTGCTGGACTGTGCGCTGGCCAGTGCTGCGCGCGCGCACGACCCTGCCCGCTACGGCGTCGTAACCATCGACTTGGTGCTGCATTTTCTGGCCACCGGCCGCGGCACGATGCACGCGCGCGCCCAATGCGAGCGACGTGGCCGTTCGCTCAGCTTTGCCCGCGGCGAGGTCTTGAACGACGCGGGCGAGCTGGTCGCCATGGCAACCGGAACCTTCAAGCTGGTCGAGCGTTCAAGCCCTTCGCCTTCACCCTGACAGCCTCATTCCTGCCTGCCAAACGCCCATTACCATTGACCGACCGATGCGCGCGGCGCGACAACCTCGCCACTGTTGGAAAACATCCGCCATCCCCGAACCCCAAGGAACCCAAGAGACATGAAAGCCACCTTCAACTGGGAAGACCCCTTCCAACTGAGCCAGCAGCTGCGCGAAGACGAGCGCCAAGTGCAGGATGCAGCCCGCCAGTATTGCCAGGAAAAGCTCTTGCCCCGCGTGCAACTGGCCTTTCGCAACGAAACGACAGACGCCGCCATCTTCCGCGAGATGGGCGAGCTGGGCCTCTTGGGCGCCACCATCCCCGAGCAGTACGGCGGCGCTGGCCTGAACTACGTCTGCTACGGCCTGGTGGCCCGCGAGGTCGAGCGCGTCGATTCCGGCTACCGCAGCATGATGAGCGTGCAAAGCTCGCTGGTCATGGTGCCCATCAACGAATTCGGCACCGAAGCGCAAAAGCAGAAGTACCTGCCCAAGCTGGCCGCGGGCGAATGGATCGGCTGCTTCGGCCTGACCGAGCCCAACCACGGCTCCGACCCGGGCAGCATGATCACCCGCGCACGCAAGGTCGATGGCGGCTATTCGATCAGCGGCGCCAAGATGTGGATCACCAACAGCCCGATCGCCGACGTGTTCGTCGTCTGGGCCAAGGACGATGGCGGGCAAATCCGCGGCTTCATCCTGGAAAAAGGCTGGAAAGGCCTGTCTGCCCCCGCTATTCACGGCAAGGTGGGCCTGCGCGCCAGCATCACCGGCGAAATCGTCATGGACGAGGTGTTCTGCCCTGAAGAAAACGCCTTTCCCGACGTGCGCGGCTTGAAAGGCCCTTTCACCTGCCTGAACAGCGCCCGCTACGGCATCGCCTGGGGCGCGATGGGCGCGGCCGAAGACTGCTTCCACCGCGCCCGCCAGTATGTGCTGGACCGCAACCAGTTCGGCCGCCCCCTGGCCGCCAACCAGCTGATCCAGAAGAAACTGGCCGACATGCTGACCGACATCGGCCTGGGCCTGCAAGGCGTGCTGCGCCTGGGGCGCATGAAGGACGAAGGCATCGCCCCGGTGGAGCTGACCTCGGTGCTCAAGCGCAACAACTGCGGCAAGGCCCTCGACATTGCCCGCCAGGCGCGCGACATGATGGGCGGCAACGGCATCAGCGACGAATACGGCGTGGCGCGCCACCTGGTGAACCTGGAAGTCGTCAACACCTACGAAGGCACGCACGATGTGCATGCGCTGATCCTGGGTCGGGCGATCACAGGCATCGCGGCGTTTAATTGAGGCCTCTGAGGCGTTGGCGCGCCTTGCTGGCCGGGGTGGCATGCACCTGTGCGACCGCTACGCCCGGCCAGAAGGTTGTAGGGCACGCGCGGCGGCTTCAATTTCACCCTCGAAATCGCACGATGGCGCCACTCTCATGCCGCGTTCCCGCAAGCCAACGACCAGCTGAACGCACTCCGAGAAAAACGTCTCGAACGTCACGCCTGCATTGGCGGCTTCGATATCCGCATAGTGCCGCCAAAGGGTGCAGTCGTCTTGCGTGTCGTCCAGCGGTAAATGCCGGGTCTGCGCACGCGCAGTGATGTCCAGTGCAGAAAGGGCGGCGCCGCTTGCAGACACACCGCCGCGCGCGATCTCATGTACCGCCGCTTGGTAGGCATGCTCATCCACCGCATCGGCTACATAGAGCTTGCAAAAGAGATCGTCGCGTGCATTCATTTTGTCGTGCTGCCAGCAACGGTCCGTCAGCGGAACCAACCTTTGATCGCATCCACGGCGCTGGACACCGCGCTGCCGACCAGCTTGTCAACACCGCCGGCACGCAAAGCCTGATCGGCAAGATACCCGCCCACCAAGCCAACGCCCGCACCAATTACCGTGCCGACGCCAGGCACGATGCTGCCGATAGCCGCCCCGGCGGCGGCGCCTGCCAAGGCCGATCCACCGGCAACCACCGCGTCGCCAGCAACGTTGCCGATGGCCTTAGAGTCGCCGCGCGCCAGACCATCGCGGTTTTCGTAGATCGATATGCCGGCGCCGATCACCGCGCCTGCGGCCCCCGCACCGGCCAGGCGCGTGCCTGCCACGCGCGCACCGTTACCCAAACCGCGCTCAATGGCGCTGCCGGCCGCACGGTCGGCAGCTCGCACGAGGCCATTCTCGGTCACGGCATAGGTGGTGCCCACCGCGGCGGCGTGCGCGCTTTCGGTCAGCACGTCACGCGCCTCAGCGCCTGTGAGGGTGCGATCGCGCAGCGCGTTGGCGGCACTTACGGCACCGCCAATGGCACCAGCAACCAAGGCACCCTGCCCCGCTGCACGCGCCGTCGCGACACGGGCGCTGGGGACATCCATCGTGGGCGATGTATCGAAAAGGCCGCCACGACGCACGACCGAAAGATCGACCCGTTCATTAACGGCTGGCTGAGTCTGGAGGATGTCGGAGCCGATCGCCTTCGCTGTACTCGACAACCTGGCCTCGCCAGCCTGAACAAGCCCGACTTCATTAGCCCTGACGCGCGTTTTTTCCAGGTTGGATCCGGGATTGGGTGACGACAACGTGGACTGCGCTTTGCTGTTGATAAAACGGTCAAATTCTTGCGGTGAAACGCGGATGGCCAAATCGATGTCCGAGCTTGGCTTGGCTGTGCGCGCCGCGCGGCTGCCCTGAACCACGATGTCGCTGCCCAAGCCGCGCTGCTGCGCTGCGTCGCGCACCTTGCGCGCGACGCCGTCGAATTGGCGGTCGGTCAGACCTTGCGGCGTGGTGTTGAGGCGATCGGCTGCGCGGGCGCCGGCCATGCCACCAAGTATCAGCGGCGAGGCGCCGCCGGCCTCAAGCTCACCGTTCTCGCGCGGCTGCTCAGCTGCGCCTTGTACAAGCTGCCGACGCTCATCAGTATCCGCCAATTTCCAATGCAGCCGATCAACATGTGCAGGCGCTGGCCGAGACATGACGTCATCGGCATTCGGTGGATTCGAGGAGTGAACAGTCCCCCTTGAAGATGTTTGGGCAGATTCAATTTGCATGGCGAACGCGCACTGGAAACTAAGATGTCACGGAGGCTGGTATCTTCCTCCAATACCCACGATCTGACACTGGGATCGTTCCTAGCTGGGAGTCTTACTAGGTGGTTTCCATGTCCGGTTCAGACTCCCCCTGCACGGCTTCCCGGTCATCCCGTGTGAACGCTGCGCCGCTGCCGTGACCGATGACCCTGCCCGTTGGGTTGCGATGCTGCTTTCCGCCTTTTTTCACTAAAACCTATGAAAATCTTCCGCGGCCTGCACCACCCTGGCATCGCGCCGGGCTGCGCGCTCACCATCGGCAACTTTGATGGCGTGCACCGTGGCCACCAGGCCATGCTGGCGCTGCTGAAAAGCGAAGCGGCGCAGCGCGGCGTGCCCAGCTGCGTGATGACGTTTGAGCCGCACCCGCGCGACTACTTTGCCGCCTTGCTGGCCAAGCCCGATCTGGCGCCTGCGCGGGTCTGCACGTTTCGCGACAAGTTGGCCGAGTTGGCGCGCAGCGGGGTTGATCAGGCCATCGTGCTGCCCTTCAACGAGGCGCTGGCCACCCAAAGCGCCGAGGCGTTCATTGAAGAGACCCTGGTGCGCGACCTGGGCGTGCGTTACGTGCTGGTGGGGGATGACTTCCGGTTTGGCGCCCAACGTTCAGGCGACTACGCCATGCTGGACGCTGCGGGTGCCCGCCTGGGTTTCGATGTGGCGCGGATGATGAGCTACGAGGTACATGGCCTGCGCGTGTCCAGCTCAGCGGTGCGCGACGCGCTGGCCGCCGGGCGCATGGACGACGCGGCAGCCCTGCTGGGGCGCCCCTACAGCATCAGCGGGCACGTGGTGCACGGGCGCAAGCTGGGCCGCGCGCTGGCAGAAAGCGCGCCCGGCAAGGCGGATGGTTTTCGCACGCTGAACCTGCGCTTTTCGCGCCGCGCGCATGCGTGGAAGCCTGCGGCCAGTGGCATCTTTGTGGTGCAGGTGCACGGCCTGGCCGATCACCCCCTGTCCGGCGTGGCCAACCTGGGCGTGCGCCCGTCGCTGGACCCGAACGACGTGAACGGCGGGCGCGTGCTGCTCGAAACGCATGTTCTGAACTGGCCCGCCGCCCTGGGCGCCGAGGGGGCCTACGGTAAAATCATCCGCGTGGACCTGCTGCACAAACTGCACGACGAGTTGCGCTATCACAGCCTGGCGGCACTGACCGAGGGCATCGCGCGCGACTGCGACGACGCGCGCGCCTGGTTGAGCGCCCGCGGCGGCCGAATTTGATGGGGCGGCGGACGGCCTGCCTCCTGCGTCCGCACAGCGCCCCACTCCTGTTTTCATAGCTGCCAGCGCTTGTCAGCCAAGCGCCAGCAGCTGTTTTGATTCAGATTTAAAAGCATTCCCCCGCCATGAGTTCCGACAGCAAGACCGACTACCGCAAAACCCTCAACCTGCCCGACACGCCCTTCCCCATGCGCGGCGACTTGCCCAAGCGCGAGCCGGGCTGGGTTGAGGAATGGGACGAAAACGGCCTGTACCGCCGCCTGCGCCAGGCGCGCGCGGGGCGCGAGAAATTCATCCTTCACGACGGCCCGCCCTACGCCAATGGTCAGTTGCACGCCGGGCACGCGGTCAACAAGATCCTGAAGGACATGATCGTCAAGACGCGGCAGCTCAAGGGCATGGACGCGCATTACGTGCCGGGCTGGGACTGCCACGGCCTGCCCATCGAAAACCAGATCGAAAAGCTGTACGGCCGCAACCTGAGCCGCGACGAGATGCAGGCCAAGGGCCGCGCCTACGCCACCGAGCAAATCGCGCAGCAGATGGTCAGCTTCAAGCGCCTGGGCGTGCTGGGCGAGTGGGACAACCCGTACAAGACCATGAACTTCGCCAACGAGGCGGGGGAATTGCGCCTGTTCAAGCGCCTGATCGAACGTGGTTACGTCTACCGCGGCCTGAAGCCGGTGTACTGGTGCTTTGACTGCGGATCGGCCCTGGCCGAGGCCGAGATCGAATACCAGGACAAGAAGAGCAACACGGTGGACGTGGCCTTCGAAGCGGCCGAGCCCGGCCAGCTGGCCGCCGCCTTCGGCCTGCCCAAGCTGGACAAACCCGCCTTCGTCGTTATCTGGACGACCACCGCCTGGACCATCCCGGCCAACCAGGCGCTGAACCTCGGCCCGCACATCGAATACGCGCTGGTCGATACGCCCAAGGGCGTGCTGCTGCTGGCCAAGGCGCGGGTCGAAGACAGCCTGAAGCGCTTCGGCCTGGAGGGCACGGTGATCGCCACCGCCATGGGCGACAAGCTGGCGGGCCTGAACTTCAAGCACCCGCTGTACGACGTGCCCAGCGAAGACGGCACCTACGGCTACCGCCGCGTGGCGCCCGTGTACCTGGCCGACTACGCCACCGACACCGACGGCACGGGTATCGTGCACTCGGCGCCCGCCTACGGTATCGAGGATTTCAACTCCTGCGTGGCCCACGGCCTGGCGCATGCCGACATCCTGAACCCGGTGCAAGGCGGCGGCAGCTACGAGGCCGATTGGCCCCTGTTCGGCGGCCTGAACATCTGGAAGGCCGTGCCCGTGGTCATCCAGACGCTGCAGGACGCGGGCCGCCTGCTGGCCACCAGCACCATCACGCACAGCTACCCGCACTGCTGGCGCCACAAGTCGCCCGTGATCTACCGCGCTGCCTCGCAATGGTTCGTGCGCATGGACGAAGGCGAAGGCGTGCTCACGAAGGACAAGGCGCCCGAATCGCTGCGCACCACCGCGCTGCGCGCCATCGAAGACACCAACTTCTACCCGCCCAACGGCAAGGCGCGCCTGCGCGACATGATCGCCGGGCGGCCCGACTGGGTCATCAGCCGCCAGCGCGCCTGGGGCGTGCCGATCGCCTTCTTCCTGCACAAGGACACGGACGAGCTGCACCCGCGCACCCTGGAAATCCTGGACCAGGCGGCCGACATCATCGAGCAAGGCGGCATCGAGGCTTGGAGCCGCGTGACGGCCGAGGAAATCCTGGGCGACGAAGACGCGCAGAACTACCGCAAGTTCAACGACATCCTGGAAGTGTGGTTCGACTCGGGCTCCACCTTCTTCCACGTGCTGTGCGGTACGCACCCGAACGAACATCACGCGGCCATTGACCCGCGCACTGGCGCTCCGGGTCCCGAGGCCGATCTGTACCTGGAAGGCCACGACCAGCACCGCGGCTGGTTCCACAGCTCGCTGCTGCTGGCGTCGGCCATCCGCGGCCGCGCACCTTACCGCAACCTGCTCACCCACGGTTTCACCGTGGACGCGCAAGGCCGCAAGATGAGCAAGTCGCTGGGCAACGGCATCGACTTGACCGAGGCCAACAAGAAGTGGGGCGCGGAAATCCTGCGCCTGTGGGTGGCGTCCAGCGACTATTCGGGCGACATCGCGGGCGACGACAAGATCATGGCGCGGGTGATCGACACCTACCGCCGCATCCGCAACACGCTGCGCTTCCTGCTTGCCAACACCAGCGACTTCGACCCCGTCACCGAAGCCGTGCCGCTAGACCAGCTGCTGGAGGTGGACCGCTGGGCGCTGTCGCGCGCGGCCGAGTTCCAGCGCGAGGTGCTGGCGCACTTCGAGCTGTATGAGTTTCACCCCGTGGTGGCCAAGCTGGCGCTGTTCAGCTCGGAAGACCTGGGCGGCTTCTACCTGGACGTGCTCAAGGACCGCCTGTACACCACCGCGCCCAAGAGCCTGGCACGCCGCAGCGCGCAGACGGCGCTGTGGCACCTGACGCAGGCCATGCTGCGCTGGATGGCGCCCTTCCTCAGCTTTACCGCCGAAGAAGCGTGGAAGATCTTTGGCAACAGCGATTCCATCTTTCTTGAGGAGTTCTGGTCGCTGCCCGAGCCGGATGCAGCGCTGCTGGCCAAGTGGGCGCGCGTGCGTGAAATCCGCGGAATCGTCAATAAGGAAGTTGAAACCCTGCGCGAAAAAGGCCTTATTGGCTCGTCTCTACAAGCGAACGTAACCATCGAGGCCCCGACAACGAAACAAGGGGGGGCAGTTGGTGCTCAATTGCGCTCACAAGGGTTAGATGTCTGGGGCGGAATTGATTACGACCTGCTGCAGAGCTTGGGAGATGACCTCCGGTTTGTCCTTATCACTTCACAAGCTGTGTTGAAGAAAGCCGTAGATGACGGCGGTCACATCCAAGTATCCGCCAGTACGTCGTTGAAGTGCGAACGCTGCTGGCACTACACCGACGACGTCGGCCAAGACGCGACGCACCCCACCCTGTGTGGCCGCTGCATCAGCAACCTGTTCGGCGCGGGCGAAACGCGCACGGTAGCCTGACATGGCCGGCACCCGCTCATCCAGCCGCGCGATGCTGCTGTGGCTGGCGCTGGCCGGCGTGGTGGCTGTGGCCGACCAGCTGATCAAGCAGTACATCCTGGGCAACTACCGCCTGGGCGATAGCACCACCGTCACCAGCTTCTTCAACATCGTTCGGGCGCACAACCCGGGCGCGGCGTTCTCCTTCCTGGCGGGCGCGGGCGGCTGGCAGCGCTGGTTCTTCATCGCGCTGGCCTTGGGCGCGGTGGGCTTCATCGTGTGGCTGCTGCGCGCGCATCCGGGGCAAAAGCTGTTCGCCTTCAGCCTGAGCATGATCATGGGCGGCGCCATCGGCAACGTGGTCGACCGCATGCTGCACGGCTATGTGGTGGACTACCTCGACTTCCACTGGGACTTTCTCGGCGCGCTGTTTCGCGGCGGGCACTTCCCCGCGTTCAACCTGGCCGACGCCGCCATCACGGCGGGCGCCATCGGCCTGATTCTGGACGAGCTGCTGCGCGTGCGCCGGGGGCGCTGACGGGCGCCACCAGCGGCTGCGCTGCCGGTTTGCCAGCCTGGGGCCACAGGGGTAAAGTGGCCTGGGTAGTTACAGCTTGAAGGAGCAACCCATGGTCCGACCCAATGCCGACGATCTTGCCACCGCGATGGGCAAAAGCTGGTGGCTGCTGCTGCTGCGCGGGCTGGTCGCCATCGCGTTCGCCCTGCTGACCTGGCTGCAGCCCGCCGCATCGCTGGCCGCCATGGTGCTGGTCTTCGGCATCTACGTGTTGGCCGACGGCGTGCTGGGTATTTGGGCCGCGCTGTCGGGGCGCAAGAACCACCGCCATTGGTGGGTGCTGCTGCTGTGGGGCCTGGTCAGCGTGGCGGTGGGCGCCATGACCTTTCTGGCCCCCGCCGTCACCGGGCTGGTGCTGCTGATGTACATCGCCGCCTGGGCCATCGTGACGGGCGTGTTGCAGATCGTGGCGGCCTTCCGCCTGCGCAAGGAAATCCAGGGCGAATGGCTGATGGGCCTGATGGGCGTGCTGTCCGTGGCGTTCGGCCTGCTGCTGGTCGCCCAGCCCGGTGCGGGCGCCCTGGCCGTGGCCTGGATCATCGCCACGTACGCGTTCATCTTCGGCGCATTGACGGTGATGATGGCGTTCAAGGTGCGCAAGTTCGCCAACCATTTCGGTTGACCTGGGGGCGCCAGCAGCACAGGCGCCTCGCCCCATTTTCATGAGGCCGGACCATCGCGGCGCGTCGATTGATCGCGTGTGAATCGACGCGCTTTCGCTATCAATTGAATAGCTTCTAGCGCAGGCACCACCTGCGCTAAAAGGCTTTTTCTTTACCCATCCACCTTCGGTCGCCGCTTCAGGCCTCGCCAGCCGCACCCGCAGGCATGCACGGCAGGCGGCGGCGGATCAGGGCAGCAGAATGGTCGATCCGGTGGTCTTGCGCGCTTCCAGCAAGCGGTGGGCGCCCTGCACGTCGGCCAGCGGAAAGCGCTGTTCGATGTGGATCTTGACCTTGCCGCTGCCCACCACGTCGAACAAATCGTCCGCCATAGCCTGGCAGTTTTCGCGCGTGGCGATGTGCGTGAACAGCGTGGCGCGGGTCAGGTAAAGGCTCTTGGGCGCCAGCACGGCGGGCGAAATCGGGGGCACCGGGCCGCTGGCGTTGCCAAAGCTGGCCATCAGGCCGAACGGGCGCAGGCATTCGAGGGATTTGTCCCACGTGTCTTTGCCGACCGAGTCGTACACCACTTTCACGCCCTGGCCGCCGGTGATCTCGCGCACGCGCGCGGCGAAGTCTTCGGTGCGGTAGTTGATGGCGTGCGCGGCGCCATTGGCCAGGGCCAGCTGGCACTTCTCGTCCGAGCCGGCGGTGGCAATCAGCTCATAACCCAGCGCCTTGGCCCACTGGCAGGCGATCAGCCCCACCCCGCCCGCGGCGGCGTGCCACAGGATCTGGTCGCCCGGCTGCAGGCCGCCCACCGGCAAGGTGCGGCGCAGCAGGTATTGCGCGGTCAAGCCCTTGAGCATCATCGCCGCGCCCGTGTCAAAGCCGATGGATTCGGGCAAGCGGCACACCGCCAGCGCCGGCAGCACGCGCGCCTGGCTGTAGCTGCCCGGCGGGTTGCTGGCGTAGGCCGCACGGTCGCCCACCTTGAGGTGCGTCACGCCTTCGCCCACGGCCTCGATCACGCCAGCGCCTTCCATGCCCAGCGTCAACGGCATGGGCAGTGTGTACAGCCCGGTGCGCTGGTACACATCGATGAAGTTCAGGCCGATCGCCTCGTGGCGGATGCGCACCTGCCCGGGGCCGGGCTCACCCACGGGCAAGTCCACCAGTTTCATGACCTCAGGGCCACCGGGTTGATCGATCTGGACGGTCAAAGCCATGCAAAAGCTCCTTAGCTGACAAGAGTGAGTGTGAGGTGTGAAGTGCGCCATGGTGCCACGCTGTGGCGAAGCGCGCTCTGCCCATGGCACCATTGGCGCCCCATGACGACCACCCGCCTTACACCGGCCGCCGCCGCGCTGCTCACCCTGCCGCCCTTCTTGTGGGCGGCCAACGCCGTGGTGGGGCGCCTGGCGGTGCCTTTGATTTCGCCCATCACGCTGAACTTTTTTCGCTGGGTGCTGGCGTTGGGCATCCTGCTGCCGCTGGGGGCGTGGGTGCTGCGGCCGCAGTCAGGGCTGTGGGCGCACTGGCGCCGGTTTGCGCTGCTGGGCCTTCTGGGCGTGGGCGCGTACAACGCCTTGCAGTACCTGGCGCTGCAGACCTCGTCGCCGCTGAACGTGACGCTGGTGGCGTCCAGCATGCCGCTGTGGATGCTGAGCATCGGCCGCCTGTTCTTTCACGCGCCGGTGCAGCGCCAGCAGGTGCTGGGCGCGCTGCTGTCGATAGCGGGCGTGGTGCTGGTGCTGGCGCGGGGCGATTGGGGCCAACTGGCCCGGCTGCGGCTGGTGCCGGGCGATCTGTACATGCTGGCCGCCACCGTGTGCTGGGCCTGGTATTCGTGGCTGCTGTCGCGCCCGAACGAGCCTGGCGCCATTCGCGCCGACTGGGCCGCCTTTTTGCTGGCGCAGATCACCTTCGGGCTGATGTGGTCGGGCGCGATGACGGCGGCGGAATGGTCGGTGGGCGCGGGCCACGTGCAGTGGGGCTGGGCGCTGGCGGCCATCCTGGCCTTCGTGGCGGTGGGCCCGGCCGTCATCGCCTACCGCTGCTGGGGCCTGGGCGTGCAGCGCGCGGGCCCGGCGGCGGCGGGGTTCTTTTCCAACCTGACGCCGGTGTTCGCCGCCGTGATGTCCACCCTGGTGCTGGGCGAGGCGCCCGCCTGGTACCACGGCGTGGCCTTCGCCCTGATCGTGGCGGGCATCGTGGTGTCTTCGCGCCGCTAGGCGTGCACGGCATCGCGGCCTGCAGTGCGCTGCCATTGGCCACACGCCGCAGCACGAACGGCCAAAGGGCGCGTGGCCGTGTGGCCGTGCGCGTCAGTACGTGCCGGGGTACGCCCCGCCGTCCAGCAGGATGTTCTGCCCCGTCAAATAGGCGGCTTGCTGGCTGCACATAAAGGCGCAGACCGCGCCGAACTCGGCCGCCGTGCCAAAGCGCCGCGCCGGAATCTGCGCGGCTTGCTGGGCGCGCACCGCATCCACCGTTTGGCCGCTTTTCTGCGCGGCGCCAGCCATGGTGCCCTTGAGCCGGTCGGTGTCGAACTTGCCGGGCAGCAGGTTGTTCAAGGTCACGCCCCTGGCCGCGATGTCGGGGTTGCGCGCCACGCCCGCCACGAAGCCCGTCAGGCCCGACCGCGCGCCGTTGGACAGGCCCAGGATGTCGATGGGCGCCTTCACCGAGCTGGACGTGATGTTGACGATGCGCCCAAAGCCGCGCGCGATCATGCCGTCGATGGTGGCCTTGATCAGCTCGATGGGCGTGAGCATGTTGGCGTCCAGCGCCTTGATCCAATCGTCGCGGCCCCAGTCACGAAAGGCGCCCGGCGGCGGCCCGCCCGCGTTGGTAACGACGATGTCAAAGTCACCCCGCACTGCGAACACCGCCGCCCTGCCCTCGGCCGTGGTGATGTCGGCCGCCACGTGCAGCACCTGCACGGCGGGATTGGCGGCCTGAATGGCCGCGGCGGTGGTCGCCAGCACCTCTGCCCCGCGCGCCACCAGCAGCACATTCGCGCCTTCGGCAGCCAGCGCTTCGGCGCAGCCACGGCCCAGCCCCTTGCTGGCGCCGCACACCAGCGCCCATTTGCCTTCAATGCCCAGATTCATGGTCTCAGTCCTTTACACACGGGTTCGTCCAACGCGCGCAGCCCACGGCCACGCCGACGGTCGATGATGAAACAAATTGCCCGTCAGCGCAGGTGCATTCAGCGCCGGAAGCTACCAACTCAATAGCAAACGCCCTCACCTGCCCACGCGCCCCGCGCGCGAGAACAGGTAGATGCCGCACACCACCAGCACCGTGCCCGCCACCAGCCAGGGCGTGAACGGCTCGCCCAGCAGCACGATGCCCATGACGATGGTGGCCAGCGGCCCCAGAATGCCCACCTGCGCCGTCAGCACTGGGCCGATGCGCTCGATGGCCATCATCACCAGCAGCACCGGCGCGGCCGTGCACGCCGTGGCGTTCAGCACCGACAGCCACAGCACCTGCGGCGCCACGTGCGCAGCAGACATCGGGCGCAGCAGCAGAAACTGCGCAATGCAGAAAGCGCAAGCCACCGCCGTGGCCCAGCCGCCCAGGCGCAGCGCACCCAGGCGCTGCACGAATTCGCCGCTGTAGAAGAGGTACAGCGAATAACTGAAGGTGGACATGAACACCAGCAGCGCGCCCCACGCCGTGGCGCCGCCGGGCGCCACGCGCAGCTCCACCCCGAACACCAGCAGCGCCCCGGCGTAGCTGACGGCCATGGCCACCCATTGCGCGCGCGACACGGGCTGGCCCTTCACGCGCCAGTTCAGCAGCAGCACCAGCGTGGGGCCCAGGTACAGGATCAGCCTCTCTAAGCTGGCGCTGATGTACTGCAGGCCAGCAAAGTCGAGCATGCTGGACAGGTAGTAGCCCGAAAAGCCCAGCGCCACCACGCCTGCCCAGTCGCGCGGCGTGAGCGGCGGTTTGCCGCGCCCCGCCCACCACGCCATCACCAGGAAGAACGGCAGCGCGAACACCATGCGCAGCATGATGAGCGTGACCGCGTCCACCCCATAGCGGTAAGCCAGCTTGACGATGATCGCCTTGCCGCTGAAGGCGATGGCGCCACCGATCGCCATGCCCAGGCCAGCCGCTATGCTTTTGGAAGCTGCTGGCGCTGGTGCAGCCTGCGCTGTAGGCCGATTTGTCATGGAACCAGCCAGGTGCAATTCACAAGGCCGGGCATCAGTAACCCGCCACCTGGCCGTCGCGCCGAGGGTCGCTGGCCGCCACGTAGCGCGCCGCGCTGCGCGCTTTAGCAGGGTTGCCAAGATCGTCATCCAGCCGCCAGATGAACTGCCCGGCGCCAAAGTCCTGGTACACGTCGTTGTGCGCGGCCAGCTGGTGCCCGCGTGCGCGCAGCCCTTCGGCGACGTGCGCAGGCGCGGTGGGCTCCAGGTTGACGCTCAGGCCCTGGTTCACGCGCCAGCGCGGCGCGTCGCACGCGGTCTGCGGGTTTTGCCCAAAGTCGACCATGCGCAGCACCGTTTGCACATGGCCTTGCGGCTGCATGTGCGCGCCCATCACGCCAAAGCTCATCACCGGCTGCCCCGCGCGCGTGACAAAGGCGGGCACGATGGTGTGAAACGGCCGCTTGCCCGGCGCCACCTCGTTGGGGCTGCCCGGTGTCAGGCTGAAGCCGTGGCCGCGGTTTTGCAGGCTGATGCCAAAGTCCGGCTCGACACAGCCAGAACCAAAACCCAGGTAGTTGCTCTGGATGAAGCTGACCATCATTCCGCTGTCGTCGGCCGCAGTGAGGTAGATGGTGCCGCCCGTGGGCTGCAGGCCGGGGCCGAAGTCCTGCGCGCGCTGCATGTCGATCAGCGCCGCGCGGCTTTGCAGGTAGCCCGCGTCCAGCATCTGCTGGGCCGTCACGGCCATAGCTGACGGTTCGGCCACATGGCGGTAGACATCGGCAAAGGCCAGCTTCATCGCCTCGATCTGGAGGTGGTAGCTGGCGGCGCTGTCCAGCCCCAGCGCGGGCATGTCGAAGTGCGACAAGATGCCCAGCGCCATCAGCGCCGCAATGCCCTGCGTGCTGGGGCCGATTTCATGCAGGGTGTAGCCGCGGTAGTCCATGCTGAGCGGCGCGACCCATTCCGGCTGGTAGGCGGCCAGATCGGCCTGACTCAGCACGCCGCCGTGCGCGGTGGCAAAGCGCTCGATGGCCGCGGCGATCTCGCCCTGGTAGAACGCAGCGCCCCGCGTTTCGCCAATCAGCCGCAGGGCGCGCGCGGCGTTGGGCATGCGAAACACTTCGCCCACCGCAGGCGGCCGACCGTTGGGCAGAAACGTGGCCGCGAAGCCGGGTTGTGCGCCGAGTTCTGCTGCGCCTGCGGCCCATTTGGGTTGCATCACCACGGGCACCAGGTAACCGTTCTCAGCCAGATCGACCGCTGGCGCCAGCACCTGATCGAAAGGCAGCCGGCCAAAGCGCTGATGCAACGCCGCCCACGCGCCGACCGCGCCCGGCACCGTGACGCTGTCGATGCCGCGCAAAGGCGGTGACGACGCGCCAGCGCCGTATTTGCGCTGGAAGTACGCGCTGCTCCAGCCCTGCGGCGCCGGGCCGGAAGCGTTGAGCCCATGCAGCTGCTGCCCGTCCCAAAGGATGCAGAACGCATCGCTGCCCAGGCCGTTGCCGGTGGGCTCGCACACGGTCATCGCGGCGGCGGTGGCCACGGCCGCATCCACCGCATTGCCGCCCTGGCGCAGCACCGCCAGACCAGCCTGCGCGGCGATGGGCTGCGACGTGGCCACCAGGTTGCGCGCAAAGACGGGCAGGCGGGCGCTGGGGTAAGGGTTGGCGTAGTCGAACTTCATGCGCAGAACGGGCGAGGAGGTTGGATGGGGTGGCGCCGAACGGCAGTGAGACCACGGCGCATCGGGCATTGTCGGCCCGACGCGGCGGCGGCGTGCGCCGGGCAAGAAAAAACGGCACCAAGGTGCCGTTTTCTCGTTGCGCAGCGCGTGTGGCGCACTACTCTTCGACGAAGGCCTCTTCGCGGCTCTTCTTCACAGCCGGCAGCAGCACGATGATCAACAGCAGCAGCGCCATGCCCAGCAGCGTGGCCGACAGGGGCCGGGTGACCAGCACGCTCCAGTCGCCACGCGACAGCAGCAGCGCCCGCCGCAGGTTCTCTTCCATCATGGGGCCCAGGATAAAGCCCAGCAGCAGCGGCGCCGGCTCCATGCCCAGTTTGATGAAGATGTAGCCGATGATGCCGAACCAGCCCACCATCCACACGTCCCACGTGTTGTTGTTGGTGGAGTACACCCCGATGGCACAGAACAGCACGATGGCCGGGAACAGCCAGCGGTAGGGCACCGACAGCAGCTTGATCCAGATGCCGATCAAGGGCAGGTTCAGCACGATCAGCATCAGGTTGCCGATCCACATCGAAGCGATCAGGCCCCAGAACAGCTCAGGGTTGCTGGTCATCACCTGCGGGCCCGGCTGGATGTTGTGGATCGTCATGGCGCCCACCATCAGCGCCATCACGGCGTTGGGCGGAATGCCCAGCGTCAGCAGCGGGATGAACGAGGTTTGCGAACCGGCGTTGTTGGCCGATTCGGGCGAAGCCACGCCGCGGATGTTGCCCTTGCCGAAAGGCACTTCGCCCGGCCGCAGCTTGGTTTTCTTCTCGACCGTGTACGCGGCAAACGCCGCCAGCATGGCGCCGCCGCCCGGCAAAATGCCCAGCGCCGAGCCAATGGCCGTTCCACGCAGGATGGCGGGCATCATCAGCTTCCAGTCTTGCTTGGTCGGGTAGATGTGCTCGACCTTGCCGGTGAACACGTCGCGCTTTTCACCGGGGTTGGACAGGTTGGCGATGATCTCGCCATAGCCAAAGACGCCCATGGCAATCACGATGAAGCCAATGCCGTCGGTCAGCTCGGGCACATCGAACGAATAGCGCGCCACGCCGGAGTTGACGTCGGTACCGACCAGGCCGAGCAGCAGGCCCAGCACGATCATGCCGATGGCCTTGATGAGCGAGCCGGACGCCAGCACCACCGCGCCAATCAGGCCCAGGATCATCAGCGAGAAGTATTCGGCCGGGCCGAACTTGAACGCCACTTCGGTCAAAGGCGCGGCAAAGGCCGCGAGGATCAAGGTGCCCACGCAGCCGGCGATGAACGAGCCAATGCCAGCCGAAGCCAGCGCCGGCCCCGCCCGGCCCTTTCGGGCCATCTGGTAGCCGTCGATCACCGTGACGACAGACGACGATTCACCCGGCAGGTTGACCAGAATGGCGGTGGTGGAGCCGCCGTATTGGGCGCCGTAATAGATGCCCGCCAGCATGATCAGCGCCGCCACCGGGGGCAGCGCGTAGGTCGCCGGCAACAGCATGGCGATCGTTGCCACAGGGCCGACACCGGGCAGCACCCCGATCAGCGTGCCCAACAGGCAGCCGATGAAGGCGTACAGCAGGTTCTGCATCGTGAAAGCGACGGAGAACCCGAGCGAGAGGTTGTTGATCAGATCCATGGTGATGTCCTCGCGCTCAACCTGAGATGAAGCTCGGCCAGACCTGGAACTGCAGGTTCAAGCCCCAGACGAACGCGGCCCAGCTGCCTACCGCGAGAACGATGGCCAGGATCAGCACTTCGATGAACTTGAATTCCGAGCCGGCCAGTGCCGACAGGAAAGTCAGCCCGAAGATCGCAGCGATCAGGCCCATCGCCGGGATGCCCAGGCTGGGCATGCCGCCCAGCAGGATGCCGAACACGAAGTTGGCCAGGATGATCAGCACCAGGGGCTTCCATGCCCATTGGCCAATTGGCTCGCCGTCGGCCGTCTCCACGACCATGGCGCGGATCATCACAATCGCGCCAATCACGGCCAGGACGATGCCCAGCAGGAGTGGGAAGTAACCAGGCCCCATGCGGGCCCCGTCACCGATGTTGTAGTTCGTCGCGCCCCAGGCAAAGGCAATGCCGATGCCCATGTACAAGAGGCCGGCGAAAAAGTCCTTTTGACTTTTTATGCGCACGCTTCGTCTCCTCAGATGCAAGTTGCAACGGGGATTGTGACGACGCGTTGAAGCGTGAAGGATGTGGGTTTCACCTACCCTGGCTGGGGATTACCCCTAGGGAAAAGACGAACACCCGCATCGAAAAAAACCCACGCAGCCACCGCAAGAGTGGCCGCGCAGGGGCGCCGCAAGCGGCCCGCCTTCAGGTCAGCGGCGGCGTGGCGGCGACGACTTCTTCCAGCGTGGTCAGCCCCTCGGCCGCGCGCATGGCGCCGGCCAGGCGCAAGGGGCGCATGCCGTCCAGCACCGCCTGCTTGCGCAGCGCACCCATGCTGGCGCCTTCGTGCACCTGCCCGCGGAAAGCTTCGGTGACGGTCAACAGTTCATAAATCCCAAGCCGCCCACGGAAACCCGTCATCCGGCAGTCGACACAACCGACCGGTTTGTAGGGCCGGTAGTTGCCGCTGTTGATCTTCCAGGGCTTGACGGCCTCGGCGAGCAATTCCGTCGTACCGCGCTCGTCGGGCTGCTTGCACAACGGGCACAGTGTGCGCACCAGGCGCTGTGCCAACACGCCCAGGATGGTGGCGTTCAGCAGGTAGGCGGGCACGCCCAACTCCATCAGCCGGGTCAGCGCCGAAGGGGCGTCGTTGGTGTGCAGCGTGCTGAAGACCAAGTGGCCCGTCAGCGCGGCCTGTACCGCCATTTCAGCCGTCTCCAGATCGCGGATCTCACCGATCATGATGATGTCAGGGTCTTGGCGCATCAGCGCACGCACGCCTTCGGCGAAGCTGAAATCGAGCTGCGGCTGCACCTGCGTCTGGTTCAGCGCGGGGTCGATCTTTTCGATCGGGTCTTCAATGGTGCTGACGTTCACCTCTTCCGTGGCAACCCGGCGCAACGTGGAATACAAGGTGGTCGTCTTGCCCGAGCCCGTCGGGCCGGTGACCAGAATGATCCCGTGCGGCCTTTGCACCAGGCTTTCCCATCGCTCGGCATCGTGTGGGGTGAACCCCAGCGCCGCCAGGTCTTTGACCGCCGTGTCGGGATCGAAAATGCGCATCACCAGCTTTTCACCGAACGCGGTGGGCAGCGTGGACAAGCGCATTTCAAACTCATCGCCGTTCGGCCCGCGTGTCTTGATGCGGCCGTCCTGCGGGCGGCGGCGCTCCACCACGTCCATGCGGCCCAGCAGTTTGACCCGCGCGGTGATGGCGTTCATCACACCCGGCGGCACCTGGTAGACCGGGTGCAGCACCCCGTCGATACGGAAGCGGATCACGCCCTGGTCGCGGCGCGGCTCGAGGTGGATGTCGCTGGCGCGCTGATCGAACGCGTACTGCCACAACCAGTCGACCACCTGGATCACGCCCTGGTCGTTGGCGTCCAGTTGGCGGCCTGATTTGCCCAGCTCCACCAGCTGCTCGAAGCTGGCCACGCCCGTCGTGCCGCCGGTCTTGACCGCCGCGCGCACCGACTTGGCCAGGGCGAAGAATTCGGCCGTGTAGCGCTTGATGTCCAGCGGGTTGGCGACCACGCGGCGCACCTTGCGGCGCGACTGGCGCTCTACCTCTCCCACCCATTCCTGAATGAACGGCTCGCTGGTGGCCACCACCACTTCGCTGGGGCCGACCAGCACCGGCAGCACCTTGTGCCGCTCGGCGTAGTTGGCGCTCATCACGTCGCCCACCTTGCCCGCGTCCACCTTCAGCGGATCGATGCGCATGTAGTCCAGCCCGGCGCGGCGGGCGAGGAACTGCGTCAGCTCGTCGAGATCCAGCGGTTGGCCGTCGGACTGGCGCAGGATGCCCACCGCCGCCAGTCGCACCAGCGGGGGTTGCGAGCTCTCGCCCTGCGAACAGCGCGCGATCGTGCGGTCGGCCTCGTCCTGCGAGATGACGCCGTCTTCCTGCAACCAATCCACAAGATGGCGCCAGGCCAGCGGCCCCTGGTAGGCCTGCACTTGCGCCGTCAGCGGCGCGGGGCGGGATGCGGTTTTCATTTTTCGACTGCCTTGAATACCTTGAGCCATTTGCGCGCGGGCAGATCCCAGCGCGCTTCTATCACTTCGGCGCGCGCCTCCAGCGCCGCACGCTTCGGCCGCTGCGGCGTGCGCTGGGCCAGCAAGACGGTGTTGCCCTCGCGTGTGGGCTTGAAGGCCCAGACTGCGTCTGCGCCAAACACCTGGCTGATGCGCGACAGGCTGCGCTCGAAACTGGCGGTGCGGCCAAACAGGTTGACCGTCATGCAGCCCTCGTCCGTCAGCAGGCGCCGGCAATCGGCGTAGAAATCCTCGCTGTCCAGCACCGGGCCGGCGGCGTCTTCGTCGTACAGGTCGACGGCCAGCGCGTCGACCGTGCCCAGCCACTGCGGATCCTGAATTTCTCGCGCGGCATCGGCTATGACCACGCGCAGGCGCTCATCCTGCGGCGGCAGACGCATCCACGCCTGGCAGACATCGGCAACGCGCGGATTGATCTCTACCGCCGTGCAGGTCATTCTCAGTTTTTTATAGCAGAACTTCGTTATGGCGCCTGCGCCAAGGCCCAATTGCATGGCATGCCTGCCTGCTACGGTATCGGGCGGCACGAACAGCAGCCACGCCATCATGCGCTGCACGTATTCCAGGTCGATATCGAAAGGCGCCTTGATGCGCATCGAGCCCTGCACCCATTCGGTTCCAAGGTGCAGGTAACGAATGCCGTCGCTTTCAGAAAGATTGACCTCCGACGAGGCCGAGACATCACTTTTCACAGATTCATTATTCCCCACGCCAGCGCCGCCCAAGCGCGGCAAACCGGCCTAGCGTGACAAAGGGCCGGGGCAACAGGCGGCGTCGCGCGGGTAAGGCCTTGCCTGATGCCAGCAAAAGCCCGGCAGCGGCGCTTACTGCGGGCCGCGCAGCGCGTCGGCCAGACGATGGGCGCAAGCCTCGGCCTGGGCGCCATCGCGCGCTTCGACCATCACGCGCACCACCGGTTCGGTGCCACTGGGGCGGATCAACACCCGGCCGCTGCCCGCCAGCTCTGCCTCGACGGCCTGGGTAACCGCCGGCAATTCGGGCGCAGCGCGCCAATCCTGCCCAGCAGGCAAACGCACGTTGATCAAGGTCTGCGGGAACAAGGTCACGTCGGCCAGCAACTCGGCCAGCGTCTGGCCGCTGGCCACGCAGGCGCGCAGCACCTGCAGGGCCGACACCAGGCCGTCACCGGTGCTGTGCCTGTCCAGCGCCAGCAGGTGGCCAGAGCCTTCGCCGCCCAGCGTCCAGCCGCGCGCAAGCAGCTCTTCCAGCACATAGCGGTCGCCCACCTTGGCGCGCACAAAGTCGTAGCCCAGGCGCTTGAGCGCAAGCTCCACCGCCATGTTGGTCATCAAGGTGCCCACCACGCCGCCCAACTCAGGGCCGCGCTGCGTGCCCTTGGCGCGCAGGTGCGCCAGGCGGTCGGCGGCCAGCAGGTACAGCAATTCGTCGCCGTTGAACAGGCGCCCCGTGCGGTCGACCATCTGCAGGCGGTCGGCGTCGCCATCCAGCGCAATGCCGTAGTCGGCGTGGTGCGCCAGCACCGCCGCGATGAGCTTCTGGGGGTGCGTGGCCCCCACGCCGTCGTTGATGTTCAGCCCATCGGGCGTGCAGCCAATGGCGATGACCTCGGCGCCCAGCTCGTGGAAAACCTTGGGCGCGATCTGGTAGGCAGCGCCGTTGGCGGCGTCGACCACCAGCTTCAGGCCACGCAAGGAAAGCCAGTGGCTGAAGGTGCTCTTGCAGAACTCGATGTAGCGGCCAGCCGCGTCGTCCAGGCGGCGCGCACGCCCCAGGTGGCTGGAGTCGGCCCACTGCGGCGCTTCGTCCAGGGCGGCTTCCACGTCCTGTTCCCACTGGTCAGGCAGCTTGGTGCCCGCACCGCTGAAGAATTTGATGCCGTTGTCGGCAAACGGGTTGTGGCTGGCACTGATGACAATGCCCAGGTCTGCCCTCTGCGCCCGCGTGAGGTACGCCACCGCGGGCGTGGGCACCGGGCCCAGCAGCACGACATCTGCACCGGCAGAGTTCAAGCCCGATTCCAGCGCGCTTTCGAGCATGTAGCCGGATATGCGCGTGTCTTTGCCGATCAACACGGTGGGCCGGGGCTGGCTTTGCCGCAGCACCCGCCCCACGGCGTGCCCCAGGCGCAGCACGAAGTCGGGCGTGATGGGCGACTGCCCCACCGTGCCTCGAATGCCATCGGTTCCAAAGTATTTACGGGCCATACGCTTCAACCTCCTGCGCCAGCAGCTACTGTTTTCATAGTCTTCGTCGACCAACAGGGATTATTCCCCAGCCCGGCGCAACGCCCGGGCGGGAGCCACGCTGTCTGTTGCGTCAGGTTAAACCAGCCGTTGTGAAGAACCGGCCTGCACCGCCACGGCGCGCCAGACTTGCAGCGCCTGCACGGTTTCGCGCACGTCGTGCACCCGCACGATGCGCGCACCGCGCTCTGCAGCCAGCACGGCCGCCGCCACGCTGCCACCCAAGCGCTGCGCGGCAGGCGGAACGTTGCCTTGCGCGTCGGCCGAAACCGCGCCAATCGACGACTTGCGCGACCAGCCAACGAGCAGCGGATAGCCCGGCTGCAACAGCTCGGACTGCCTGGCCAACAGGGCGTAGTTCTGCGCCACGGTCTTGCCGAACCCGATGCCCGGGTCTATGGCAATTCGGGCCTTTTGAACCCCCAGCGCTTGCAGTGCTTGCGCTGAACGCTCCAAGAACAGGAGCACTTCAGGCACCACGTCACCGTCCATCGGCTGAAGCTGCATCGTCGAAGGGTCGCCGTGCATGTGCATCACGCAGACGCCGCACGCCGGGTGCGCGCGCACGACATCCGTGGCGCTGGGGCCGCCGTCGGTGCCGGCTCGTCGCAACGCCCACACGTCGTTGATGATGTCGGCGCCCAAATCGAGCACCGCCGACATGACCTCGGGCTTGGACGTGTCCACCGAGATGGGCACGTTGAATTTGACGGCCTCGCGCACGACTGGCAGTACCCGCTGAAGCTCTTGCTCGACCGACACGCCACCGCTGCCCGGGCGCGTCGATTCGCCGCCGATGTCGAGCATGTGCGCACCGTCCTTCAGCAACCGTTCGCAATGCCGAAGCGCGTGCACCGGATCGTGGAATTGGCCGCCGTCAGAAAACGAATCCGGCGTCAGGTTGACGATACCCATGACCTGCGGCTCGCTGAGGTCAATGTCGAATCGTGTGGTTTTCCATTGCATGGCGGTGACTCGGTTGGGGCCCACAAAAAGCAAGCGGGGCCATCGGCCCCGCTGCGGTGGTCAACGCCCGGCTTGCGGGCGTTGGTTGGCGTCAAGCAGCGCTGGGCGCTGGATCGGCAGGCTTGGTCACCTCGGAGGGCGTCCCGCCGCTGCCGCCCGACGAAGGCGTACGCGGTGTGAAGTCCTTAGGCGGGCGCGGCGCGCGGCCGGCCATGATGTCGTCCAGCTGCTCGGCATCGATGGTTTCCCATTCCAGCAAAGCCTTGGCCATGGCGTGCATCTTGTCCTGGTTGTCTTCGATCAGCTTGCGCGCCAGCGCGTACTGCTCGTCGATGATGCGGCGCACTTCGCCGTCCACCTTCTGCATGGTGGCGCCGCTGATGTTGGTGGTCTTGGTCACGCTGCGGCCCAGGAACACCTCGCCCTCGTTCTCGGCATAGACCATCGGGCCCATGACCTCGCTCATGCCGTACTTCATGACCATGTCGCGGGCCAGGTTGGTGGCGCGCTCGAAGTCGTTGCTGGCGCCGGTGGTCATCTGGTTCATGAACACTTCTTCCGCAATGCGGCCGCCGAACAGCATGCTGATCTGGTTCAGCATGTATTCCTTGTCATAGCTGTAGCGGTCGTTCTCGGGCAGGCTCATGGTCACGCCCAGCGCGCGCCCGCGCGGGATGATGGTGACCTTGTGGACCGGGTCGCACTTGGGCAGCAGCTTGCCGATGAGTGCGTGGCCAGATTCGTGGTAGGCCGTGTTGCGGCGCTCTTCCTCGGGCATGACCATGCTCTTGCGCTCGGGGCCCATGAAGATCTTGTCCTTGGCCTTCTCGAAATCCTGCATCTCGACCACACGCGCATTGCGGCGCGCGGCCATCAGCGCGGCTTCGTTGCACAGGTTGGCCAGATCGGCGCCGCTCATGCCGGGGGTACCTCGGGCGATCACGTTGGGGCTAACGTCTTGCCCAATCGGGATCTTGCGCATGTGCACGTTCAGGATCTGTTCGCGGCCGCGGATGTCCGGCAGCGTCACGTAGACCTGGCGGTCGAAGCGGCCGGGACGCAGCAAGGCGGCGTCCAGGATGTCGGGGCGGTTGGTGGCGGCCACCACGATCACGCCGAGGTTGGTCTCGAAGCCGTCCATCTCGACCAGCATCTGGTTGAGGGTCTGTTCGCGCTCGTCGTTGCCGCCGCCCAAGCCGGCGCCGCGCTGGCGGCCCACGGCGTCGATTTCGTCGATGAAGATGATGCAGGGGGCGTTCTTCTTGGCGTTTTCGAACATGTCGCGCACACGGGCCGCGCCCACGCCGACGAACATTTCGACGAAGTCGGAGCCGGAAATGCTGAAGAAGGGTACCTTGGCCTCGCCAGCGATGGACTTGGCCAGCAAGGTCTTGCCGGTGCCCGGAGGGCCGACCAGCAGCAAACCGCGCGGAATGCGGCCGCCCAGCTTCTGGAACTTCTGCGGGTCTTTCAGGAAGTCCACGACTTCCTTGACTTCTTCCTTGGCTTCATCGCAGCCAGCCACATCAGCAAAGGTAACCTGGTTGGTGTTCTCGTCCAGCATGCGCGCCTTGGACTTGCCGAAGCTGAACGCGCCGCCCTTGCCACCGCCCTGCATCTGGCGCATGAAGTACACCCACACGCCGATCAACAGCAGCATCGGGCCCCAGCTGACCAGCAGCGTGGTCAGCAGCGAGCCTTCTTCGCGCGGTTTGACGTCAAACTTGACGTTGTGGTTGATCAGGTCGCCGACCAGCCCGCGATCGAGGTAGGTGGCTTGGGTGCGCACGCGGCGGTCGTCGTTCATCACGGCGACGATGTCGGTACCACCGGGGCTTTCCTGGATGGTGGCTTCCTTCACGCGGTTGTTGCGCACATCTTCCAGAAAATCCGAGTAGCCCACATGCGACGAATTCGCCATGCGGCCGCCGTCGAACTGTTTGAACACAGTGAACAGCACCATCGCGATCACCATCCAAACGGCGATCTTCGAGAACCATTGATTCTTCAAGGCTTACGCTCCAGAGTCAGCAAAATGCCGGCAGTGCCGAACATGTACGGGTCATTCTAGGCTTTTCAACCTCTGGCAACAGAGGGCAAATGGGTAAATCCCGCCCCGCAGACGCGCTTTTCGGCGCATTTTCAGAACGAATGCGGCCACAGGGGCCGCTCAAGGCAAGCCAATCCAAGCAGCAGGCTTACATCTGGTTGCGGCAGTTTGTCCAGATCAAGGTCGGGGCACGTCGCAGCGGCCGTGCTTCAGACCGATACCGACCAGAAAGGTTTCCGCCGATTTGTCGCGCGAAGCCTTGGGTTTGATCGGCTTAACCACCTTGAAGGTTTCCTTGAACAGCTTGACCAGCTGGCTGTAGCCGCTGCCGTGGAACACCTTCACCACCAGCGCGCCACCCGGCTTGAGGTGGTTCTGAGCGAATTCCACGGCCAGCTCGACCAGATGCGCGATGCGCGCCGAATCGCTGGATTCCACCCCCGACAGGTTGGGCGCCATGTCCGACACCACCACGTCCACCGGCTCGCCGCCCACGGCTTGCGCCAGTTGGGCCAGCACTTCGTCTTCGCGGAAATCGCCTTGCAGAAACTGCACGCCCTCGATCGGCTCCATGGGCAGGATGTCCAGCGCAACGATGGTGCCGTTCAGCTCGCCGGCGGCTGCGCCGTCGGGCGACAGGCGGCGGCGCACGTACTGGCTCCAGGCACCAGGCGTGCTGCCCAGGTCCACCACGCGATGCCCGGGCTTGATGAGCCCCAGCGTTTCGTCGATCTCTTTGAGCTTGTACGCCGCGCGGGCGCGGTAGCCCTCGCGCTGCGCCAGCTTGACGTAGGGGTCGTTCAGGTGGTCGCTCAACCACGCCTTGTTGACCTTTTTGCTCTTGCTTTTCACCTTCATGCGCCGATTGTCGCCGCCCGCAGCCTTGGCCGCAGTAGATAATCGCGCGCATGGCGCAGATCCAACTTACCCCCACCGAACGCAAAGCGCACCGCGCCGAGGCCCACCACCTGGACCCCGTGGTCATGATTGGCGGCGATGGCCTGACCGACGCCATCCGCAAAGAAGCCGATTTGGCGCTGAACGCCCACGGTCTGATCAAGATCCGCGTGCTGGGCGACGACCGCGCCGCGCGCGAGGCCATCTACCAACAACTGGCCGACGAGCTGAACGCCGCGCCCATCCAGCACATCGGCAAGCTGCTGGTGCTGTGGCGCCCCAAGCCCGCCAAAGAGCGCGGCGCGCCCGATGAAGACCGCATGGCCGGCCCCAAGGACGTGAAGGTGCTGAAGTACAGCAAGCGCGGCGGCCAGCGGCCCGAAGTGCGCGTGGTGCGCGTGCTGGGCAACCAGCGCCTGACCACGGGTGGCAAGGTGAAAAGGTCGGCGCCCAAGCAAAAGTCGGTCAAGAAAGGCCGTTCTGATTGAGCGGCAGCGCGCTGCGATGCGGCGCCAATTACTCCTGAATTCATAGCTGCCAGCGCATGTCAGACCAGCGCCAACGCCATATTTTGTGCATGAAATGGGGCACGAAATACGGCCCCGAATACGTCGACCGCCTCTACGGCATGGTGCGGCGCCATCTGTCGGGCGACTTCAACTTCGTCTGCCTGACCGACGACGCCAAGGGCATTCGGCCCGAGGTGCAGTGCCTGCCCATCCCGCCGCTCAACCTGAACCTGAAGCCCGGCCAGCGCGACGGCGCCTGGAAGAAGCTGACCACCTTTGAGGCCGATTTGCACGGCCTGCGCGGCACCGCCATGTTCATGGATCTGGACGTGGTGGTCGTCGGCAGCCTGGACGATTTTTTCACCCAGCCGGGTGCGTTCAACATCATCCACGACTACCCGCGCTTCTGGCGTTTTGGCCAGCGCATCGTGGGCAATTCGTCCGTGTACCGGTTTGAGCTGGGGGCGCACGCCGACGTGCTGGCGTACTTCCGCGACCACATGGAAGAAGTGCAGCGCGAGTACCGCAACGAGCAGGATTTCCTCTCGCACTACCTGCACCGGCAGGGCAAGCTGAACTACTGGCCGACCGGCTGGTGCCCCAGCTTCAAATACGACTGCATCCCGACGTGGCCCACCAACTACTGGAAGCCACCCTTCGTGCCAGCGGGTGCGCGCATCGTCATCTTCCACGGCGAAGTGAATCCGCCCGACGCGCTGGCGGGCAAACGCAACAAGCGCTTTGCCCACATCCAGCCCGCCACCTGGGTGGGGCAGGCCTGGAAGGCCTAGACAAAAGCGTCGAGGGGCTGGGCCGTCAAAGTGCGACCTACAAGACAAATCGACCGCCAGCGCTTGCTGCACCTGCGCAAGCAGCTAGCTATTCAATAGCAAAACGCCGCCGCTGGCCGGTGCAAGCGCTCAGCGCGCCCGGCCCTCGCCGACGCCCAGCAGCGGCCGCCCAACCAGGCGCGTGAGGATCGCCAGCGGGCTGGACTGCGGATTCACTTCGCGCCCCGGCGGCAGGTACAGCGTCTGCTCCATCATGTACTGCCCACTCATTACGGCGTGCGTGGCCTGGTCGGAAAAGCACACCCACAGGCAGCCAGGCGGAAAAGGCATCTTCACCTGCGTGCCGTTCTTCTGATAGTCCTCGTCGAACTTCATCAGGTCGTGCAGCTGCAGCATGTAGTGGTCGTACTCGCTGCGCAGCGACTTGGTGGCCTTCACGGCGTTCAGCACCTTGGCCTGCCACAGGCTGTAGGGCTTGGCCTTGGGCAGAAAGTGGCGCGCGACCGCCTCGAACGAATCGCCCACGCGCCACACGCGCGGCACGCCCGCGGGGTTGACGTTGGCGAACACGCGCAGCAGGCGCTCGCCATAGCTGGGGCGCGACGGGAAGGCATCCACGTGCATGCGCTGGTCGTCTGCGCGCACCGACTGCACGCGCGTTTCCACCTGCCGCGGGCGAAAACTGGTGGGCGCAATGCGCGTGTGGCCGTGGTATTCGGGCAGCAGCACGTCGACCAGTTGCAGCGCCTGCTGGCGAAAGCGCGCCACCATGGCGGCCAGCAGCGCCTGCTCGGCCTGCGAGCCGCCTGCGCCCTTCAGCACGCCGTCGGCGCCCAGGCTGACGTTGCGCGCCTTGGGGCTGAGCATGTCTTCGCGCAGCAGGGCGCGCTCATCGGGCTGCACCTGAAAGCCCAGGTGCGGAAAGTACAGCAGCTTGCCCGCCTCGACCGCGGCCGTCCAATCGGGCTGGCTGTGCAGCTGCCCGATGTCGGTCGCGTCGATTTCGACGATTTGGTCGCTTTTCATGGCCTCCATCCGGTTGGCGGGCTGACGCGCCACAGCACGATGCCGGCGCACACCCACTGCACGGCGTACATCAGGGTGCCTACACTGTGCCATACGGCCAGATTTTCGCGCGCCACGATGCGCGGCGCCACGCCGTACTCCACCACCATGGCCATCAGCATGCCAAGCACTACGAAAATCGTAGCTGCCCGCGCCGGTTGCGCCTGCGCTAGGCCCGGTTTTGGCTTCAACAGCACCAGCAGCAGAGCGCCGCACACCAGCGACACCCACGTCTGCGCCGAAAACAGCCGCGCCGCCGCCTGCCCCGCCAGCGCCGCGGTAGGCAAGTAGCGGAACAACAGCGGCACCGCCATGAAGCCAATGGCACTCAGGCTGCCCCACCACAGGGCGGCGGCAAAGACGAGCGTGCGTGATCTCATGGCGTGCGCCGGGTGCTCAGATGTAGCTGACGGCGATGATTTCGTAGTGCTTCACGCCGCCGGGCGCCTGCACTTCGGCGCTGTCGCCCTCTTCCTTGCCGATCAGCGCGCGGGCGATGGGGCTGCTGATGTTGATCAGGCCGTGCTTCAGGTCGGCCTCGTCCTCACCCACGATCTGGTAGGTGACTTTCTCGCCCGATTCCTCTTCTTCCAGCTGCACGGTGGCGCCAAAAACGACCTTGCCACCCGCGTCCAGCGACGACGGATCGATCACCTGCGCGGCGGCCAGCTTGCCTTCCACTTCCTTGATGCGGCCTTCGATGAAGCCCTGGCGATCCTTGGCCGCGTCGTACTCGGCGTTTTCGCTCAAGTCACCCTGCGCGCGCGCCTCGGCAATCGCCTGGATGACCTCCGGGCGGTCCTTGGTCTTGAGGCGATGCAGTTCCGCCTTGAGTTTCTCAGCGCCGCGCGTGGTGATGGGAATGGTGGCCATTTGTCTCTAAGTCCATGCAAAAAGCGAAAACCGCCGAGCGTTTCCCCTCGGCGGTGTGTGTTGTTGATGCCATTATGCCCCGGCTTTGGGCGCTGGGGCCCTAGCCCATCAGGCAGGGGACGCGCGCGGCCGCAAGCCCCGCGCGTCGGTCCGCTTACACCAGTTGCGCGTGCATCTCCTGCACCGAGATCACACCCAGCTTGTCCATGAACTTCATGCCCTCCACCGCGGCTTCGGCGCCGGCGATGGTGGTGAAGGTGGTCAGGCGGTTCAGCAGCGAACTGGTGCGGATCTGGCGCGAGTCGGCGATGGCGTTGCGGCGCTCTTCCACGGTGTTGATGACCATGACGATTTCGCCGTTCTTGATCGCGTCGACGACGTGCGGGCGGCCTTCGGTGACCTTGTTCACCGTCTGCACCGGGATGCCCGCCGCTTCGATGGCGGCGGCCGTGCCGCGCGTGGCCACCAGCGCGAAGCCCATGGCGTGCAAATCGCGTGCAATCTGCACGGCTTGCGGCTTGTCGCTGTTCTTCACCGTCAGGAAGACCTTGCCACTGGGCGTGCCATCGGCCTTCAGCGGGCGCGGCAGGCGCTCGCCCGCACCCATCTGCGCCTTGACGTAGGCCTCGCCAAAGGTCTTGCCCACGCCCATGACTTCGCCGGTCGATTTCATCTCGGGGCCCAGGATCGTGTCGACACCCGGGAATTTCACGAACGGGAACACCGCTTCCTTCACGCTGAAGTACGGCGGGTGCACTTCGGCGCCAATGCCTTGCGCGTCCAGCGACTGGCCTGCCATGCAGCGCGCGGCCACCTTGGCCAGCTGGATGCCGGTGGCCTTGCTGACGAAGGGCACGGTGCGGCTGGCGCGGGGGTTGACTTCCAGCACGTAGATCACGTCCTGCTTGCTGCCGTCGGCCTGCGGTTTTTCCTGAATGGCGAACTGCACGTTCATCAGGCCCACCACGTTCAGGCCCTTGGCCATGGCGGCGGTCTGGCGCTTCAGCTCGTCGATGGTGGCCTGCTTCAGGTAGTACGGCGGCAGCGAGCAGCCCGAGTCGCCCGAGTGCACGCCGGCTTGCTCGATATGCTCCATCACGCCGCCGATGAACACGCGCTGGCCGTCGCAGACGGCATCGACGTCGCACTCGATGGCGTCGGACAGGAAACGGTCCAGCAGCACCGGCGAATCGTTGCTGACCTTCACCGCTTCGCGCATGTAGCGCTCCAGGTCGCGCTGTTCGTGCACGATTTCCATGGCGCGGCCGCCCAGCACGTAGCTGGGGCGCACCACCAGCGGATAGCCCAGCTCGGCGGCCTTTTCCAGCGCCTCGGCCTCGGTGCGGGCGGTGGCGTTGGGCGGCTGGCGCAGGCCCAGCTCATGCAGCAGTTTCTGGAAGCGCTCGCGGTCTTCGGCGGCGTCGATCATGTCGGGGCTGGTGCCGATGATGGGCACGCCTTCGGCCTCGAGGCCCAGCGCCAGTTTCAGCGGCGTTTGGCCGCCGTACTGCACGATCACGCCGGTGGGCTTTTCCTTGTCGACGATCTCCAGCACGTCTTCCAGCGTCAGCGGCTCGAAGTACAGGCGGTCAGACGTGTCGTAGTCGGTCGAGACGGTTTCGGGGTTGCAGTTGACCATGATGGTCTCGTAGCCATCTTCGCGCATGGCCAGCGCGGCGTGCACGCAGCAGTAGTCGAACTCGATGCCCTGGCCGATGCGGTTGGGGCCACCGCCGAGCACCATGATCTTCTTGTTGTTGGTGGGCGCGGCCTCGCATTCCACCTCGTACGTCGAATACATGTACGCGGTGTTGGTGGCGAATTCGGCGGCGCAGGTGTCCACGCGCTTGTAGACCGGGCGCACATTCAGCGCACGGCGCTGGTCGCGCACCGCCTTGTCCGTGGTCTTAAGCAGTTTGGCCAGGCGACGGTCCGAGAAGCCTTTGCGCTTGAGCGTGAGTAGCTCTTCTTTCGATAGCGTCTCCAGCGCCTTGGCGCCCTGCTGCTCGGTGTGCTGGTCCAGCTCCAGCTCGATCTTGATGATCTCCTCGATCTGCACCAAGAACCATTTGTCGATCTTGGTGATGTTGTGCACCTCGTCCAGCGACCAGCCGGCGGCGAAGGCGTCGCCCACGAACCAGATGCGGTCTGGCCCCGGCTCGCCCAGCTCTTTTTCAAGCCATTCGCGGTCCTGGGTTTTTTCGTTCATGCCATCCACGCCCACTTCCAGGCCACGCAGGGCTTTCTGGAAGGATTCCTGGAAGGTGCGGCCGATGGCCATCACCTCGCCCACGCTCTTCATCTGCGTGGTCAGGCGGTTGTCGGCGGCCGGAAACTTCTCGAACGCGAAACGCGGGATCTTGGTAACGACGTAGTCGATGCTGGGCTCGAAACTGGCTGGCGTGGCGCCGCCGGTGATGTCGTTCTTCAGTTCGTCCAGCGTGTAGCCGACAGCCAGCTTGGCGGCCACCTTGGCGATGGGAAAGCCCGTGGCCTTGGAGGCCAGCGCGGATGAACGCGACACGCGCGGGTTCATCTCGATGACGACCATGCGGCCGTCTTTGGGGTTGATCGAGAACTGCACGTTCGAGCCGCCCGTGTCCACCCCGATCTCGCGCAGCACCGCGATGCTGGCGTTGCGCATGATCTGGTATTCCTTATCGGTCAGCGTCTGCGCCGGGGCCACCGTGATCGAGTCGCCCGTGTGCACACCCATCGGGTCCAGGTTTTCAATGGAGCAGATGATGATGCAGTTGTCCGCCTTGTCGCGCACCACTTCCATCTCGTACTCTTTCCAGCCGAGCAGCGATTCTTCAATCAGCAACTCGTTGGTGGGCGAGGCTTCCAGGCCGCGCTTGCAGATGGTCTCGAACTCTTCCGGGTTGTAGGCGATGCCGCCGCCGGTGCCGCCCAGGGTGAAGCTGGGGCGGATCACGGTGGGAAAGCCCACGTGCTTTTGCACGCCCCAGGCTTCGTCCATGCTGTGCGCAATGCCCGAGCGTGCCGAGCCCAGGCCGATCTTGGTCATCGCCTCTTTGAACTTCAGTCGGTCTTCGGCCTTGTCGATGGCCTCAGGCGTGGCGCCGATCAGCTCAACGTTGTACTTGGCCAGCACGCCGTTGCGCCACAAATCGAGCGCGCAGTTCAGCGCCGTCTGGCCACCCATGGTGGGCAGGATGGCGTCGGGCCGCTCCTTGGCGATGATCTTCTCGACCGTCGGCCAGGTGATGGGCTCGATGTAGGTGACGTCGGCCGTGGCCGGGTCGGTCATGATCGTCGCGGGGTTGCTGTTGATCAGGATGACCTTGTAGCCTTCTTCGCGCAGCGCCTTGCAGGCCTGCACGCCGGAATAGTCGAACTCGCACGCCTGGCCAATCACGATGGGGCCGGCGCCAATGATGAGGATGGATTTCAGATCAGAACGTTTGGGCATGGCTTGGGGTCAATACAAAAGCTTGACCGGAATGTGGCAACGCAGAAATGCGTCGGTCAGAAAGTTCACTGTCAGGGCGCGCGCAATGTCCTTGCCGCGCTCGTCGTCCGCCGAAGGCGATCCGCCCGCCAGCCGGGACAGGCCCGTGGCCTGGCGCAGATCGGCGAAGCGCGCGTCGGTGGCGAACTGCGCCAGCGCCCGCATTTCACCCTCGCTGGCGGGGCGCGTGGATGCAGGGGCTTTCAACCCGGCCCCGGCACGCATGGCCTGGCCGATCAGGCGGGCAGCGCCGCCTTCCAGAACGGCGATGTCTGCCGTCAGCGTGGCAGGATGCGCGTCGGCGTAGTCGAGTGCCAACTGGAGCTGCGCCGCCTGCACCTGGCCGGGGGCCAACGCCTGGCGCATGCACCCCAGCTGGGCGGGGCTGACCAGCGCGGCCTTTTCGGCCAAGGGCCAGCGCGGGTCGCGCGCGGCGGCTTCACCCATCATGTCGGCGACGGGCAGCAACTCGACATAGGCGCTGGCAAACCGGTCGCGGGGCGCGGCGGTTTCGGCCACGGGCAGGCGAGCGCAGCCGGCCAGCAAGGCCAGCGCGCCAAAGACCACCAGGGCCAAGCACCACGCCATGGAGTCGCTCACGCAGGCATTCCAGGCTTGTCAAAAATGGCTGCTGGGGAGATGTTGCAGCGCTCGAACGCGCTCAGCAGCGGTGCCGCCATCAGCGATTGCCCCAGGCGAAAGCCGCGCTGGCGCGATTCTTGGCGACTGCTGGCACTGGTGATGCCATCCAGCCGCAGGGCTTGGCGCAGTTCGGCGTATTGGGGGTTTTCAGTCAAGGTGACGAAAGACCGAAGCTGCGCGGCGGTCAATTCGGCCATCAAGCGGCTGGCGTCCACCTTGGCGCCGCCCGTGCCCTCTCGCACGCCGGCGCGCATCAGCATGCCGGTGGTTTCGGCCGCGCCGGCTTCCAGCAGCTGGATCGACTCTTCCACGCGATCAGGGTAGCGCCGGGCAAAGGCCTGCGCGTTGCCGATCACGGTGGCGTCCACCTTGTCGGCCGTCAGTTCACCGCGAGTGCAGGCCAGCTGCGCGGGCGTGAACTTGCCGGCGTGCTGCTGCATGGGCCACTGCGGGTCAAGCTGGGCCACGCGCTCGGCAATCCAGCCGATCGGCATGGTCTGCACGAACAGTGCGCCCAGGCGCTGCACGCGCGCCGGGTCGGCTGCCTTGGCGGCGCCATTGCTGGCGCAACCTGCCGCGCCCAGCGCCAGGAAGGCGCCGGCCACGCCGGCAGCCAGGCAGCGCCGCAACCAGCCCGCTTGGCGCGCATTAGGCATGGCGATCCTCATCCAGCTTGCGCAGCAGGGCCTGCACGCGCTCGGGCGGCATGTTTTTCTGCATCAGCTGCAGCAGGCCGTCGCCGTCGATCAGCGGGCGCAGCACTTCGGCTTCGGCGTCGTAGAACTTCACCGTCCAGCCGGCCAGCTCGCTGTTGAATTCTTCGTCGGTCCAGGTCTTGCCCTTGGCCAGCAGCGTGATCAGCGGCATGGCCTTGTGTTCCATGAAGGATTTCTTGTAGGGCTTTTGCGACCAGCGCTCAGCGAACCAATCCTTGTGCGGCGGCACCAGCGTCAGCATGCGCTTGGCAATGGCTTTTTCCAGCGGAGCCTGCGGAAAGCTGTACAACTTCATGCGGCAACCACTCCCTTTTTTGTAGCTGCCGGCGCACTACCAGCCTGCGCTGCAGCCATATCTTTTATGAAACGGTCAAACAGGTAGCCAATGTCGTGGGGGCCGGGCGAGGCCTCAGGGTGCCCCTGAAAGCAGAACGCCGGCTTCCCGATCACTTCCAGGCCTTGCAGCGTGCCGTCGAACAGGCTGATGTGCGTGGCGCGCAGCGTGGCGGGCAGCGAATCCATCGCCACCGCAAAGCCGTGGTTCTGGCTGGTGATGCTGACGCGGCCTGTGTCCAGGTCTTTCACCGGGTGGTTGGCGCCGTGGTGGCTGTTGGCCATCTTGAACGTCTTGGCACCCGCGGCCAGGGCCATGATCTGGTGGCCCAGGCAGATGCCGAAGGTGGGCATGCCGCTGGCGATGATCTCGCGCGCGGCGTTGATCGCGTAGTCGCACGGCTCGGGGTCGCCGGGGCCATTGGACAGGAACACGCCGTCTGGCCGCATGGCCAGTACCTCGGCGGCGGAAGTCTGCGCGGGCACCACGGTCAAGTCGCAACCGCGTTCGGCCAGCATGCGCAGGATGTTGTACTTGGCGCCGAAGTCGTACGCCACCACCTTGAAGCGGGGCGCGTCCTGGCGGCCATAGCCTTCGCCCAGGCGCCATTCGGTCTGCGTCCAGGGGTAGGCTTCGGTGGTGCTGACCACCTTGGCCAGATCCAGCCCGCTCATGGGCGGCGTGGCGCGCGCGGCGGCCAAGGCGGTGTCGACGGCGGCTTGATCGGGCGCCTGGCCCTCGGCCAACGCCAGAATCGCGCCGTTTTGCGCCCCCTTGTCGCGCAGCAGGCGCGTGAGCTGGCGCGTGTCGATGCCGGCAATGGCCACGCAACCAGCTCGCTGCAGGTATTCGCTCAGGCTGGCGTCGCTGCGGAAGTTGCTGGCCAGCAGCGGCAGATCGCGCACGATCAGGCCGGCGGCAAACACCTGGGCAGACTCGACGTCCTCGCCATTGGTGCCGTAGCTGCCGATGTGGGGGTAAGTCAGGGTGACCAGCTGCTGGCAGTAGCTGGGGTCGGTCAGGATTTCCTGGTAGCCGGTGATCGAGGTGTTGAACACCACTTCGCCGACCGTTTGGCCGGCAGCACCAATGGACTGACCGATGAAGACCGTGCCATCGGCAAGGGCCAGGATGGCGGCGGGGTGTTTCCCGCTCAAGGTGGAAAGCACGGGATACTCCGTTGGTTGACGGTCGCCCACACTTGCCTGGCCACGCAGCGCGCCGCGTGGCTCGTCTCAATTGAATGTTGGACTTGACTGCGGTCGGGCGACGCGGTTTCGAGAAAAGCCGCTGATTATACCTTGCACCCTCGCCCCGCGTGGGGCCTGCCGCGCGCCTCAGGCCATTCGCGATGTGGCGCTGGCGTGCAGGCAAATCGCCGCCGCAGCGCCTACGTTCAGCGACTCCTCGCCGCCCGGCTGGGCGATGCGCACGGCCATCGCCGCGCGCTGGGCCAAAGCGGCATCCACGCCCTGCCCTTCGTGCCCCATCACCCACGCGCACGGCCAGGGCAGGCGCGCGCGGTGCAGCCATTCGCCCTCGTGCGAGCTGGTCACTACCAAGGGCACCTGCAGCGCGGCCAGCGCGGCCACGTCCAGGCCTTCAACCAGGCGCAGGCCGAAATGCGCGCCCATGCCCGCGCGCAGCACCTTGGGCGACCACAGCTGCGCCGTGCCCTTGATCGCCAGCACCTGCGCGAAGCCAAACGCGCCCGCGCTGCGCAGGATGGAGCCGACGTTGCCCGCGTCTTGCAGGCGGTCGAGCACGACGGTGGGCAGGTCGGCCTGCAGCGCGTGGCCCGCTGGCAGATCGAGCACGAAAGCCATCGGCGCGGGCGATTCCAGGCCGCTGATGCCGGCCATCAGCCCATCTTCGATTACTATGTTTTTAGGAGCTGCTTGCGCAATTGCAGCGGGCGCTGCAGGCCAATATGATTCAGAAAACACAGCCAACGCCGGGCGCCACCCGCGCGCCAGGGCGGCACGGCAGAGGTGATCCCCCTCGATCCACACGCGGCCCTGCTTGCGGTAGGCGCCGTTGTCCTGCGCCAGGCGCCGCAGGTCTTTCAGCAGCGCGTTGTCGCGCGATCGGATGACGACGGGGCCGGTTTCACTCATGCCGATGCCGCCTCGGGTTGCAACGCGCCCTGGCTGGCCAGCAGGGCAGCCGCCACGGGGCCGAAGGTGCGCCGGTGGTGCACACACGCGCCGTGTTCGCGCAAGGCCTGCATGTGCGCGCGCGTGCCGTAGCCCTTGTGCGCAGCAAAGCCGTACTGCGGCCACTGCAAGTCGATTGCGGCGCACCAGCGGTCGCGGTGCACCTTGGCCAGGATGGAGGCGGCCGATATCTCGGCCACCGTGGCGTCGCCACCCACCACCGCTTCGGCCCGCACTGCCAGCACCGGCAAGCGGTTGCCGTCCACCCGCACCAGCGCGGGCGGCAGGCGCAGGCCCTCCACGGCGCGGCGCATGGCCAGCAGCGTGGCTTGCAGGATGTTGATGGTGTCGATCTCTGCCACCGAAGCCTCGGCGATGGAGCAGCACAGCGCCTTGGCGCAAATCTCGTCGTACAGCCGCTCACGCCGAAGCGCGGTCAGCGTTTTGGAATCGGCCAAGCCGGCGATGGGCTTGCGCGGGTCCAGGATCACGGCCGCCGCGACCACCGGCCCGGCCAGCGGGCCGCGCCCGGCCTCGTCCACGCCGGCGCACAGGCCGGACGGTTTCCAGTCCAGCGCGGACTGTTCAGCGTGCAAGAAGCGTTTCGATCGCATTGGTAGCGAGTTGGGCGGTGGGGCGGCGCAGTTCGGCGTGCAGATCGGCAAAGCGCGCCGTGGTGGCCGCCATTTTCTCAGGCGCGCGCAGCCAGTCCAGCACGGCCGTGGCCAGCGCACGCGGCGTGGCGGCGTCCTGCACCAGTTCGGGCACGACGAAGGGCGCGCCCGGCCGGTCGGCCCATTCGCGCGGCGCCACGGCGGCAGGCCGATCCAGCCATTCGCGCGGGGCGCACAGGATGTTGGGCAGGCCCACCCAGGGCAGCTGACGCTTGCGCCACATCAGCCGGTAGCTGAGCGCGGGCATGGCGTAGGCGATCACCATGGGTTTATGGAACAGCGCGGCCTCCAGCGTGGCGGTGCCGCTGGCGATCAGGGTCACGTCGCAGGCCGCGAGCGCGGCGTGCGACTGGCCCGCCACCACGTGCACCGCGTCGCCCAGGCCGCTGGCGCCGGCCAGCTGCCGCACCTTGGGCAGCAGGTAAGGCACCGTGGGCACTACAAATTGTGTAGCTGGATGCACTTGTCGGATAAGCGCTGCAGCCTGAAAGAATCTTGACGCAAGGTGATCTACCTCGGCATTGCGGCTGCCGGGCAGCAGCGCGACCAGCGGCCCATCGGCGCGCAGGCCCAGCGCAGCGCGCGCGGCTGCGGCGTCGGCCTGCATCGGAATGGCCTGCGCCAAGGGGTGACCGACGTAGGTGGCGGCAATGCCGGCGCGGTGCAGCAGTTCGGGCTCGAAGGGGAACAGGCACAGCACGTGGTCGGCCGCGCGCCGCAGCTTGATCAGCTTTTCTGGCCGCCAGGCCCAGAAGGATGGGCTGACGAAGTGCAGGGTCTTGAGGCCACCTTGCTTGAGGCGCGCTTCCAGGTCGAAATTGAAATCGGGCGCGTCCACGCCGATGAACAGGTCCGGCCGCTCGGCCAGCAGGCGATCACCCAGCTGGCGGCGCAGGCGCAGCAGCTCGGGCAGGCGCGGCAGCACTTCGAGATAGCCACGCACCGACAGCTTCTCGACCGGCCACCAGGCGTTGAACCCCTGCGCCACCATGTGAGCGCCGCCTATCCCGGCCGCATCCAGACCAGGCCATCGCGCCTTGAGGTGCGCCAGAAGGTGCCCGGCGAGCAGGTCGCCGGAAGGTTCGCCGGCCACCATCGCCAAGCTCGGTGACGCCCCAGCGGCGGCGCCGGTCTGCGTGATCACGGGCGGCTGGGCGCGGCGTCGGCGCTGGCTTTCGCTTCGGCCAGCGCCTTTTCAATGACGGACTTCATCTGCGGCAGCACCGTCTGCATGCGGCGCATGGCCAACTCGGTGGATTGCTGCATGACGGCCGGCATTTTGTCGAGCACCGATTGGCCGACGGATGAGCGGTAGAACGCGATCTGCCCCGCCACTTCTTCTTCAGTGAAGTTATCGCGGTAGACCTGCACCATGTCTTTTTCTACTGCCGGCCAGTCCATCGCCTTGCTGATCAGCTCAGACACGCGGGCGGGCACCACGCGCGTCACGGCGTCGCGCTGCGCGGGGGTCAGCTTTTCCTGCGCCAGCATGCTGCCCATGGTGTCGCGCATTTGCTGCTCCAGGTTGGCGCTCGCTGCCGTCATCATCGACTCGGCCCGGCTGATCTTGAGCAGCTCTTGCGCAGCGGCTTCGGACGCGGGCTCGGCGTGCGCGGCCAGAGCGCCCGACAGGGCGAAAGCAACGCCCACGCGGCGCACCAAGATACGGGTGTTCATCTATCTTCTCCAGCTAGCGGCACCAGCGGCCACTTGGTCAACGCACGATACCGCGAGAGGCCTGCGCCAGAAAGGTTTGCATCAGCGCGATATCGGTGTCGGCCTCGGGCACTTCACCGCGCAGCGCATCGATCTGCTGGCGTGCGGCATCCAGCGTCAGGCCCTTGCGGTACAGCAGCCGGTACATCTGCTTGACCAGCGCAATCCGCTCGCTGCTGTAGCCACGGCGGCGCAAGCCCTCGGCGTTGATGCTCTGCGCTTCCGAAGGGTTGCCGCCCGCGGTGACGAAGGGCGGCACATCTTGCGCCAGTCGCGACTGGAAGGCCGTCATCGCGTGCGCTCCCACGCGCACGAACTGGTGCACGCCCGTCAGCCCGCCCAGAAAGACCCAGTCGCCCAAATGCACGTGCCCGGCCAGTTGCACCGAGTTGGCCAGGATGATGTGGTCGCCCAGCTGGCAATCGTGCGCAATGTGCACGTAGGCCATGATCCAGTTGTCGCTGCCGATGCGGGTGACGCCCGCATCCTGCACGGTGCCGGTGTTGACGGTGACGAACTCGCGGAAGGTGTTGCCGTCGCCAATTTCCAGCCGCGTGGGCTCGCCAGCGTATTTCTTGTCTTGCGGTGGCGCGCCGATGCTGGCGAACTGCAGAATGCGGTTGCTGCGCCCGATGGTGGTGTGGCCTTCCACCACGCAGTGCGGGCCGATTTCGGTGGCGGCGCCCACGCGCACATGCGGGCCGATGATCGAATACGCACCCACCACCACGCCTTCGGCCAATTCGGCCGCAGGGTCAACCAATGCGGTGGGGTGGATCTGGGTCAAGCGCCAGCCCTTTCAACCTTCAAGGCGGGCCGGCGCGCGGCGGCGCTCAGAAGGCTGAAGAAGTCCGTCACGCGAACGCGCAAGAAGACGCGCGGCACGTCAGAAGACACGGCAGCTTGGCAATCCGGCAGCGTCATACCACCTTGCGCATCGTGCACATGATCGCCGCTTCGACCGCGACCTCGTCATCGACCGTGGCCTTGCAGTTGTAGCGGTAGATGCCGCCGCGCACGCGCTCTAAAGCCGAATGCATGATGAGCTGGTCGCCCGGCTCAACGGGGCGCTTGAAACGCGCGCCGTCCACGCCGACAAAGTAAAAGACCGATTCGTCGTCCAGCGACAGGCCGGTGACTTCGAACGACAGCAGCGCGCAGGCCTGGGCCAGCGCCTCCAGCATCAAAACGCCCGGGAAAACCGGGCGCTTGGGAAAATGCCCGGTGAAACAAGGCTCGTTCACCGTCACGTTCTTGAGCGCGCGGATGGTCTTGGCCTCAAGGTCGATATCCAACACGCGATCGACCAGCAAAAACGGGTAGCGGTGCGGCAGCTTGGTCAGGATGTGGTGGATGTCCATCATGGCAGTATGCTCACTATTTGATAGCTGCCAGCGCTTGTCGCACAAGCGCTGGAGCCCATTATTCTTCGGAATCGGCCATGAGCCGCTCGAGTTGCCGAACGCGTTCGCGCAGGCGGTGCAGCTGCCTCAGGGTGGCGGCGTTCTTTTCCCACTCGCCATTGTCATCGATGGGGAAGAAGCCGGTGTAGTGGCCCGGCTTGGTGATCGAGCGCGACACCAATGACCCGGCCGACACATGCACATGGTCGGCAATGCTCAGGTGCCCGGCGATCATGCCCGCGCCGCCCACGGTGCAATAGGCGCCGATGCGCGCGCTGCCCGCCACGCCCACGCAGCCGGCCATCGCCGTGTGCTTGCCAATGTGCGTGTTGTGGCCTATCTGGATCAGGTTGTCGAGCTTGACGCCGTCTTCGATCACGGTGTCGTCCAACGCGCCGCGGTCCACGCAGGTGTTGGCGCCGATCTCCACGTCGTCCCCGATGCGCACCGCGCCCAGCTGCTCGATCTTGATCCAGGCGCCGTCTTGCGATGCAAAGCCGAAGCCGTCGCCGCCGATCACCGCACCGCTTTGCACCAGGCAGCGGGCGCCCAGCACGCAGTCTTCGCCAATGGTCACGCGCTCTTTGATGACCGTGTCGGCACCAATACGGGCGCCACGACCCACGAAGCTGAGCGCGCCGACAACGGCGGTGGGATGTACGAAGGCACCCTCTTCCACCACCGCGCTGGGATGAATGCGCGAACGCGGCGCAACGTGGTGAAGGCGGCGCCACAGTTGGGTAACGCGCGCGAAGTACAGGTGCGGATCGTCGCAGACGATGCAGTCGCCGCGGCTGCGGGCGGCCTCCGCCATGGCGGGCCCCACGATGACGCAGCCAGCCTGCGTGTTGGCCAGCTGCTGGGCCAGACGCGGGTTGACAAGGTAGCTCAGCTCGGTCGGCTGAGCGGTTTCCAGCGGCGCCAGTCGGGTGATCTGACGGTCCGGATCACCAAACAGCTCTCCGCCGAGCGACTGAACAATGGCACCGGCTCGCAAGGTCACGTCAGGAATTCAGCAGTAGGAATCTCGGGGCGCGCGCTGCAAAAAAGGTAGCACGCGCGCTCACTCACTTGGCGCCGTTGAGCGCCTTGATCACCTTGTCGGTGATATCGAGCTTGGGATTGACGTACACCGCCTCTTGCAGGATGACGTCGTACTTTTCAGCCTCGGCGACCTGTTTGACGATACGGTTGGCGCGGTCAAGAATCTGCTGGAGCTCTTCCTGTTTGCGCGAATTCAGGTCTTCCTGGAATTCACGGCGCTTGCGCTGAAACTCGCGGTCTTGATCCATCAGTTGGCGCTGGCGCGTTTGGCGCTGGCTTTCCGACATGGTGGTCGATTCGCGCTCAAAGCGATCGGAAGCGGTTTTCAGTGCGCTGCCGGCGTCGTCGATCTCTTTTTCGCGACGTGAGAACTCTTGCTCCAGCTTGGTCTGCGCGGTGCGAGAGGAGTTGGCTTCACGCAGCATGCGGTCGGTGTTGACGAAACCGATGCGCGCGAAATCTTGCGCAACGGCCTGCGTGCTCAGCACTGCGGCGCCCGTGACCACCAGCGCCATCAGCCCATGAGAAAAATACTGCTTCAAAACGAAGTCCCGATCTGGAATTGGAAACGTTGAATTCTATCGCCGGGGCGCTTGCGCAGCGGCACTGCAAAGGCAAACCGCAGCGGGCCCAGGGGCGAGATCCAGCTGAACCCGATACCGGTTGAGTAACGCAATGCGTCGCCGGTGATCTTCTCACCGTCGCCGTACAGCGCGCCCACGTCGACGAAGCCGAACAGGCGCAAGGTGCGATCGTTGCCGGCACCGGGGAACGGGGTAATGAACTCGGTGTTCAGGGTGAACTTGCGCGTACCGCCGATAAAAGCGCCCGTCACGTCGCGCGGGCCGAGCGTGGACTGCTCATAGCCGCGCACCGACCCCAGGCCACCCGAATAGAAGTTCTTGAAGACCGGGAACGGGCGACCGCCCAAACCTTTGCCCCAGCCCGCTTCGGCATTGAATGCGAGCGTGTACAGCTTGCCCAGAGGGATGTATTGCTGGTACTGGTAGTTCGCCTTGACGTAGCGCGCGTCGCCGACCAGGCCCAATTCACCCAGCAAGCGCTGATAGCGGCCATCGGTAGGCGCCAATGCGCTGTCGCGAGAATCGCGCGACCAGCCCAATGTGAAGGGGAAGGATGTACTGGTGTAGCCAAAACGGTTGGCGTAGGCCAGATACGAGGCCGGAATGTTCGTACCCGGCTTGATGCGCGTGCGCTCGGCGTTCATGCCCAAGTACACGGTGTCGATTTCGGTAACGGGCACACCGAACTTCAGGCCAGCACCCATGGTGACCAGGGTGTAGTTACCACCCTGATCCTGGTACGGCTTCTGGGTCTTGTAGTACAGATCGACCGTGCGCGACACACCGTTGGCCGTGAAATACGGGTCGGTCGTGCTGACCACCACGGTGCGGTTGAACTTGCCCGTATTGAGCTGCAGATCCAGCCGGTTGCCCGAGCCAAACACGTTTTCCTGCGCCAGGCCAAAGGTGAACGACAGCTTCTCTGCCGACGAATAGCCTGCGCCGATGGAGATGTTGCCCGTCGGCTTTTCCTTGACTTCGATATTCAGATCGACCTGATCAGGCGCGCCCGGCACTTCGGCCGAGGTCACGGACAGTTCGGTGAAATACCCCAGGCGATCCACCCGATCGCGCGACAGGCGAATGCGGTCGGCGTCGTACCAGGACGATTCGTACTGGCGGAACTCGCGGCGGATCACTTCGTCGCGGGTGCGAGCGTTGCCCTGCACGTTGATGCGGCGCACATAGGCGCGCCGCCCCGGATCCGACTTGATCACCATCGCCACACGGTTGGTCGAACGATCCACCTGCGGCAGCGCTTCCACCTGGGCGAACGCATAACCGTAGTTGCCAAAGTATTCGGTGAACGCCTTGGTGGTTTCTGCCACCTGATCGGCGTTGTACGCCTCACCCGGCTTGATGGTGATGAGCGATTTGAACTCGTCGTCCTTGTCAAGGTAATTGCCTTCGAGCGAGACGCCGGTCACGACAAAGCGGTCACCTTCAGTGACGTTGACGGTGACCGAGATGGATTCCTTGTCGGGCGACATGGCCACCTGGGTGGAATCGATCTTGAAATCGAGGTAGCCACGCGCCAGGTAGAAGGAGCGCAGCGCCTCCAGATCGGCATTCAACTTGGTGCGCGAATACTGGTCGGATTTCGTATACCAAGACAGCCAGCCACCTGAATCCAGCTCGAAGAGGCCCTTGAGCTGCTTTTCAGAAAAGGCGTGGTTGCCGAGGATCTCGATGTCATTGATACGCGCAGCGCGGCCTTCGGTGATGTTGAAGGTCAGGCGAACCTGGTTGCGCTCCATGGGGGTGACGGTGGTCACCACCTCGGCGCCGTAAAGGCTCTTGTTGATGTACTGGCGCTTGAGCTCTTGCTCGATCCGGTCGATCAGCGCGCGGTCGTAAGGCCGCCCAGACGACAGCCCCGCGTCGCGCAGCACACCTTGCAGGATGTCGTTGCTGAATTCCTTGTTGCCAGCGAAATCCACGGCAGCGACGGTAGGACGCTCCTGCACGTTGACCACGAGCACGTCGCCCTGCACGTCGAGGCGCACGTCGGTGAACAAGCCCAGGCCGAACAGCGAACGGATGGCCGCGGCGCCTTTTTCATCGTTGTAGGTTTCGCCCACACGTACCGGCAGAGACGCGAACACGGTGCCCGGCTCGACGCGCTGCAGGCCCTCGATACGGATGTCGCGCACGGTGAAAGGGTCAACCGCCCAGGCCATTTGCGATGCAAGGGCCAGCGTGACCAACGAGGTCACAGAGCGCAGGCGGAATCGTTGAGCGATTGACTTCATGAATGCAGAGTTTGAGGTGACCTGCGGGTCACAGATGTTCTAGCCTAGGCGCTGGGTGATGTCGTTGAACATCGCAATGGCCATCATGGACAGCAGCAAAAACATGCCCACGTATTGGAGCCGTTCGAGCCATTTGCCTTCTACCGCCTTGCCCGTGACCGCCTCCCAAAGATAATACATCAGGTGCCCCCCATCGAGGACGGGCACGGGCAGCAGGTTCAGCACGCCCAGGCTGACGCTGATGAAGGCCAAAAAGCCAAGGTAATACGTCAAACCCAGCGCGGCAGACTTGCCCGCGTAGTCGGCAATCGCAATGGGGCCGCTCAGGTTCTTGAGCGACAAATCACCCGTCACCATGCGGCCCAACAGGCGCAACGACAGCGTGGAAACCTCCCAGACGCGCACCGCGCCAGACCACAGGCCCTCAATGGGACCCTGGCGGACGGTGACCATGGCCGGCGCAGATCCCACGAAGGCGCCCACGCGGCCGATGCGGCCGCCCTTGTCGTCCACGGCGTCCGGGCGCACTTGAACGGTCATGGGACGACCGTCGCGGACGATCTGCCAGGCCAGTTCGGCCGGCGCACCATCGCGGGCGGAGGCGCGAATCCACTCGCGCAGCTGCTGGCCGTCCGCCACGGCGGTATCGCCCACGCGAACGACACGGTCGCCTTCGCGAAGACCGGCGCGCGCCGCTGCGCCGCCCGCCATCACCTCGCCCAGGACAGGTTCGGTCAGCGGCGAGACGATGCCGATGGCGCGAAACAGTTGAGCGTCAGGGTCTTTGTGGGCCAGCGAAGACAGCGGCAGGCGCACTTCGCGCGACGTGCCGTTGTCGCCGCGTACCACCTCCAGCTGAACGTCCTGCGCATTCAAAGCACCGCGGGTCAGTACCCAGCGCAGGGTCTCGAACGAGGCCACCGGCTCCAAATCATCGCCGGCCAGCGCGGCGCTGCGCACAAGATCACCGCCTTGCAGCCCGGCACTTTGCGCGAGTGACCCGGCCACCGGCGGTGACAACAGCGCGCGCGGCTCATCCACGCCCACCCAGTTGACCACTGCGTAAAGCAGCACCGCCAAAATCAAATTGGCGACCGGCCCAGCGGCCACGATGAGCGCGCGTGTTGAAAGCGGCTGGGTGTTGAACGCCATGGGGCGATCCGCCTCAGGCACTTCTCCTTCGCGCTCGTCCAGCATCTTGACGTAGCCGCCAAAAGGGATGGCGCCAATGACGAATTCCGTGTCCTGTCCCTGGCGCTGCTTCTTGGGCTTGAAGCGCGCAATGGTCTTGCCAAAGCCCACCGAAAAGCGCAGCACCTTGACACCCCGGGCCACCGCCATGCGGTAGTGTCCCCATTCGTGGATGGCGATAAGCACGCCCAAGGCCACGACAAAAGCCAGCAAAGTCATCAGCATGGCACTAGGTTCCGTCGTCGCGGTGAAAGTTCAAGGCGCCAGGGCGCCAACCACCAACAATGCCGCAGCGCGCGCCTGCGCGTCCAGCGCCAGCAACGCTTCCAGGCTGTCGGGCGCATCCGGCCGCACGGTATCCAGCGTGGCACGGTTGACGTGGTGAATCTGGTCAAAGCGGATTCGCCGGTCCAGAAAGGCGGCCACCGCCACCTCGTTGGCCGCGTTCAACACGGCGCAGCTGCCTGAGGGCCCACGAAGCGCCTCCCACGCCAGGCCAAGGCACGGAAACCGCGCCAAGTCGGGTGCCTCGAACGTCATGGCGGCAATCCGCGCGAAATCGAGCCGCGGCGTGCCACTCTCGACGCGCTCCGGCCAGGACAGCCCATAGGCGATGGGCACGCGCATATCGGGCGTGCCCAGTTGGGCGATGACCGATGCGTCGTGAAACTGCACCATGGAGTGGATGATCTGCTGCGGGTGAATCACGACCTCGATCTGCTCGGGCGCCACGCCGAAGAGGTACTTGGCCTCAATGACCTCCAGCCCCTTGTTCATCATCGTGGCCGAATCCACCGAGATCTTGCGCCCCATCGCGAAATTGGGGTGCGCGCAGGCCTGATCGGGTGTGACATCGCGCAGCGTGGCCGGATCGCGCGTGCGAAACGGCCCGCCGGACGAGGTCAGCATGATCTTCTCAATGCGCCGCCCCCAGGTGGCCGGATCGTCGGGCAGCGACTGGAACACGGCTGAGTGTTCGCTGTCGATGGGCAGCAGCGTGGCGCCGCCGTCGCGCACGGCCCGCAAGAACACATCGCCGCCAACCACCAATGCCTCTTTGTTGGCGAGCAGCAAGCGCTTGCCGGCGCGTGCCGCCGCCAGGCAGGAAGCCAGTCCTGCAGCACCGACGATGGCGGCCATGACAGCATCCACCTCGTCGGAAGACGCTATATCTTCAATAGCTGCCTGCGCTGATTCCACCTGCGTTGGAAGGCCTTTTTGCTTAATTTTCTGCGCTAGCTCTTGCGCGTGCGGCTCGCTGGCCATCGCTGCGACGCGGGGCCGAAAGCGCTCGCACTGCGCCAGCATCAGATCGACCTGGGTCGCGGCAGTGAGTGCCACCACCTCGAACCGATCAGGGTGGCGCGCCAGAACGTCCAGCGTATTGGTGCCAATCGAGCCGGTCGATCCCAGCACGGCCACGCGCTGCTTGCTCACGCCCCACCTCCTGCAACACTGACCAGCATCATCGCCAGCGGCAACGTGGGCAGCATGGCGTCGATCCGGTCGAGCACGCCGCCATGGCCAGGCAGCAACTGGCTGGAATCCTTCATACCCGCGCTGCGCTTGACGAGCGACTCGATCAAGTCGCCCACCACGCTCATCGCAGACAGAAACAAGCACGCCAAGACCAGCAACCAAGGGCCAACGCCGTTGAGGCGCGTAAACAGGCTCGCGGAACCGGTGGCCCAACGCTGGTCAACGCCGATCCAGACAAAGCCGACGATCAACACGCCCAGCATGCCACCCCAAACACCTTCCCAGCTTTTGCCAGGGCTGATGGTGGGCGCGAGCTTGCGCCCCGCCGACAACTTGCCGCCCAGCGCACGGCCAAAGAAATAGGCAAACACGTCGGCGGCCCAGACCAGCATGAACAAGGAGAGCAAGAAGTTGACGCCGAGCGTGCGCGCCTGCGCCATGGCCAGCCAGGCCACGCACAACGCGGTCACGCCAACGAACCAACGCAGGCCGCGCGGCAGCTTGGGCCAGCCAGAGACACCCCCGCGAATCAGCCACGCACCGCCCACGACCCAAGCGGCTGCGGATGCCAACCAGAGCCCGGGCAAGGGGCGATCCACGGCGCCCAGCCCCCACAACGCCAGGCACAGCGCGCCGCACACGGCACCTGTGGCCAACGCGGCGGCGCCGGTGACACCATTCAAGCGTGCCCATTCCCAACCGGCGGCCGCGATCATCGCCACCGACAGCGCAATGAAAGGCACGGGCGAGGCGGCGAAAAGCGCCGGCAGCAGAATGGCCAGCAGTACCAGGGCGGTGATGACACGTTGACGCAGCATGTCGGTGCCTTTCGTTCAGCCTGTGGCCTGCGCCACCTGGGCGGAGGTCTTGCCGAAGCGGCGCTCACGAACTGCGTAGTCGGCCAAGGCTTCGTCCAGCGCGGCTTCGTCGAAATCGGGCCAGAGCTTGTCGCTGAAATACAGCTCGCTGTAGGCGCACTGCCACAACAGAAAGTTGCTGATGCGATGCTCGCCACCCGTGCGAATCAGCAGATCGGGGTCGGGCACATGCGCGAGCGCTGTCGCGCGCCCCAGCGATTCTTCATTGATCGGCTGGCCGCTGGCCGCCACCCGCGCCGCGGCCTGGGCGATGTCCCAACGTCCGCCGTAGTTGAAACACACGTTGAGCACCATGCGCGAATTGGCCGCCGTGGCAGCCTCCGCCTGCGTCAGGCTTTGCTGCATGCGCGCGGACAAGGAATCGCGATCACCCACGAAATACATGCGGATGCCCGCCCGATGCAGCTCAGGCACCTCATTGGCCAACGCCTTGCCCATCAGCTCCATCAGCCCGCTGACTTCTTCCTCAGGGCGATTCCAGTTCTCGGAAGAGAACGCGAACACCGTCAGCACCTTCACGCCGCGTTCGGCGCAGGCGCGGATGCAGCGACGCAAGGATTCGACACCCTGACGGTGCCCGGCAATGCGCGGCAATAGGCGCTTGTGCGCCCAACGGCCATTGCCGTCCATCACGATGGCCACGTGATGAGGCGCTGGGCGGGCCGCTGCGGACGCAGCGGAAGACAAGCGGGGAAACGCCATGTTGCGGCGAAAGACGAAAGATCCGAAGCGCTGCGCTTCAGACTTCCATGATGTCCTTTTCCTTGGAGGCGACCAAGGCATCGATCTCGGCGATGTGTTTGTCGGTGGACTTCTGGATGTCGGCTTCGGAACGTTTTTGGTCGTCCTCCGTGGCCTCTTTGTCCTTGACCAGGCGCTTGATCGCTTCGTTGGCGTCGCGGCGCAGGTTGCGCACAGCGATCTTGGCGTTCTCGCCCTCGCTGCGCACGATCTTGGTCATTTCCTTGCGGCGCTCTTCGCTCATGGGCGGCATGGGCACGCGAATCAGATCGCCCATGCTGGCCGGGTTCAGGCCCAGATCGCTCTCACGGATGGCCTTTTCGATCTTGGCACCCATGCCCTTCTCCCAGGGCTGCACGCTGATGGTGCGCGCGTCGATCAGCGCGACGTTGGCAACTTGGGACAAGGGCACGTTGTTGCCGTAGTACTCGACATGGATGGTGTCCAGCAGCGCGGGGCTGGCGCGCCCGGTGCGGATCTTGGTCAGGTTGTTCTTGAACGCAGCGATGGATTGATCCATCTTGGTCTGCGTGTTGGATTTGATGTCGGCAATGGTCATGTCAGTATCTCCAATCGCGGATTATTGCCCGCTGCCGGGGCATGGCGACGGTGGGGCGCCGGGGCAAGCCCTCAGGCGCCGCGGCTGGCGCATTCGCTGCAACCGGCCTGCGGCGCATTGGGTCCGCCCGAAGGACGGTTGCCAGGCGCTTCTCAGACGTGCACCAGAGTGCCTTCATCGCCACCCAGCACCACGCTCTTGAGGGCACCGGGCTTGAAAATCGAAAACACTTTGAGAGGCAGCTTCTGGTCACGGCAAAGGGCGAACGCCGTCGCGTCCATGATGCCCAGGTTGCGGCTCATGGCCTCGTCGAACGTGAGCGTGGCGTAGCGTGTGGCGGTCGGGTCTTTCTTGGGATCGGCCGTATAAACGCCATCCACCTTCGTGGCCTTCAGCACCAGTTCGGCACCGATTTCGGCACCGCGCAGCGCGGCTGCGGTGTCGGTCGTGAAGAAGGGGTTGCCCGTGCCTGCGGCGAACACCACCACCTTGTCTTCTTCAAGGTACTGCAGCGCCTTGGGGCGCACGTAAGGCTCAACCACCTGCTCAATGGCGATGGCGGACATCACCCGCGCCGTCATGCCATGCTTGTTCATGGCGTCGGCCAGGGCCAGCGCGTTCATCACGGTGGCCAGCATGCCCATGTAGTCGGCGGTGGCGCGATCCATGCCGACCGAGCCGCCCGCCACGCCGCGAAAGATATTGCCGCCGCCAATGACCACCGCGACCTGAACACCCAAGCCCGTCACCTCGGCAATCTCGCCCACGATGCGCTCGATGGTCGCGCGGTTGATGCCAAACGCGTCATCGCCCATCAGGGCTTCACCAGAGAGCTTCAGCAGAATCCGCTTGTGAACAGGTTTGGCTTTGGTCATGGGCATGTTCGGGTGAATAAAGGGAGCGGGTGGCTCAAGTTGCGCGGCGTGCTGCAGCGGCGCCACCCAGGCGCGCCGCAGCCTTGGCGCCGATCAGGCCTTGCCTTGGGCGGCAGCCACTTGCGCAGCCACTTCGGCCGCGAAGTCGTCGGCCTTCTTCTCAATGCCTTCGCCCACCACGTACAGCGTGAAGGCGGAGACTTGCGTGCCTTTTTCCTTCAGCATCTGCTCGACCGATTGCTTGTCGTTCTTCACGAAAGCCTGGTTGAACAGCGAAACCTCTTTCAGGAATTTCTGCACCGAGCCTTCGATCATCTTGGCAGCGATATCGGCAGGTTTGCCAGATTCGGCCGCCTTGGCGGTCGCCACGCTGCGCTCTTTCTCGATCAGCTCGGCGGGCACGTCGGCGCCGGTCAGCGCGGCGGGCTTCATCGCGGCCACGTGCATCGCCACGTCTTTCGCGGCGGCTTCGTCGCCCTGGAACTCCACCAGCACGCCGATGCGGGTGCCGTGCAGGTAGTTGGCCAGTTGCGTGCCGGATTTGCGCACGAAGCGGCGGAAGCTCATGTTCTCGCCGATCTTGCCGACCAGGCCCACGCGCACGTCTTCCAGCGTGGGGCCGAAGCCGTCTTGCTCATACGGCAGCGCGCCCAGTGCGGCGATGTCGGCCGGGTTGTTTTCTGCCACCAGCTTGGCGGCGCCTTGCGCCATGGCCAGGAACATTTCGTTCTTGGTCACGAAGTCGGTTTCGCAGTTCACTTCGATCATCGCGCCCACATCGCCTGCCACGTAGGCAGCCACGACGCCTTCGGCCGTCACGCGGCTGGCGGCCTTGCCAGCCTTGGTGCCCAGCTTGACGCGCAGCAGCTCTTCGGCCTTGGCCATGTCGCCATCGGCCTCGGTCAGGGCTTTCTTGCACTCCATCATCGGGGCGTCGGTCTTGGCGCGCAGTTCGGCGACCATGCTTGCAGTGATTGCTGCCATCTTGTTTCTCCGTCGGTTCGGTTAAGTGGCGCCGCCCTGGGCGCCCTGAAAATCAGCTTACGAAAAAAGGGGCTTGCGGCCCCTTTTTAGTGCCACGGCGTGACGCCTCAGCGTCGGCCCGGCAGGAGGCGCAAAACTCAGGCGGACGCCTGGCCTTCCTCGACTTCGACGAACTCGTCGTCGCCTTCGGCCTGAACGGCCTTGACCACGTCGTTCACGGCGTTGGCTTTGCCTTCCAGCACAGCGTCGGCCATGCCGCGGGCGTACAGCGTCACAGCCTTGGCCGAGTCGTCGTTACCGGGAATCACGTAGTCGATGCCGTCGGGGTTGTGGTTGGTATCCACCACGCCGATCAGCGGAATGCCCAGCTTTTGCGCTTCGGACACGGCAATCTTGTGGAAACCCACGTCGATCACGAAGATCGCATCGGGCAGGACGTTCATGTCCTGGATGCCGCCGATGTCGCGCTCGAGTTTCTGCATTTCGCGCGAGAACATCAGCTGCTCTTTCTTGCTCATGCTTTCCAGACCGGCTTCCTGCTGAGCCTTCATGTCCTTCAGGCGCTTGATGGAAGTCTTCACCGTCTTGAAGTTGGTCAGCATGCCGCCCAGCCAGCGCTGCTCGACATAGGGCATGCCACAGCGGCGGGCTTCTTCAGCGACGATTTCGCGGGCCTGGCGCTTGGTACCAACAAACAGAATCGTGCCGCGCTTGGCTGCCAACTGCTTGGCCACCTTCTGCGCGTCCTGGAACATCGGCAGCGATTTTTCCAGGTTGATGATGTGGATCTTGTTGCGATGGCCGAAAATGTACGGGGCCATCTTGGGGTTCCAGAAGCGCGTTTGGTGACCGAAGTGGACACCGGCTTCCAGCATTTCACGCATGGTGACGGACATAGGAATACCTTCTCAAGGTTGGATCTAAAAGCCAGCCCGCAGATCACCGGATTCGGCCAAGAACGGCCGGCGGGCGACACCTCGTGGGGCTGGTTTGCGATTTGTTCTGCCGCTTGCAGCGCCAAGGCGGCGCCATTCAGCAAAACCGCAGGATTCTAGCACGCCAGCACCCATGTGCGGGGCCATTAGGCCTTCGGCGCCGCCGTGATCTTCGCCCCGCCAGGCGCACACCTGGCCCGAATATCTCTATGATTCGCGCCGCGGTGGCGATCGGCCGCCCCTCACTTGTCTCAGTCCGCGGTTATTCACCGCAGTGCCCTCCCCCATGAAAATCGCGATTCTTGGCGCCGGTATCGTTGGTGTCGCCACGGCGTATGAGCTGGCGTGCGACGGCCACGAGGTGACCGTGGTCGAGCGGCACGCGAGCGTGGCCGAAGGCGCCAGCTTCGCCAACGCCGGCGTGCTTGCGCCCGGGTATGTCACGCCCTGGGCCGCCCCCGGCATGCCGGGCAAGGTGCTGCGCCAGCTGCTGACCAAGCACGCCTCGGTGCGCGTGAGCCGCCCCCTGTCGGGCGGTGACATCGCCTGGATGCGCCGCTGGCTGCGCGCCTGCGATGCCGACACCTACCTGGCCAACCGTGCGCGCCTGCAGCGCCTGGCGTTCTACAGCCGCCAGCGGCTGAACGAGGTGGCTGGGCGTATGGCCTACGACTTCGACCGCAGCAACGGCTACATGGTGCTGCTGCGCGGCGACCAGGAGCGCGAAATGGCGCAGCCGGGCATGGCGCTGCTGCGCGAGCTGGGGGTGGCCTTTCACGAAATCACCGGCGCCGAAGCGCGCCAGATCGAACCCGCGCTGAACCCCGACACCCCGCTGGCCGCCGCCATTTTTCTGCCCGAAGACGGCGTGGGCAATTGCCGCCAGTTTGCCGTCATCCTGCGCGATGCGGCGCAGCAGATGGGCGTGAATTTTTCGTTCAATACGCCTGTAGCGCGCATTGATACAGCGCAACCAGCTACCATTTACGTAGCAAACGACCCCACCGCGCACCACTTTGACGCGCTGGTCGTGTGCGCGGGCGTGCAGTCGCCCGAACTGCTGGCGCCCCTGGGCATTCGCCTGCCGATGCGCCCGGTGTATGGCTATTCCGTGAGCGCGCACGTGCCAGAACCTGTTTTCGCCCCGCGCAGCGGTGTGATGGACGAGCGCTACAAGGTCGCCATCAGCCGCATGGGCCAGCGCGTGCGCGTGGCGGGCTCTGCTGAGATCGGCGGCACGCCGGACGCGACGAACCAGCACGCGCTGCAAACCCTGTACAAGGTCTTGTCGGACTGGTTCCCTTCCGCCGGGCGGCTGTCGCGGGGCGTGCAGGTCTGGAAAGGCGCCCGCCCCATGCTGCCGGACGGCCCGCCGGTGATCGGCGCCAGCGGCCGACCTGGCCTTTGGCTGAACCTGGGGCATGGCTCCAGCGGCTGGGCCTTGGCGTGCGGCAGCGCCCGCGTGCTGGCCGACCAGATTGCCGGGCGCCAACCCGAGATAGACACCGAAGGCCTGGGGCCGGATCGCCTGCGCTGAGCGCCGCTGCCGTGCCAAGGCGTCGAAGCAAGTTTGCTAAGCCTCAACAAGCCAGGATCAGAACCGGCCCTCGGTTGGGCGGGCTTGGTCGATCAGCCTCTCGCTGCACCCACCGGCCGACCCGTTTCGCGCTTTCAGCACCGGCCACGACGGCGCAGCCACGCATTGCCTCGCATGCACAATCGTCGCCATGCCGCACCTCTTGCGATTGGACACACCGCACGCGCTGCACAGCGTCGTCGCCACCCGCCGCGTTGAGGAACGCGCGGCGGCCCAGTTGCCGCCCAACACCCTGATGCAGCGCGCGGGCCTGGCGGTGGCGCGGCTGGCGATGGCGTTGGCGCCTCACGCCCGCACGATCTGGATCGCCTGCGGCCCCGGCAACAACGGCGGTGACGGGCTGGAAGCCGCCCTGCACCTGCAGCGCTGGGGGCGCACGCCCCACGTCACCTGGCTGGGCGATGCCGATCGCGCGCCCGCCGACGCCCGCGCGGCACTGGCGCGTGCGCTGGATGCGGGCGTGCAGCTGCGCGACCAGCCGCCTGCGGCTGACCGGCTTGGCGAGCAGGATGTGTGCATTGACGCCCTGCTGGGCATCGGCGCCGCGCGCCCGCCAGAGGGCCGCATGGCCCATTGGTTGGCGCACATGGCCCACAGCCCGGCGCTGCGCCTGAACGTGGATGTGCCCAGCGGGCTTGACGCCGATACCGGTTGCCTGCTTTCGCCCGACGCTACGCCTTTGATAGCTGCCAGCGCAGGCCACACCAGCGCCAGCGGCTTGTTTGGCACTGAAAGCCGAACCCATACGCTGAGCCTGCTCACCCTCAAGCCAGGGCTGTTCACCGCGCAGGGGCGCGACGCTTGCGGCACCCTCTGGTTCGACGATCTGATGGTGCCTCTGGGCGAAGAGCCCGCCACGGCCTGGCTGTCTGGCGCGCCCGCCACCGCGCACTATGCGCACGCCAGCCACAAAGGCAGCCGGGGCGACGTCGCCATCGTCGGCGGTGAAACCCTGCGCCCCGCCGCCAAGGGCGCGGTCAGCGCGGTCGATGCCTCGCACCCCGGCGCCACCGCCATGGCGGGCGCGGCCTTGCTGGCCGCCAGCGCCGCGCTGCACGGCGGCGCCGGGCGCGTATACGTGGGCCTGCTGGGCCAGCCGCAGATCGACTGCGATGTGGCGCAGCCCGAATTGATGTTTCGCGACCCGCAGGCGCTGCCGCGGGCCAGCCTGACGGTGGTGTGCGGCTGCGGCGGCGGCGCTTCGGTGGCCGCGCTGCTGCCCGCCATCCTGGCGCAGGCGCCGCGCCTGGTGCTGGATGCCGACGCACTCAACGCCATCGCCCATCGGCCCGACTTGGCCGCCGATGTGCGCCGAAGGGCGGACGGCAACTTGGCCACCGTGCTGACGCCGCACCCGTTGGAGGCCGCGCGGCTGCTAGGCACCACCACGGCCGAGGTGCAGCGCGACCGCCTCGCCGCAGCGCAGGCGCTGTCTGCGCGCATGGCGGCGGTGGTGGTCTTGAAGGGCAGCGGCACCGTGATCGCCGCGCCGGGCAAGGCGCCGCACATCAACCCCACGGGCAACGGCCTGCTGGCCACGGCGGGCACGGGCGACGTGCTGGCGGGTTTGACGGGGGCGCGACTGGCCGCGGGGCAGCCTGCGTTTCAGGCCGCGTGCGACGCGGTGTACCAGCACGGCGCGGCGGCAGACGCCTGGCCGCGCGGCCACGGCTTGACCGCCGGCGCGCTGGCCAAGTCGCTCGGTTAGCGGGCCGGCGGCGCGCGCCGCAGCCAGGGGCTGTTCAAGTACCGGTACCTAAGAACTGGGGGCGTTCAGCAGGTCAGCCGCGCCCCACAAACGGCATCTTGGTCGCCATCACGGTGTGGAAAAGCACGTTCACATCCAGCGGCAGGTTGGCCATGTACAGCACCGATCGGCCCACGTCGGCCACGTCCATCATCGGCTCTACGGCAATCTGGCCATTGGCCTGCGGCACACCCTTGGCCATGCGCGCGGCCAGTTCGGTCATGGCGTTGCCCACGTCGATCTGGCCCACGGCGATGTCCCACGGGCGGCCGTCCAGCGCGGCGGTCTTGGTCAGTCCCTTCACCGCGTGTTTGGTGGCCGTGTAGGCGGCCGAATTGGGCCGCGGCGTGGTGGCCGAGATCGAGCCGTTGTTGATGATGCGGCCGCCGCGCGGGCTTTGCGCCTTCATGGTGCGAAACGCCTGCTGCAGGCAGAAGAACATGCCGTTCAGGTTGACGTCGACCACCGCGCGCCATTGCTCAGGCGTCCAGTCTTCAAACGGGCCGGGCGGGTTGCTGAGCCCCGCGTTGTTGAACAGCAGATCGACGCGGCCAAAGCGCTCGACCGCCGCGGCAAACAGCGCTGCCACCGCACTGGCGTCGCTCACGTCGGCAGGAAACGGCATGGCGCGGTCGCCGGCGCCTGACTCGGCGGCCACGGCCTCGAGCGGCTCGCGCCGGCGCCCGGCCAGCACCACCTGCCAGCCGTCGTTCAAAAGCGCCAGCGCCGACGCGCGGCCAATGCCGCTGCCCGCGCCCGTGACGATGGCGGTGCGCGGCGATGGTGTGACTGCTGAATTCATGCGAATCTCAAATAAAAATGGCTTCCAGCGCAGGCTGCACCAGCGCTGACAGCTACACTAAAAATAGCAAACCGGAATTCACCCGAACCTCAATCGGGGCCGGCCGGCGCGCACCGGCGCCGATCGGCACCGGTGCACATCGCTCAACGCCGGGTCTTGCGCGGCTTGCTGCTCTTCTTGGCGCGGCCCGTCGCCTTCTTCAGGCTGGCCTTGAGTGCCTGGATAGGCGACATCGCCTGGCGCGACGGCCCTTCGCCATCGGCGCGCGGCGGGCGCGCCGCACGGCCGCCGGCTTTGGCCGACTTAGCCGACTTGGCTGGTTTAGCGGTATTGCCCGCACGGCCTTCGGCGGCGGCACTGCCGGCGCGATCGCGTGGGGGGCGCGCTGGCAGCTCGTCGTTTTCAGACACCATGCGGAAGTCGATCTTGCGACCGTCCAGATCCACCCGGCTGACCTGCACGCGCACCTTGCTGCCGATGATGTAGCGAATGCCGGTGCGTTCGCCGCGCAGCTCCTGGCGCACTTCGTCGAAGCGGAAATACTCGCCGCCCAACTCGGTGATGTGCACCAGCCCTTCCACGTGCAACTCGTTCAGCGTGACGAACAGCCCGAACGTGGTGACGGCCGTCACCGTGCCGTTGAACACCTCGCCGAGGTGCTCTTTCATGTACTTGCACTTCAGCCACGATTCGACGTCGCGGCTGGCCTCTTCGGCGCGGCGTTCGTTGGCGCTGCAGTGCAGGCCTGCGGCCTCCCAACCCAGCAGCTCTTCAGAGAGCCGTTTGGGCGGCGCGCCCTCGTCCCGCCTGCGCGAGGCGCTCTGCTTTTTCAAGCGGCGGGTCAGCTTCTCATGCGCCTCGCCGGGCGTGGGCAGATCGGGCAGCTGGTACTTGCGGTCCTGCAGGATCGCCTTGATGACGCGGTGCACCAGCAGGTCGGGGTAGCGCCGGATCGGGCTGGTGAAGTGCGTGTACGCCTCATACCCCAGGCCAAAATGGCCGCTGTTGGTGGGCGTGTAGATCGCCTGGCTCATCGAGCGCAACAGCATCATGTGGATCTGCTCGGCGTCGGGGCGGTCCTTGGTGGCTTCGGCGATGCGCTGGAATTCGCTGGGGTGCGGCTCGTCGCTGATCGACAGGCCCAGGCCCAGCGCCTTCAGGTAGGCGCGCAAAAGCTCCATCTTCTCGGGCGTGGGGCCCTCGTGCACGCGGAACAGGCCCGCGTGCTTGCTGCCCAGGATGTAGTCGGCGCTGGACACGTTGGCGGCCAGCATGCACTCTTCGATCAGGCGGTGCGCGTCGTTGCGGGTGCGCGGCTCGATCCGCTCGATGCGGCCCGATTCGTCCGCAATGATCTGCGTCTCTACCGTGTCGAAATCCACTGCCCCGCGGGCGTGGCGCGCCTTGAGCAAGGCGCGGAACACGTCATGCAGGTTCTCAAGGTCCTTCACGCGCGCCTTGCGCTTCGCCGCCTCGGGCCCGCGCGTGTTCGCCAGGATCGCGGCCACCTCGGTGTAGGTGAAGCGGGCATGGCTGTGCATCACCGCCGGGTAGAACTGGTAGGCGTGCACGTCACCGTTGGCCGTGACCAGCATGTCGCACACCATGCACAGGCGATCAACGTCGGGGTTCAGCGAACACAGGCCATTGCTGAGCTTTTCAGGCAGCATCGGGATGACGCGGCGCGGGAAGTACACGCTGGTGGCGCGGTCGTACGCGTCCACGTCGATCGGGCTGTTCGTCTTGACGTAGTGGCTGACATCGGCAATGGCCACCAGCAGGCGCCAGCCGTTGGGCTTCTTGCCCCGGCCGGTGACCACGGCGGGCTCGCAATACACCGCGTCGTCGAAGTCGCGTGCGTCTTCGCCGTCGATGGTGCACAGCGGCACGTCGGTCAGATCGACCCTGCCCGCCTTATCAGCCGGCCGAACGGTGTCAGGCAGCGCGCGCGCCTCGGCCATGGCGGGGGCAGAGAACTCGTGCGGCACGCCGTACTTGCGCACGGCGATCTCGATCTCCATGCCCGCGTCGTCGATGTCGCCCAGCACCTCACGAACCCGGCCGATGGGTTGGCCGTACAGGGCCGGCGGCTCGGTCAGCTCGACCACCACCACCTCGCCGGCCTTGGCCTCGCCAATGCCCTGCTTGGGAATCAGCACATCCTGGCCGTAGCGCTTGTCTTCCGGCGCCACCAGCCAGATGCCGCCTTCGTGCAACAGCCGCCCGATGATCGGGTGCGGCGGGCGCTGCACGATTTCCACCACGCGGCCCTCGGGGCGGCCGCGCTTGTCGTGGCGCACCACGCGCACCTTAACGTGGTCGCGGTGCAACACCGCGCGCATCTCGTTCGGGGGCAAATAGATGTCGGGAGAACCGTCATCTGGCGACACAAAACCGTGCCCGTCGCGGTGCCCTTGCACCACACCTTCAATTTCTTCCAGCCCGATGCTGGTTATGTTCGAATTTTTGATATAGAATCCTTGCTTGTCCTGATGCCCAGGTGGCGGAATTGGTAGACGCACTAGTTTCAGGTACTAGCGGGTAACTCCGTGGAGGTTCGAGTCCTCTCCTGGGCACCAAAGAGATGTTGGCATGAAGTCTGAACTTAACAGACCGAATGCCCTTAAGAAGCCACCTTAGGGTGGCTTTTTTCTTGCCCGCGCGTTGTTGCGCCGCCTTGTCGGCGCAGTTTGTTGGCAGGAAGCCACACCCGACACCCGCCTTGCCAAGCCTGTGCCCTGCGCGGCACACGGCCGCGCCAAGGTTCAGGCCAAGGGCAGACGACAAGCGCAGCGACAGCCTCACGCGGTCAGACCGGCACGGCCACCAGGTCGTGGCCTTGGGTACCGACGATGCGGGCGCGCGTGAACTCGCCCACCTTCAGCGTCTTGCTGATCTTCTCGGGCGGCAGCAGCTGCACCACCCCATCGATTTCCGGCGCGTCGGCGTAGCTGCGGCCCACGCCGCCTCTCCGCCCCTGCGCGGGTGCCGAATCCACCAGCACCTGCATGGTCGCGCCCACGCGTTCGCGCAGCTTTTCAGTGGAAACGGCCTCGGCCACTTCCATGAAGCGCGCGCGGCGTTCTTCGCGCACTTCGGGCGGCAGCATGCCTGGCAGCGCGTTGGCGGTGGCACCTTCCACCGGCGAATAGGCAAAGCAGCCCGCGCGGTCGATGCGCGCCTCGCGCACGAAATCAAGCAGGTGCTCGAACTCGGCCTCGGTCTCGCCCGGAAAACCGGCGATGAAGGTCGAGCGGATCACCAGTTCAGGGCACATTTCGCGCCAGCGGGCGATGCGCTCCAGATTTTTCTCGCCGCTGGCGGGCCGCTTCATACGACGCAGCACGTCCGGGTGGCTGTGCTGCAGCGGCACATCCAGGTAGGGCAGCACCCTGCCCTGCGCCATCAGCGGAACGATTTCATCCACGTGCGGGTACGGGTACACGTAGTGCAGGCGCACCCACGCGCCGTGCGGCTCGGCCAGCTCGGCCAGCTGCTGCACCAGATCGAGCATGCGCGTCTTGACGGGCCGCCCATCCCAGAAACCGGTGCGGTACTTCACGTCCACCCCGTAGGCCGAGGTGTCCTGGCTGATCACCAGCAGCTCTTTCACGCCGCCTTCGAACAGCGCCTTGGCTTCCTTCAGCACGTCGCCCACGGGCCGGCTGACCAGGTCGCCGCGCATCGACGGGATGATGCAGAACGTGCAGCGGTGGTTGCAGCCTTCGCTGATCTTCAGGTACGCGTAGTGGCGCGGCGTGAGCTTGAGGCCCGCCTCGCCAAACGCGCCGGGCACCAGGTCGATGAACGGGTCGTGCGGCTTGGGCAGGTGCTGGTGCACCGCGTCCATCACCTCTTGCGTGGCGTGCGGGCCCGTGACGGCCAGCACCGATGGGTGCAGTGATCGCACCAGGTTATCTGAGCCATTTTGGCCTTCAGCGCCCGCCGTACCAGCGCTGGCAGCTATCGTTTTTGCACCAAGGCAACCGGTGACGATGACTTTGCCGTTGACCGACAGCGCCTCGCCAATCGTGTCCAGGCTTTCCTTCACGGCTTCGTCGATGAAGCCGCAGGTGTTGACGATGACGAGGTCGGCCCCTTCAAACGTCTTGCTGGTGGCGTAGCCTTCGGCAGAGAGCTGGGTCAGGATCAGCTCAGAGTCGGTGAGCGCCTTGGGGCAGCCCAGCGAGACGAAGCCTACGCGGGGTGCTTCGGTCTTGAGTGCGGCCGCCGGCGCGGCATCGGTGGTGGTGGTCATGTTCTTTTCAGGTGGCGCGGCCAGACTTGGCGCTGGCTGGTTGCGCAGATTCGCAGCGGAAATCTCCGCCCCGACCGTGTGCTGTGCGGCGCAGCGGCACAAGGTGGCAGGGGCTGGATGGAATGGCCCAGCGTGCTGTAGGAAAGGCCAGGAAGGTCAGGGTGGGATGCGCACATTGGCGCAGATCGCGCGTTGCGCAGAATTTGAACGGGCCCTGATCGCCCGGCGCCACATGGGCCAACTGTCTTCGCTGCATCGCGTCGTAGTTGAAGCTGAGGCCTCGCGCCTTTTGCGCAAGGTGCAAGCAGCGTGCATTGTATGCGCTCAGCGCGTTGCGGGCGTCGGTACTGCGGCAAGGTACCCGCGCTGCCGATCATTCAGTGCATCGGCCCGGTCGGCAAGCGCTTCCTGGCGGCAGTGCGCCCGGCGCCCGGCACCCGGCATTCCTGCACGTCAGCGCCGCTTCAGCGCTTGAGGCCGAAAGCGCCCCACATTTGCTCGGTCTGCCGGTTCATCTGCTCCTGCATCTGCAGGAACATGTTCTTAGACTGCTCCAGGTAGTTGCCCATCACGCCCTGCATGAGGGGCGACTGCATGGTCAGGAACTGCGACCACATCTCGGGCGTAAGCCCCTTGGACTGGTCGGCCAGCTTGGCCTGGATTTCCATGAACGACTGGATGTTTTTCTCGAGGTAGCTGCCCATGAAGCCCTGCATCGCATGGCCATAGAAGCGAATGATGTTGGACAGCATTGCCTCGGTGAACATGGGCGAGCCGCCCGCCTCTTCTTCCAGAATGATTTGCAGCAGGATGCTGCGCGTGAGGTCTTCGCCGGTCTTGGCGTCGCGCACGGCGAAATGCTCGCGGCTCATGACCAGTTCGCGCACCTGGGCGAGCGTGATGTAGCTTGAGCTGGTGGTGTCGTACAGGCGCCGGTTGGGGTACTTCTTGATCACGCGCTCGGCCGTGGGAGGGGGGACCGCAGAGCCTTTGGGGGTCTTCGGCTCAGTGGAGGGCTTGCTACGGCTCATGTCGAACGAACGGGAAACTGCTGCATCGCCAAGGATTCTAGGTTGCTGCTGCGCCGCACCATGCACAGGCTTTCCCTGATGCGAGCAAGATTTTTCGCCATTTGGGTGCCGCCCGATCACCCGCTTTGTGAAGGGCCTTGGGCGGAGCGTTTTCACTCTACGCAAGCCATGCGACCTTCGGCGGCAGGCTGAGCAGGCGCGCCCGCTCAGCGTCCGTTAGCGGGCTTTAGCGCCCGTACAGCCAGGGCACGTCCATCAGGCGCGCGCCCATGACCCGCATCAAGGCGTCGCGCCCCAGGCGCATCAGGCCGGTGGAATGGAAGATTTGCCCGTTGCGGGCGGATCGCGCCTGCACGCGCGCGCAGCGCTCCCAGCGCGCCAGGGCATAACGCTTCAGCCGCGTGGGCACATCCACGGCGTCCATCGCCATGGCGCGCCCGAGCTCGGCCGCGTCCTCGATGGCCATGCCGGCGCCTTGGGCAAGAAACGGGCGCATCGGATGCGCGGCGTCGCCCGCCAAGGCCACCAGGCCGCGCGCCATCTGGTCGGCCCCGCGCACCGGTGGGCGATCGGCCAGCGCCCACAGGCGCCAGGTGGCGGCGTTCAGGCTGGCGCCGGGCGCGGCTTCCAGCAATTCCTGCAGCGGGGCACAGACTCGGCCCAGGGCGTGCATCAGATCGGCCTGGTTGGCGCCGTGGTCCCAGTCGTGGGCATCCGAGGGCGGCGCGCCTTCGACGATGGCCACCACGTTGGTCCACTCGCCGTGCCGCACGGGGTACTGCACGACGTGCACATGCGGGCCAAGCCATGCAGTGACCTGGTTGGCGCGCAGCGCAGGCGGCAAATCGGCGGTGCGCAGCATGGCGCGGTAGGCCAGATGCCCCGTGACGCGCGGCGGGCCATCCTTGATGAGCGCCTGGCGGATGGGGCTCCACACGCCATCGGCGGCCACCAGCACGTCGCCTTCCACTCGGTAGGTGGCGCCAATGGTCAGCGTGACGGCGCCTGCGGCGTCAGAGAAATCCGTGACCGGCTGGTTCAGATTCACGTGAATGCGCTCGTCGCGCATCGCCGCACGGGCCAGCGCGCGGTGCAGATCCGCCCGGTGCACGGTGACATAGGGCGCGCCGTAGCGTTCGATCGAGCGCGCGCCCAGCGGCAGCTGGCCCAGCACCTCGCCGGTCAGCGCGCTGCGGGCCTGCAGCTGCTCCGGAAAGGCGGCGACCACCTGCAGCTCGTCGCCCAGGCCCCAGTCGCGCAAGATGCCGGTGACGTTCGGCCCCAGCTGAACGCCCGCGCCCACCTCGCTGAACGCGGGGGCGCGTTCGTACAGGCGAACTTCACAACCGGCCCGCGCGCAGCCCAGCGCCGCGGCCAAGCCACCAATCCCGCCCCCTGCGATCAACACTTGCAATGCGCTCATGACCCCCGATTGTGCCGTGACGCGGTGCGCGCCCTGCACAGGGCGGCCGGGCATGATCCGCGCAGCGCGCAGGCTGCACCTGTCGATGCGCTCAGGGTCACAAGCGACGGGGCCACGCGCATCGGGCGGCGTGGCCGCAAAGACGTGCTGGGCGCGAACCGCCGTGGCGGAATTCGCGCAGCTGACGGACAGCCCCTTACGCTGTCAGATCGCAGCCAACGCTCTCAAACCAATAGCTCCCAGCGCCCTACCCGCCTGCGCTGGCGGCCAGTTGGATTCAAAAACTGGCGCATTCCACCGCTGTGCAGCGCTCGCGCGGCACTGCACAGCGACCGGCGCCGCTTACGCCAGCAGCTGGCGCAGCACGTAGGGCAGGATGCCGCCGGCGCGGAAGTAGTCCACCTCGATCGGCGTGTCGATGCGCAGCGTCAGCGTGGTTTTCTTCTTGCTGCCATCGGCGCGGGTGACGATCAGCTGCGCGTCGCTCTGCGGGGTGAGCTGCTCGTCGCAGACGATCTCGATCAGCTCGTCGCCCTTCAGGCCTAGCTTTTCCCACGATTCGCCGGCCTTGAACTGCAGGGGCAGCACGCCCATGCCCACCAGGTTGCTGCGGTGGATGCGCTCGAAGCTCTTGGCCACCACGGCCTTGATGCCCAGCAGCTGCGTGCCCTTGGCCGCCCAGTCGCGGCTGGAGCCGGTGCCGTATTCCTCGCCCGCGAAGATCACCGTGGGCACGCCCGCGGCGATGTACTTCATGGCCGCGTCGTAGATGAACTGCTTGCTGCCCTGCTCCGGCCCCGGCTGCTGGTACAGCGTGACACCGCCCTCTTCGCGGCTGCCGTCGGGTTGCGGCGGGATCATCAGGTTTTTGATGCGCACGTTGGCGAAGGTGCCGCGCATCATCACTTCGTGGTTGCCGCGGCGCGCGCCATAGCTGTTGAAGTCGGGCTTGTGCACGCCGTGCTTCAGCAGCCACTGGCCGGCGGGCGAGGTGTCCTTGATGCTGCCGGCCGGCGAGATGTGGTCGGTGGTGATGCTGTCGCCAAACAGCGCCATCACGCGCGCACCGGTCACACGATGGTCATCATTTTGGCCGCCAGCGCCCGTCTGGCCTGCGCCGGCAGCTCCTGATTCCATAGTGAAATCGTCAAAGAACGGCGGCTGCGCGATGTAGGTGCTGGTGGGCCAGTTGTAGACCTGGCCGGTCACGCCTTCGATGCGCTCCCACAGGTCGCCCGGCTCGGTGGCCACTTTGGCGTAGTTCTCGCGGAAGGCCTTGCCCTTCATCGCGTACTTGAGCAGCTTGTTGATTTCGTCGCTGGTCGGCCAGATGTCGCCCAAGAACACGTCCTTGCCGCCCTTGCCCTTGCCCACGGGCTGGGTCATCAGGTCGACCATGACGTTGCCGGCGATGGCGTAGGCCACCACCAGCGGCGGGCTGGCCAGGAAGTTGGCCTTCAGGTTGGGGTGGATGCGCGCCTCGAAGTTGCGGTTGCCCGACAGCACGGCGGCGCAGATCAGGTCGTTCTTGACGATGGCCTCGTTGATCTCAGGCGCCAGGTCGCCGGCGTTGCCGATGCACGTGGTGCAGCCGTAGCCCGCCAGTGCAAAGCCCAGCTTTTCGAGGTAGGGCATGAGGCCGGTTTCGGTCAGGTACTCGGTAACGATGCGCGAGCCCGGCGCCAGCGATGTCTTGATGTGCGGCTGCACCGTCAGGCCCGCCTCCACCGCTTTCTTGGCCAGCAGGCCCGCCGCCAACAGCACGCTGGGGTTGCTGGTGTTGGTGCAGCTGGTGATGGCCGCGATCAGCACGTCGCCATTGCCCAGGCTGTAGCGGTAGGGGGTGGACGGCTCGATCACGTCGGCCACGGCCAGCGCGGATTCGAGCGTGGGGCGGTTGGCCACCATTTCCACCACCTCGCGCGGTGCGCCAGCGGCTGGGGGCTGGGCGGTGGGCGCCGTCTCTTCGGCTTCGATGTGGGCATCGCGCACCACGTCCACTCGATTGCGCAGCTCGGCGGCGGGGCGGTTGAAACCGTTTTCGCCCATGGGCTTGGAATACAGGGTTTCGAACTGCGCGGCCACGTGGCCGATCTCGATGCGGTCTTGCGGGCGTTTGGGGCCGGCCAGGCTGGGGCTGACATCGCCCAGGTCGAGCGTGATGACCTGCGAATAGTCGATGTCGCCCGCCTTGGGCACGCCAAACAGGCCCTGGGCGCGGAAGTACGCCTCAAACGCCTCGATCTCGGCCTTGGTCCGGCCGGTGCCCTGGAAGTATTCGATGGTGCGCTCATCCACGGGGAAGAAGCCCATGGTGGCGCCGTATTCAGGCGCCATGTTGCCGATGGTGGCGCGGTCGGGCAGGCTGAGCGTGCGCGTGCCTTCGCCAAAGAACTCGACAAACTTGCCCACCACCTTGTGGCGGCGCAGGATTTCGGTGACGGTGAGCACCAGGTCGGTCGCGGTGCAGCCTTCGCGCAGGCGGCCCTTCAGCTCGAAGCCCACCACGTCGGGTGTGAGGAAATACACCGGCTGGCCCAGCATGGCGGCCTCGGCCTCGATGCCGCCCACGCCCCAGGCCACCACACCGATGCCGTTGATCATGGTGGTGTGGCTGTCGGTGCCGACCAGGGTGTCGGGGTAGTAAACGCCGTCGGCGCGCTTGTGCACGCCACGCGCCAGGTATTCCAGGTTCACCTGGTGGACGATGCCGAAGCCCGGGGGCACCACGCCGAACGTATCGAACGCCTGCATGCCCCACTTCATGAATTCGTAGCGCTCGCGGTTGCGCAGGAACTCGAGCTTCATGTTCAAGTCCAGCGCGTTCTTCTTGCCGTAGAAGTCGACCATCACCGAGTGGTCGACCACCAGATCCACCGGCACCAGGGGTTCGATCTTCTTGGCGTCCTTGCCCAGGCGCTGGGCGGTGGAGCGCATGGCCGCCAGGTCGGCCAGCAGGGGCACGCCGGTGAAATCCTGCAGCACGACGCGGGCCACGGTGAAGGGAATCTCGTCGGTGCGGGCGGCGTTGGGCTGCCAGTTGGCCAGTTGCTGAACGTGCTCGGGCGTGACCTTCAAGCCATCGCAATGGCGCACCACCGATTCGAGCACGATGCGCAAGGACACCGGCAGCCGCTTGATGTTGGGAAACTTCCTGGCCAGGGCCGGCAGGGAATACAAGTCACCCGTCTTGCCGGAGGCGGTTGTAAAACTCTTACGGGCAGAGGCGAAAGCGTGGGAATTTTTGGTAGCCATGACGTTTTCCTTCAACAAATGGCAGGAGCGCACAACGCGCCTTTCCTTATTGTGTCAGGCGTCAAAGGACTTTGGCGACCAAAGGGGAAAGCCTTTCTTGACCTGGGTTGAAGGAGCGCGGCGCTTGCGTGCTGGTACGGCCCGCGCTGGCCCGGGCCGGCTGGCGCCGCGGTTCGCACTGGCGGTGGTGCCGCCAATCGTGCGTGAAGGGGCAGCGGTACTGCCGCCCAGTAAAGCAGACGGCACGCCGCAAAAAGCACCTCAGCGCTTGGCCGGCGCCTTCATGCCAAGCTGATCGGCAGGCACAACGCCGCCGCAGTCGGCGCTGACAAAGCGCATCTCCGACTCACTCTGCATGCTTTGCTTGCCCTGGCGGCCGGTGGTGACCATCTCCATGCGCGTCACCACGCGGTTGCTGGCCACTTCCGACTGGCCCTTGCCTTTGACGGTATTGCCGTCCTGCTGGCAGCTGAACTCGTACTGCGTGACGTTGCCTTCGCGCTTGACCGTAGGCGGCTGGCACTTGGCGTCGGTCGGCATCTTAGGCGCCTCTTGCGCCGCCATGGCTGGGCTGATGCACAGCCGGTGCGCGCCTGCCGGGCCAGCGCCGGCGCCACCCATGGCGGCCTCCATCTGCTTGCGCTGCTCGGGCGTCAGCTTGGCCATGGCGGCCTTCATCTGTTCGGCAGCGGCGGCCATCTGGGCGGTTTGGTCCACGCCGTTGACCACTTGCTTGGTCATGCGCAGCTCCCAAAGGCCTGGCTTGATGGACTGCGCCTGTGCCTGCGCGTGGCCGGCCGTCAGTGCAGCAGCGACTGCCCACAGGCACATGGCGGGGTGATTGAGTTTCATGGTCTTCCCTCCGAATTGGAAGTGGCGATGGTAGGCCCGCAAGGCCACGGTGGCTATCCATGGGCCGCGCATTTGCGGCTTGATTGGCAGCGCGGGGCCTATGGAAAGCCCCAACATCCCCAAAAGCCGGCACGCCGAACGCCAAAAAGGGACAATACGCCCCCATGAAAGCCCCCGAATTGCTGCTGCCGGCCGGCAGCCTCGACAAGATGCGCGCCGCCTACGACTTCGGCGCCGACGCCGTGTACGCAGGCCAGCCGCGCTACAGCCTGCGCGCGCGCAACAACGAATTCCGCCTGGAGCAACTCGCCGAAGGCATTGCCGAGGCGCACGCACGGGGCAAAAAGCTGTTTGTCACCAGCAACCTGATCGCCCACAACGACAAGGTGCGCACCTACCTGCGTGATTTGCAGCCGGTGGTCGAGCTCAAGCCCCACGCGCTGATCATGGCCGACGCGGGTCTGATCATGCTGGTGCGCGAGCAGATGGAAAAAGGCCTGTGGCCGCACGTGCCGATCCACCTGTCGGTGCAGGCCAACAGCACCAACTGGGCCGCGGTGAAGTTCTGGCAGCGCGCGGGCGTCGAGCGGATCATCCTTTCGCGCGAACTGAGCCTGGCCGAGGTGGAGCAGATCCGCAACGAATGCCCCGACATCGAGCTGGAAGTGTTCGTGCACGGCGCGCTGTGCATCGCCTATTCGGGCCGCTGCCTGCTGTCGGGCTACTTCAACCGGCGCGACCCTAACCAGGGCACCTGCACCAACGCGTGCCGCTGGAACTACAAGACCGTGGACGCCGATGTAGACCCCAATACGGGCGAAGCCCTGGCGCGCGGCGAGCGGCTGGACGGCTTCAGCTTCGGCGCCGAGGCTGAGCGCGCTGAGCAGGCCGCGCTGGGCGGCGAATCCACCTGCGGCAATGGCCAGCGCCACCCGTCGGCCGACAAGGTGTACCTGATCGAGGAAGAAGGCCGCCCCGGCCAGCTGATGCCGATCATGGAGGACGAGCACGGCACCTACATCATGAACAGCAAGGATTTGCGCGCGGTGGAGCTGGTCGAGAAGCTGACCAAGATCGGCGTGGATTCGCTCAAGATCGAAGGCCGCACCAAGAGCCTGTACTACGTGGCCCGCACCGCGCAAACGTACCGCCGCGCCATCGACGACGCGGTGGCTGGCCGTCCCTTCAACCCCGCGCTGATCACCGAGCTGGAAGGCCTGGCCAACCGCGGCTACACCAGCGGCTTTCTGGAGCGGCGCCCCGCCAACGACTACCAGAACTACGAAACCGGCCATTCCGTGGCCACACGCAGCCAGTTCGTGGGCGAAGTCAAAGCCGTGCAGGACGGCTGGGCAGAAGTGGAAACCAAGAACCGATTCGCCGTGGGCGACTGGATCGAGATCATCCATCCCCAGGGCAACCGCACCGTGCGCCTGGACGTCATGAAGAACGCCGACGGCCAGGCGATCGAAGTGGCCGCGGGCAACCCGCTGCGCGTGTGGATTCCGGTGGACGGCCCGGCAGAGCACGCGTTGATCGCCCGCCTGCACCAGGCGCCGACGGCCGAAACGGTATAGATAGCAGGCAAATGTGCCTCCAGCGCAGGCTTAACCAGCGCTGGAAGCTATCTATTTCATAGTATTTCGCAACCCTCGTCGTGCGGCGGACATGCGTATCCGCCCTGCACAGGCGGACACGCTTGGCCACGGTGCGCCGTGGCGTGGCAGTGCCATGCGATGCGCATTCCCGTGACGGATTCGTGGGCTGATGCGCGCATAGCCGACGCGCTGCGGCCAAACCGCCGCCGCGTTGCTTACACTTTGGGATTACTTTCCGATCTTGCGCGGCGTGCCCGACTGAAACGTGGCCGCCAACCAGGTCTGATCCCCACCCTGCATGTCGCTGATTTGCCCCCGATGTGGCGCCGAAAACCGGCCCCACGCCAAGTTCTGCCTGAAGTGCGCGAAGCAGCTGGTCGTGCTCAATCCCGCCGAAGCGGAAGCCGCACGCGGCTCGCGCCGGCGCCAACGTCGTCGCCATAAAGAAGCGCAGGCGCGCGCTGCGGCAGCGGGCCGGACCCGGCCAGACAACCGCTGGCTGGTGGGCAGTGTGGCGGGCGCGCTGGTGTTGGTCACCGCCGTGTGGTGGGGCATGCGCAGTTCTGCGCCCTCGGGGCCGGCGGCGGGGGTCACACCGCCTGGCGGTTTGGCCTACGGCGAAAGCACCGCCCGCGCTCCGTCTGAGTCGGCACCAGCCGCAGCGGCGGCTGCAGGTGAAGCGCCGCGCCCCGTAGCCAACGCGGCTCCGGAAGTCGCCGGCTCGGCCGCCGTGCTGACGGCTGCCGCGGCGGCATCGGCTGCGTTGAACACTGCGCCCGTCGCCGCCAGCAAGGCCGCAGACGCCGCGCCACACGCCAACGCGGCACCCACGCCAGCGCAGGCTGCGCCCAAGGCTGCGGCACGCCCTGGCAAGGCACCGACGGACAAGGCCCACGCGGATCGTTCACGCGCCAACGCAGAGAAATCGGCAGGCACCGCAGCGCCCACGCCATCGGCGCCAAGCCCTACAACGCCGCCCCCCACGGCGCCCGCGCCTGTCGCCGCCAGCCTGTGCAGCGACCGCGCGTTCATCGGGCGTGCCGTCTGTTTGCAGTCGGAATGCAGCAAACCCGCGCTGCGCCAGCACCCCAGCTGCGTGCGCATGCGCGAGCAGCAAGAAGCCCTGAGAAACGGAAGCGGCGGCGGTTGAGCGGCTGACGAGCGATTGGGCGCAGGCAATCCTGAATCGGCTGCGCCTGCTCAACCCGCGCCCGTCGCGTCATTCGGTGCCGGCTTCAGGCGATGGCGCCGTGCGAATCAATTGCCGTGTGGCCAGTACGAAGGACGTGTCGCTCGCCGCCCCTAACCCAGCCGAAGGAAGACACGGCTGATCAGCGCGCGTGCCGCGCGGTGGTTGCTCTCCCCCTGAACCCGCCAATCGTGCAACGCCGCAGTCCGTGCCTGCCCGAGGATGCTCCGAATCGCCTCAAAGCAGCTCGGACCATGAATCGCCCAAAAAAAAAGCGGTGGCCAACGCCACCGCTCTGACACAGCGCGCCCCGCTTAGCGAGACGCCGCCGCAGCAGCAGGCGCTGCCGCAGCGCCCGAGCCGCCCGCAGTTGGCGTCAGGGTGGCCGCTGGTTCGGGCACCAGAATCTTCGCTTTGTACTTGGCCTTCAGGGTGTCGTAGTAGCTGACGGTTTCTGCCATGCCCCACAGCTGTTCGTAGCGCGACAGGTTTTGCTGGTTGTCTTCCTTCGTCATGGCCGCACGCGGGACGACCTTGTCGACGCGGGCAATCACAAAGCCCTCCGCACCCAGGTTAACGCCAATCAGCTTGGGCAGCTTCTTCGGATCGGCGCGCAGCGCAGCATCGACCAAGGCGGGCGATTGCCCAGCGGGGTCATCGCGCGAAATGGTGACCACCTTGGTCAACTCAGGCGTGGCCGATTCCGGCTTGGCTTCCCACGCCTTCACCTTCTCCTGCCCGGCTTTGAGCGCCTGTTCGGTGCCTTTTTGCGCAACGTAGGCAGCACGAACTTCGTTTTTCACTTCCGCAAAAGGCTTGGCGTGCGCGGGCGAATAGCTCACTACGCGGCCGGAGGCCAGTTCGTTGGAGCCTAGATCCATTGCCTCGGTGTTGCGCTTTTTGTCGAGTGAATCCGCGCTGAACAGCGCTGCGAGAAAGTTCGCGTTGGCCAGCGGGCCGGACGCGCCTGCCGCTGGCGCGCGCGTCACGTTGTCTGCCGTCTGCACGGACAACTTCAATTTGTCGGCGGTGGGCTTCAAGCTGTCGGCTTGCTCATACACACCGTTGCGGAATTCTTCGGCCAACTCGCCAAAGCGCTTCTGGGCTTCCTGGGTGCGGTATTGGTCCTCCAGCTTGGCGCGCGCCTGCTCGAAGGGGGGCACACCCGAAGCCTTGATTTCGGTCAGGCGAACGATGTGGTAGCCGAAATCGCTCTCGATCACGTCGCTGATGTCGCCCGCCTTGGCCAGGGCAAAGGTGGCTTTGGCAATCGCCGGGTCGGTGCCGCGGTCGTTACGGAAAAAGCCCAGGTCACCGCCGCTGGGCGCGCTGATGTCGTCCTGCGAGGACTTGCGCGCCACATCGGCAAACGTATCAGGGGCTTTGCGCAGCGATGCCAGCAAGGCTTCGGCCGTGGCCTTGGCTTTCTGGCGATCGGCTGCCGGCGCATCCTTGGGCGCGGCGATCAGGATGTGGGCAGCGCGCCGTTGCTCAGGCTCGCCCAACTGGGCGCTGTTCTGCTCGTAGTACTTGCGCAGATCTTGCTCGTTGACTTCGATCGACTTTTTGATGCGGTCGAGGTCGAGCACCATGTACTCGACGCGGGCGGAATCGGGTGCCTGGTAACGCGCCAGATTGGCTTTGTAGAACGCGTCCAACTCGGCATCGGTCGGGTTGATCTTGGCGGCGTAGTCGGCGGCGCTGAGCTTCAGGAGGCGGACTTCACGGCGCTCGAGAAAGGCGTTCATCGCCACGTCGGCTTCGGCCTGCGTCGAAAAGCTTGTGTTCGCCACGGCGCCCAGAACCTGCTGCACCGACAAGTCGCCGCGCACGCGCGCTTCGAATTGCTCGGGCGTCATGCCTTGCAGGGCCAGCAAGCGCCGGTACTCGTCCATGTTCAAGCTGCCGTCGGCGCGGCGCAGCGCGGCGATGCTGCTGTCGTTTTGCAAGTAGGCCGCCAGACTCGCATCACTGACCGTGAGGTGCTCGTCCGCCGCCGCCGCGGCCAGCACACGTTCGCGCACCAATTGCTGCAGCGATGCGTACTTGATCTGCGGCGAATCCAACAGGTTCAGGTCCACGCTGGGGTTGCTGGCGCGCAGGCGATCCACGTCCTGGCGATGCGCGTTGTCCCATTCGGTCTGTGTGATGGCCTTGCCGTTGACCGTGGCCACCTTGGCGGTGGCATCGCTCATGCGCGTGTACCCATCAATGCCAAAGAGCACAAACGAAGGGATGATCAGCAAGAACAGCACCACCATCAGCAGCTTGGTGTGTTTGCGGACGATATCGAACATGCGCGAGACTCTCTCGGATAGATCTGGGAACAGAAAAAAAGGCGAACCGGGGTTCGCCTTTACGTCACTTGGTGGGTGCTGACGGGGTCGAACCGCCGACCTACGCCTTGTAAGGGCGCCGCTCTACCAACTGAGCTAAGCACCCCACCTGAAACGGTGTATCAATCAGTTCAGCGCGTCTTTCAGCGCCTTGCCGGGACGGAACTTGGGCACCTTGGCAGCCTTGATTTTAATCGTAGCGCCGGTGCGGGGGTTGCGGCCCGAGCGCGCGGCGCGTTTGCCGACCGCAAACGTGCCAAAGCCCACCAGCGATACGGCGCCACCCTTGCGCAGCGTGGTCTTAACGGCACCGATGGTCGCCTCCAGCGCGCGAGTGGCTGCAGCTTTGGAGATGTCGGCGTTCTTGGCGATGTGTTCGATCAGCTCGGTTTTGTTCACGAAGGTGCCCCTCTTTCAAGAATTTATCCAGTGCCCGGAAAACGATGTCGGACTGCCCGAAAACTCGGTCAGCCCGCTTCATAAGGTAGGCGGCGGCGGGTGTCAACGCAAACCCGCAATGGCCGTCATCGACGTGCGCGCATAGCGCGGTCACGTCGGCCCCTGTCCGGCGAGCGTTGCATTCTAGTCCCAATTGGGACTCGCCAACCCGTATCTGACCGGCTTGTGCGCAAGCGCAACATGGCGCATGCCAAGGTGGGCTGGTGTGTGACGTATCCGCCAGTTTTGCGGCATTTTGGCCCGCCGGAAAAGCCTTTGCCCTCGGCGGCGATGGACAGCCGCTCGCCATTTCGCCAAGCGCGGACGGGCCAGCTCAATGCTCGGCGGTCCGAGCCATCGCCACAGCCAGCTGAACAAGAGGACGTGAACAGCCCCGCCTGGACGGCTTAGCCGCGCACTGAAGCACCCGTATCCGCTAGCCGATCTACTTGGCGTGCGCACGAATGTCTGGCAGCGCCTTCTGCAGGTAATACACCATCGACCAGACCGTGAGTACGGCAGCGATCCAGATCAGCACAAGGCCCCATGCGCGCGTGTCGACCACGCCCAACAGCGTGCCGTCGTACAGCAAGAACGGAATGGCCACCATCTGCACCGTGGTCTTGAGCTTGCCCAGCATGTGCACCGCGACGCTGCGGCTGGCGCCGATCTTGGCCATCCACTCGCGAAGGGCCGAGATGGCGATTTCACGGCCGATGATGATCAGCGCAACGAAGACGTCGGCCCGCTGCAAGTGCACCAGCACCAGCAGCGACGCGCACACCAAAAACTTGTCTGCCACCGGGTCCAGAAAGGCGCCGAAGGCGGAGGTCTGGTTCAGTCGCCGAGCGAGAAAGCCGTCCAGCCAGTCCGTCCAAGCGAAGACGATGAACATCACCGTGGCCACCAGGTTGGCGGTCTGGGGCGCCAAAGGCAGGTAAAACACCCCCACGATCAGCGGAATCGCGACGATGCGCGTCCAGGTCATGATGGTGGGCAGGGTGAAGAACATGGCGGCGATTGTGGCACGCCCGCCGCGCCAGCGTGGCGCAACGGCCGGCAGGCTGGATTGCTACTCAATCAATAGCTTAAAGCGCTGACTGCACCTGTGCTGGCAGCTGTTTTTTTTCAATAAGAAAGCGCAGCCGATCGAATGGGTCTTCGCATCGAGTCGTGGCTCGCAGGCCAGCGAGGATGACGGGCTCAAGTCCGCGCGCTGACGCTGGGCTAATGCAAAGCCCGATAGATCTCCTCGGCCAGCGCGGGCGAAATGCCCTCCACCGTGGCCAGATCCTGAACGCTGGCCGCTTCCACGCCGCGCACGCCGCCAAAGCGCTGCAGCAGGCGCGCGCGCTTGCGTGGGCCGACGCCGGCAATCTCCTCAATGCGGCTGCCGCCCACGCGCACCTTGGCGCGCTGCGCGCGCATGCCGGTGATGGCAAAGCGGTGCGCCTCGTCGCGGATCTGCGCGATCAGCATCAGCGCGGCCGAATCCTTGCCCAGGTAGACCTTTTCGCGCCCGTCGGCAAACACCAGCTCTTCCAGGCCCACCTTGCGGCCCTCGCCTTTTTCCACGCCGACGATCAGCGACAAGTCCAGGCCCAGCGCGGCAAACACCTCGCGCGCCATGGCCACCTGGCCCTTGCCGCCATCCACCAGCACCAGATCGGGCATGCGCACCCCGGGCGCCTCGCCTTCGGCGGATGTCTGCAGCGCCTCGGCGATCTTGGTGTACCGGCGCGTGAGCACCTGGCGCATGGCGGCGTAGTCGTCGCCGGGGGTGATGCCCTCGATCTTGTAGCGGCGGTATTCGCTGCTCATCATGCGGTTGGCCTGAAACACGACGCAGCTGGCCTGCGTGGCTTCGCCCGCGGTGTGGCTGATGTCGAAGCATTCGATGCGCAAGTCGCCCAGATCGGGCACGTCCAGGCCCAGCGCGTCGGCCAGCGCGCGGGTGCGCGCCAGTTGCGAGCCCTCTTCCGCCAGCAGCCGCGCCAGTTGCAGGCCGGCGTTTTGGCGCGCCATGTCCAGCCACACGCGGCGCTGCCCGCGCGGGGCGTGGGTGGCGCTGATCTTCACTTCTTCCTTGTCGGCCAGCGCCTGCAGCAATGAGCGCGACACGGGCTCGCTGGTGATCAGCTGCGGAGGCGCGGGCACGTGCAGGTAGTGCTGGGCGATGAAGGCGTCCAGCACCTGCGCCTCCAGCGTGGGCAGCTCTTCGTCGCTTTCATCCAGCGCCATGGCGGCGCCGTCTTCGACGTGGCTGGGAAAGTACGCCCGGTCGCCCAGGTGTCGCCCACCGCGCACCATGGCCAGGTTGACGCAGGCGCGCCCGCCCTGCACCTTGACGGCCAGGATGTCCACGTCCGCATCCCCGGCCACCTCGACCGCCTGCTGGTGCAGCACCGCCGACAGCGACGTGATCTGGTTGCGGATGTTGGCCGCCTGCTCAAACTCCAGCGCGTCGGCGTGGGCCATCATGCGCGCCTCCAGCTGGTGCAGCAGGTCTTGCGTTTCGCCGCGCAGAAACTGCTCGGCGTGCGCCACGTCGGCGGCGTAGTCCGCCTCGCTGATCAGCCGCACGCAGGGGCCCGTGCAGCGGCGGATCTGGTAGAGCAGGCAGGGCCGCGTGCGGTTGGCAAACACCGTGTCTTCGCAGGTGCGCAGGTGAAACACCTTTTGCATCAGCTGGATGGTTTCCTTGACCGCCCAGGCACCCGGATAGGGGCCGAAGTAGCGGTGCCGCTTGTCGGTGGCGCCGCGGTAGTAGGCCATGCGCGGATAGGCCGCTGGGCGTGGCGGGCCTTCGGCGCTGTCGTGCTCGTGCCCGGTGCCGGTGATCTTCAGGTAGGGGTAGCTTTTGTCGTCGCGAAAGACGATGTTGTACTTGGGCGCCAGCTGCTTGATCAGGTTGTTTTCCAGGATCAGCGCCTCGGCCTCTGAGCGCACCACCGTCGTTTCCATCCGCGCGATGCGCCGCACCATGTGGCCAATGCGCGTGCCACCGTGGTTCTTCTGGAAGTAGCTGGAAACGCGCTTTTTCAGGTTGCGCGCCTTGCCCACGTAAAGCACGTTGCCGGCTTCGTCGAAATAGCGGTAAACGCCCGGCAGGCCGGGCAAGGCGCCCACCTGGGCCAGCAGCGCTTCGGGGTGCGCCGGTAGGGAATCGGACATGCGCCTATTGTGGCGTGAGCGCGGCGCGGGCGTGGCCATCGCAGCGCGGCTGGCGGGCGTACCTTTGCCCGAAGCGCGTTGACCTGCTGGCTGCGTGGCGCAGGCCATCGTTGGCTACACGCCGCGCATTCAGCCCACAATCGCCACGTGCCTTCACCTTCAACCCACCCTGACCTTTGGGACATCTTCTGCCGCGTGATCGACAACCATGGCGATCTGGGCGTGTGCTGGCGCCTGGCGCGCGACCTGGTGGCGCGCGGTCAGCACGTGCGGCTGTGGGTGGACGATGCGTCCGCGCTGCACTGGATGGCACCCGGCGCGCTGCAGGGCGATGTGCCTGGCGTGCAGGTGCTGCCCTGGGCCAGGGCGCAGGATGCGCAAGCCGTGGCCGCGGTGACGGCGGAGGCCCCAGCCAAGGCTTGGGTAGAAGCCTTCGGCTGCGAGATTCCTCCTGAATTCATAGCTGCTGGCGCAGGCGCCACCAGCGCTGGAGGCCGATTTGACCCCCAACCGCCAGTCTGGCTGAACCTAGAATACCTGAGCGCTGAGCCGTATGTAGAGCGCATGCACGCCCTGCCCTCGCCCGTGCTGCGCGGGCCCGCGGCCGGCTGGACCAAGTGGTTCTTCTACCCCGGCTTTACCCCGCGCACGGGCGGGCTGCTGCGCGAAGCCGATCTGCCCTCGCGCCAGGGCATGTTCGACCGCGCCGCGTGGTTGCGCGCGCATAGCATCGACTGGCGGGGCGAGCGACTGGCTTCGCTGTTCTGCTACGAACCTACGGCTTTGCCCGCGCTGCTGATGCAGTGGGCAAATTCGACGCACGCACCGGAGCCCACCCGCCTGCTGGTGACGGCCGGGCGCGCCACAGCCGCAGTGCGGCATGCGATTGCACAAGAAAATGGCCTCCAGCGCTTGCTGCAAGAGCGCCAGCAGCTATCCATTTCATACCTCCCGCATCTGCCACAGACCGCCTACGACGAGCTGCTGTGGGCCTGCGACTTGAACTTCGTGCGCGGTGAAGATTCGCTGGTGCGCGCGCTGTGGGCGGGGCGCCCCTTCGTCTGGCAGATCTACCCGCAGCCCGAAGACGACGCCCACCACGCCAAGCTGCACGCATTTCTGGACTGGCTGCAGGCGCCGCCTTCGCTTCGGCGCTTTCACGACGCCTGGAACGACGTGCACCCTGCCGGGCAGGCCGCGCCGCCTTTGCTTTTGCCCGACGCGGCCGATGGGGCGACATGGCTGGCGGCCGCCCAGGCAGCCCGCGCGCGCCTGTTGGCCCAGCCCAGCCTGGCCGAGCAACTGATCGGGTTCGTGCAGGAAAAAGGCTAGAATTGCGGGCTTTGCGAAATTTGGCCGCCCGCTTTGTCATAGAGCGCAGCCCCCGCATTTCGCCTCTTGCCGCAGCGCGCCGCGCGTTCTTCACATCTTCGGTGCACGAGCGGCCACCACGCTCCCTTCACTCACTGGAAGACCCCTACACATGAAAATCGCTCAGGAAATCCGCGCCGGCAACGTCATCATGCACGGCAAGGATCCGATGATCGTCCTTCGCACCGAATACGCCCGTGGCGGCCGTGGTGCAGCCACCGTGCGCATGAAGCTCAAGGCGCTGCTCAACAACATGGGCACCGAAGTGGTGTTCAAGGCCGACGACAAGATGGACCAGGTCATCCTGGACCACAAAGAGTGCACCTACTCGTACTTCGCCGACCCGATGTACGTGTTCATGGACGGTGAATTCAACCAGTACGAAGTCGAAGCCGAGAACATGGGCGACGCACTGAACTACCTGGAAGACGGCATGGCCGTGGAAGTGGTCTTCTATGACGGCAAGGCCATCTCGGTCGAGCTGCCCACCACCGTGGTGCGCGAAGTCACCTGGACCGAGCCGGCCGTCAAGGGCGACACCTCGGGCAAGGTGCTCAAGCCTTCCAAGATCTCCACCGGCTTCGAAGTGGCCGTGCCGCTGTTCGTGGCGCAGGGCGACAAGATCGAGATCGACACCCGCACCGGCGAATACAAGAAACGCGTCTGATCTCAGGGGGACCGCTGCGGCGGTTCATCCGGCTCGAAAAAGGCTCCTGCGGGAGCCTTTTCGCTGCCTGTGACCGGCCGAGGACAGCACCCGATAGTGGCCCCACCCTTCCCCTAAACTGGCGCCCCATGGAAACCACTGAGAACCTCAAACAAGCCACCGGATCGCCTCTGGCCGACGCCTGGGCAGAGTTGCAGGCCCACGCCGATCGCGGCGAACCGCTGGACCCCGCCGCCTACCGCCTGGCCTTCGCCGACCCGGAATTCATGCTGCGCCGCGAAACGCGCGGCATCCGCTTTCAGCTGGAGCTGCTCAAGCCCGACCTGGAGCTGGCCGCCGCAGGCATCGACCACACCGTGGTGGTCTACGGCAGCGCACGCTTCGTCTCGCGCGAGGTGGCGGCCGAGCGCCTGGCGGCGGCCCGCGCGTCGGGCGACGCGCACGCCATTGCCCTGGCCGAGCGGTCTGAACGCACCTCGGTTTACTACGAACAGGCGCGCGAATTCGGTCAACTGGTGTCCCAATTCGGGCTGACGCAGCCGCCCAAGGAGCGCCTGTACATCTGCACCGGCGGCGGCCCCGGCATCATGGAAGCGGCCAACCGCGGCGCCCAGGAAGCCGGTGCGCCTTCGGTGGGTTTGAACATCACGCTGCCGCATGAGCAGTCGGGCAACCGCTACATCACGCCGGAGCTGTCGTTCAAGTTCCACTACTTCGCCCTGCGCAAGATGCATTTCTTGATGCGCGCGCAGGCGCTGGTGGTCTTCCCCGGCGGGTTCGGCACCATGGACGAGCTGTTCGAAGTGCTGACCCTGGTGCAAACGCGCAAGGTGCGCCGCGTGCCGGTGGTGCTGGTCGGCAGAGACTTCTGGACGCGCCTGCTGCACATGGACGCGATGCTGGAAGACGCCACCATCTCGGAAGAAGACCTGGAGCTGTTCAGGATCGTCGACACACCGCAAGAGGCGTGGGAAGTGGTTCGCAGCTTCTACAGCCTTTGAGCTGAGGTCGCTTGCGGCCAGCCACTGCGCTGCTAGGCCACGTGGCGGCCATCTGGCTGGTGACCTTGCCCGTGTGCGGTTGCGGACATGGCCGCGCCTTGCCGGGCCCACGCCAACGCCGCGCTGCACGCTGCGGCGTGCGTCGGCTCAGTGGCGTGAAACACCATGGCCTGGCAGCAATCCCGCCAGGCGTGGCAGCACCGCCACGGCGTTGCTGCTGGTCGCGGCAGCCAGCTCGTCCAGCGGCATGCCGCGCAGGCCCGCCACCGTTTGCGCAATGCGGGGCAACTCGCCCGGTTCGTTGCGGCCCTGGGGCTGCCCGGCGGCGCGGCCCTCGGCCGTGGTGTAGAGCCAGTGCGGCGGAATGTCCGGCGCGTCGGTTTCCATCACCATCGTGCCCAGTGGCAATTCTGCCGCCAAGGCCCGCAGTCGTGTCGCGCGTTCATACGTGGTGGCGCCGCCAAACCCCAGCTTGAAACCCATCGCCGCCAGGATGTCGGCCTGCTGGCGGCTGCCGTTGAAGGCGTGGGCGATTCCGCCAGGAGGCTCGAACTGCCGCAGACCCTTGAGGATTTGGTCAACCGAGCGGCGCACGTGCAGGATCACCGGCAGGCCGTGCTGGCGCGCCAGCCGCAGCTGCTCGCGATAGAAACGGTCTTGCCGCTCGCGCAGCGGGCCGGTGGTCAACTCGGGCACGAAGTAGTCCAAGCCGATCTCGCCCACGGCCACCAAGTGCGGGTCGCCCGCGTGCGCGGTCAGCGCTGCGTCCAATTGGCTGAGTGCGTCGTCCGCCGCCCGCCCCACGTACAGGGGGTGGATGCCCAGCGCGTAGCCATCGCCGAATCGCCGGGCCAGCAAGCGTGCTGCGTCAAAAGTGCGCACCTCAACCGCAGGAATCACACAGCGCGCCACGCCCGCCTGGGTGGCGCGGGCGCGCACCGCGTCCACGTCGGGCGCGAACTCCGGCGCATCCAGATGGCAGTGCGTATCGATCCAGACCGGCATGGCGCGATCATGCCCGACCTTGGCCGAAGGGCTTTGGCCTGACGAACATCCGGGCAAGCGTGCTACTGTGCGAATGTCCACGTTTTGCCTCAAGCACTGGGGGTTGCCTTGATGCGTCGACCCGCGCTCTACAGCCGCTCTTCCCACCGCGCGCCTGACATTGACAGCGCAAGCGCCGCTGCGGCGGCGCCCCCTGTTTCCGGCCCCTGCCCGTCCCCCGAGGCGCCCAATGCACGAGCGCACCGTTGGCGCCGCGTGCTGGCCCACCCGGCACTGCTGTGGGCTGCCATCGCACTGCTGGCTGGCGCGCTGCTTTGGCCCGCCATGCCTTGGCGCAAGCCGCCCGCGCGCGCCCTGACGCAGAACGACATCCACGCTGCCGTCATGCACACGCTCGCCACGAGGCACCTTCCGTCGCAGGTCGCGCGCGCCGCCGCCGCCGTGGGCCCTTCGGTGGTACGGGTCGAGGGCACGATCCCTGGACAAAAGCGCCGCAGGGGCAGCGCGGAACCGGGCAAGGGCGTGGGCAGCGGCGTGGTCATCATCGACGACGGCACCATCCTCACCAACCTGCACGTGGTGCAGACGGCCGAAAGCATCACCGTCGCCTTTGCCGACGGCACCGAAAGCCCGGCGGGCATCGTCAGCATCCAGCCTGAGAACGACCTGGCGGTGCTGCGCGCGCAGAAGCTGCCGGACGATCTGCAGGCCGCCACCCTGCGCTCCTCCGCCGACCTGAGGCCGGGCGAAGAAGTGGTAGCGATCGGCTTTCCGTTTGGCATCGGCCCTTCGGTGTCTTCGGGCGTGGTGTCGGGCGTAAGGCGCGGGTTTCGCTCGCCCGATGGGGGCCAGCAGATGAGCAACCTGATCCAGTTCGATGCCGCCGCCAACCCCGGCAATTCGGGCGGCCCTTTGGTGACGCTGGACGGTCAGGTGGTGGGCATCGTCACCGCCATCCTGAACCCCACGCCCGCGCGCACGTTCTTGGGCATTGGCTTTGCCGTGCCCATCGAAAACGCCGCGGCCGCAGCCGGGCAGCCGCCTTTCTGATACTCACTTTTTAGGAGCTGCCAGCGCATGTCCAGCAACGACGAAAGCCGTTTTCTTCTTAACCCTGACACGGCCGAGCTGATGGAGCGGGTCTTGTATGAAGTCAAGCGCGTGGTGGTCGGGCAAGACCGTTTTCTGGAGCGCGTCATGGTCGCGCTGCTGGCGGGCGGACACCTGCTGGTGGAAGGCGTGCCGGGGCTGGCCAAGACCCTCACCGTCAAGACGCTGGCCAGCGTGCTGCAGGGCGATTTCAAGCGCATTCAGTTCACGCCCGACCTGGTGCCGGCCGACCTGATGGGCACACGGCTGTACAACCAGAAAACGGGCGACTTCAGCACCGCACTGGGCCCGGTGTTCACGAATCTGCTGCTGGCCGATGAAATCAACCGTGCGCCCGCCAAGGTGCAAAGCGCGCTGCTGGAGGTGATGCAGGAGCGGCAGGTGACCATCGCCGGGCAAACGCATTTCGTGCCTGAGCCGTTCTTGGTGATGGCCACGCAGAACCCCATCGAAACCGAAGGCACCTACGCGCTGCCCGAGGCGCAGGTCGACCGTTTCATGATGAAAGTGCTGGTGGACTACCCCAATGACGAAGAGGAATTTGTGATCGCCCAGCGCGTGACGGGCCCGCGCATCTACGTGAACCCCGTGGCCACCATGGAACAGCTGGGTGCGCTGCAGCGCCAGTGCGCGCAGGTGTACGTGGACCCTTCACTGATGCAGTACGCGGTCAGGTTGGTGTCGGCCACGCGCTCACCCGCCCACGTCGGCTTGAAAGACCTGGCGCCGCTGGTCAGCTACGGTGCCAGCCCGCGCGCCACCATTGGGCTGATTCAGGGCGCCAAGGCGCTGGCGATGATGCGGGGGCGCAGCTACGCGCTGCCCGAAGACATGAGCGACCTGGTGCCTGATGTGCTGCGCCATCGCCTGGTGCTGTCGTACGAGGCGTTGTCCGAAGGCCTATCGGTCGATCACGCAGTGCTTCGCATCATGGCCAAGGTGCCCCCCCCGCCCAAGCCGCTGGCACCGGAAAGGCGGGCGGCGTAGCGATGAGACGCCCGCTGAGCCACCGCCCGCGCCGCCACCCGGTCGCTCGATGCTGCGCGATTCGGGGGGCGGGCAGCGCCGGTTTGCGCCGCCCATCCGGCGACAGTGTTGGATGCGCCGAGGGTGAACGGTCGGCCTTGGCGCTGCGCGCGCCCCACCGCAATGCGAGCCACGTCGCAACGCCTGTCCCCGCAGTCGGATGCCGGGCTTGAGCATGGCCTGGTTCCGCCGTCAACCTGCCCAGCCAGAACCGCACACGGCGCCAACTCCAAGCGCCGGGGCCGCCCGTGCGCCGCTGCATGGCCAAGCCGAGCGCCTGCTGCGTCGGCTGGAGTGGACGGTGCTCAAGCGCCTGGACGGGCAGCTGATGGGCGACTACCGCACGCTGATGCGCGGCGCCGGGCTGGATCTGGCCGATCTGCGTGAGTACCAGCTGCATGACGACGTGCGGCACATCGACTGGAACGTGACCGCGCGCTTGCAGGTACCGCACGTGCGCGTGTACACCGAAGACCGCGAGATGTCCGCCTGGTTCCTGCTGGACCTGAGCCCCTCGGTCGACTTTGGCTCAGGCCCGCAAAGCAAGCGCGATCTGTCTGTCGGATTCGTGGCGGTGCTGGCGCGCCTGCTCACGCAGCGCGGCAACCGCGTGGGCGCCCTGCTCTACGGCGCGGGCGTGGACCGCGTAGTGCCCGCGCGCACCGGCCGCCAGCATGTGTTGCACCTGCTGCACAGCATCCAGAAGAACCTGCACCCCACGGCGTTGGCCGACCGGGCCCAGGGCAACACGACGCGGCTGGCCGATCTGTTGAGCGCAGGCGTTCACAGCATTCGCCGCCGGTCGACGGTGTTCGTGGTGTCGGATTTCATCAGCGAGCCCGGCTGGGAAAAGCCCCTGGGCCAGTTGGCCCAGCGCCACGAGGTAGTGGCCGTGCGCTTGATCGACCTGCTAGAGCAGCACCTGCCCGACCTGGGCCTGCTCACCCTGCGTGACGCCGAAACCGGCGAACACCTGCTGGTCGACACCCACGATGCGGCCTTCCGCTACCGCTTTGCCACCGTCGCCGCCCAGCGCGAAGAAGCCTTGCACAGCGCGCTGGCCCGCGCGGGCGTGGACGCCCTGGAGCTGTCTACCGCAGACGACCTGGCCGAAGCCGTCATGCGGTTTGCCGAACTGCGCCGCCAGCGCACGCGCACCGGCGGCGGGCATACCCAGTTGGGCATGCCCCTGCACCTGCGCCCACGGACCCGATCGCGCGACAATGGGGCTCCAGCGAGCTGACCATGAACCGCACCTGGCCCGCCTTCCTGCACTGGCCCCAAGGCCTGCCTGAGCCGCACTTCCTGTGGCCGCAATTCCTGTGGCTGCTGCTGCTCTTGCCGGTGCTGGTGCTGCTGTACCTGGGGCTGCAGCGGCGCCGCAAGAAGCTGGCGGTGCGCTACGCCAGCCTTTCCATCGTGAGGGAAGCCGTGGGCCAACGCGTGGCTTGGCGCCGGCACGTGCCACCCTTGTTGATGCTGACGGCGCTGGCGGCCCTGATCGTGGCCAGCGCGCGGCCGGTCGCCGTGGTGTCGCTGCCCTCGAACCAGCAAACCATCATCCTGGCGATGGACGTGTCCGGCAGCATGCGCGCCACCGATGTCGAGCCCAACCGCCTGGTGGCGGCGCAGAATGCAGCCAAGGCTTTCCTGAAGGCGCTGCCGCGCGACGTGAAGGTGGGCGTGGTGGCCTTTGCCGGATCCGCCCAGGTGGCGCAGCTGCCCACGGTCAACCGGGACGACCTCGTCACCGCCATCGACCGCTTTCAGCTGCAGCGCGCCACGGCCACGGGCAACGCGATCGTGATTTCGCTGGCCACGCTGTTCCCCAACGCGGGCATCGAGCTGCAGCAGCTCAGCTTTGACCGCCAGCGTGCCCTGGGCCGACCACTGGACCAGGCGCCACCCACGCAGAACGAATTCATTCCCGTGCCGCCGGGCTCCTACAACTCGGCCGCCATCATCATGCTGACAGACGGCCAACGCACCACCGGCGTGGACCCTGTTGAAGCCGCCAAGATGGCCGCCGACCGTGGTGTGAAGGTCTACACCGTGGGCATTGGCACGGTGGACGGCGAAACCATCGGCTTTGAAGGCTGGTCGATGCGCGTGCGGCTGGACGAAGACACGCTGAAGGCCATCGCCCAGAAAACCGCCGCCGAGTACTACTACGCCGGCACCGCGCAAGACTTGCAGAAGGTGTACGAAAGCCTGTCCAGCCGCCTGACGCTGGAGAAAAAGGAAACCGAAGTAACATCGCTTTTTGCATTGCTGGGCGCCGCGCTGGTCCTGCTGGCCGGTGGGCTTTCCATGTGGTGGTTCAACCGTTTGCCGTAAGCCGGCCGACCACCTGGCGAATTGCGGCCCCGGCCTTGCAGGCGGCCGCTGCGGGCCTTGGGGTCCCACGGCAGATGAACGGAGTTTTTTTGCATTCATCATGACAACCCAACCCGCAAGCGCCCCACCCGACTGGCTCTACCTAGTGGCACAGGCCACGCAAGCCCCCTCAGGCCACAACAGCCAACCGTGGCTCTTCAAGCTCAACACGGACAGCATCGAGGTTCACCCCGACCTGAAGCGATCATTGCCTGCGGTCGATCCTGAGCACCGGGAGCTGTACGTCTCGCTAGGCTGTGCGGTTGAAAACCTCTGCCTTGCCGCCACAGAGAAAGGCTATGCCAGCCAGGTGACGGTGGCCGATTCCGGCATCATCACCGTGGCGCTGACCCACAACCCAGGCATCTCGCCCGACCCGTTGGCAACCCAGATTGGCTTGCGGCAAAGCAACCGCCGGGTCTATAGCGGCCGCTTGCTCTCAGAGCACACCGTCGCTCAGTTGGCGGCCACTGCACAGGGGGAAGGCGTCGGCCTTCACCTCTATCCGCGTGACACCCAGGCGTTCGAAGCGATTGCGGAATTCGTCTACCGGGGTAACACCGTGCAGATGCACGACGAAGCGTTCAAAACCGAGCTGAAGAGTTGGATGCGCTTCAACCGAAAGCACCAGGACAGCACGCTGGACGGCTTGAGCTACGCCGTTTTCGGCGCACCGAACTTGCCCGCCTTCCTATCTCGGCCGATCATGGCCATGCAGATCAACGCGGCCACGCAAAACAAGAACGACAGCCAGCGGTTCCAGTCCGCGTCGCACCTCGCGCTGTTCACCACCGCTTCGGACTCGCTGCGCGAACGGGTTGCGCTGGGGCGATCGCTGCAGCGCTTCTGGCTCACCGCCACCGCGCTCGGCGTGGCGTGCGCGCACCTTAACCAGCCCAACGAAGTGCCTCGCCTTGCGCGGGAGATGGCCGCAAGCCTACAGCTGGGCGCGGAACGCCCGACAGTGCTGCTTCGCCTGGGCTACGCAGACAAGTTGCCGTACTCCAAACGCCGGCCAGTCAGCGAAGTGCTAATGCCAAGCTGAAAAACCGGCGGCGCCTGCCAAGCGGCCGCAGCGCCTTCAGCCGGCTTGCCACGACGGCCCGCTCAGCGGGCGCGCTCCCACACCAGCCGCATCTGGTCAGAGGGTGGCAGTGGCGCCGGGCAACGTCCGTCGCCCTTGCCGCTGATGCCGCCTGTGGGCGCGCAGCGTGCATAGCCAGCAGCGTCGTGCAAGGTGTTCATGCGGTCGCAGCACGGCTCCACCAGATAAAAGGCCGGCTTGCCCTCGTACGTCAGCTGCCAGATTTGCTGCGGCTGCAGGCGCAGCGCCGACTGCGTGCGCTTGTGCAGCAGCGGCGGCAGCGGCACGAGCACCAGAACGGGCGCGTGCTGCGCGTTGGCAGGCTGCGAAGGCGCCGGGTAGAAAGGCGTCGTGGGCGCGGGCGCGCCCGGCAGTGAAGACGCTGGCGCTGCGGGCGACGTGCTGGTAGGCGTGGTGCAAGCCGCCAGCGCGGCCATCAGCGCCACAGCGCCCAGCTTGAAGAATGAATGCGCCCAAGGCGCGCTACGATCAGACATCCTGAAATTCCTTGCAGAAGCCTAGGCCGCCGTCGCTTGGCCCATCAACGTCACCGCGGCGCAGCCCTGGGGCTTGAGCACCCTCTCGGTCGACGCAGGATAGCGCGCCAGCTTGTCAGCACCCCGGCGCGGCCGCACCACCAGCTCGCCGCCGCAATTCGGGCAGCGCCGCCCAGCTTGGCTTGCGCGCAATCGGCGCAGAAGGTGCATTCGAACGAGCAGATACGCGCGTCGGCACTGCCCGGCGGCAGGACGCGGTCGCAGCATTCACAGTTGGGGCGCAGTTCGAGCATGACAGTGTCGGCAAACAGTCGCGGCGAGCATCACCGCCAGCTTATTGTGCCGCCACTGGCCAGCGCTTTGTCGATATCGCCAGCGGCGACCCAGGCGTCACCCTGCGCCGCGCAGGCCAGCTCAGGGGCTTGGGCTCACAGCGCGGGTTTCATTCCACTCTTTGCCCAGCGACGCAGCCGCACGCGCGGCCCGTCATTCCCCCGCCAGGCGCCCCCGCTCCAGCCGCAGCGTGCGGCCGCAGCGCTCGGCCAGGGATTCGTCGTGGGTGACCAGAACGAAGGCCGTGCCGTGGTTGCGGGCCAGCTGCAAGATCAGCTCGAACACGCTGTCGGCGGTGGCGCGGTCGAGGTTGCCGGTGGGCTCGTCGGCCAGCACGCAGGCGGGCTGCGTGACCAGGGCGCGGGCGATGGCCACGCGCTGGCGTTCGCCGCCCGACAGCTCGGCTGGGCGGTGGTGGATGCGCTCTTTCAAGCCGACCTGTGCCAGCATGCGTTCGGCCGATCGGGTGGCCTGGTCGCGCGCCTCGCGGCGAATCCACAGCGGCATGGCGACGTTGTCCAGCGCGCTGAATTCCGGCAGCAGGTGGTGAAACTGGTACACGAAACCCAGGTGCTGATTGCGCAGCATGCCCTGTGCAGAGGGCGACAGGCTGGCAAAGTCTTTCCCCAGCAGGCACACGCTGCCGGTGCTGGGGCTGTCCAGCCCGCCGAGCAGGTGCAGCAGCGTGCTCTTGCCAGAGCCGGATTGGCCGACGATGGCCACGGTTTCGCCCACGCGCACCTGCAGATCCAGCCCGTGCAGCACGGTCACGTCCAGCGGGCCTTCCTGAAAGCGTTTGGTCAGGCCTTTAGCGTCTAAAACGACGTTGGCGCTGGTGGCACCTGCGCTGCCAGCTATCGGATTCATAGCATTTTCAAGATTGGCCCCGCCAGCGCCGGGCCGCCCCAAGTCGGCTGCAGCCCCCTCGGAGGACAGCGCAGCATGCGAAGCAGCGGAGCGTGGGGGCGACTCGCCAGCGCCGGGCCGCCCCAAGCTGGCGGTGTCCCCCTCGGGGGGCAGCGCAGCATGCGAAGCAGCGGAGCGTGGGGGCACGTCACTCATAGCGCAGCGCCTCGGCGGGGTTGACGCGGCTGGCGCGCCAGCTGGGGTACAGCGTGGCCACGAAGGACAGCACCAGCGATATCACCGCGATGGGCACGATGTCGCCAGCCTGCGGGTCGCTGGGCATTTTGTTGATCAGGTACACCTCTTTGGGCAAGAAGCTGGCGTGAAACAGCCGCTCCAGAAACGGCACGATCACGTCGATGTTGCAGGCGATCAGCAGGCCCAGCGCCAGCCCGCCCAGCGTGCCGATCACGCCCACCAGCGCGCCCTGCACCATGAAGATCTTCATGATGCTGGCGGGGCTGGCGCCCAGCGTGCGCAGGATGGCGATGTCGGCGCGCTTGTCCTGCACCGTCATCACCAGCGTGCTGACCAGGTTGAACGCGGCCACCGCCACGATCAGCGTGAGGATGATGAACATCATGCGTTTCTCCAGCTGCACGGCGGCAAACCAGGTGCGGTTCTGGCGCGTCCAGTCCAGCAGCATCAGCTGGCCGCTCAGCGTTTGGGCCAGCTGGTCCGTGACCTCGCGCGCCTTGTTCAGATCGCGCAGCTTCAGGCGGATGCCGGTCGGCCCGTCCAGGCGGAAGATGCGTTCGGCGTCCTGGATGTGCAGCATGGCCAGGGCCGAGTCGTATTCGTAGTGGCCGCTGCTGAAGGTGCCCACCACCGTCATCTGCTTGAGGCGCGGCACCACGCCCGCGGGGGTCACCTGGCCGCTGGGCGCGATCAGCGTGACCTGGTCGCCCTCTGCCACGCCCAGCTTGCGCGCCAGGTCGCTGCCCAGCAAGATGCCGAACTGCCCCGGCACCAGCTTGGCCAGCGCCGTGTCTTTCAGCTGCGCGGCCACGTCGGTGACGTTGGGCTCCAGCGCCGGATCAATGCCGCGAACGATAGCGCCCTGCATGGTTTCGCCGCGCGCCACCAGCCCTTGCGCGCCGATGAAGGGGGCGGCGCCCACCACCTCGGGGTTGGCGCGCACCTCGCTCAGCGTGCGCTGCGGGTCGGGCAAGGGGCCGCCGTCGGGCGAAAAGACTTCCACGTGCGCGATCACGCTGAGCATGCGGCCCGTGACGTCTTTGCGAAAGCCGTTCATCACGCTCAGCACCACGATCAACGCGGCCACGCCCAGCGCAATGCCCAGCATGGACGACGCAGATATGAAAGAAATGAAGCCGTTGCGCCGCGTGGCACGGCCTGCGCGCGTGTAGCGCCAGCCAAGGCGCGCTTCATAAGGTAGGCCAGCGGATGAGGGCATCAGGGGGCGAAAAACGCGAAAGCCGCCCGTGCGGGCGAAGGCCAACATTGTGGCATCCCGGACAATACAGCCCTGATGTCTTCCCAACCCACTGCAGCCTCTACCGCCGCCCCCGCCGATGGCCGCCAGCCCGCACTGCGCCATCTGCTGATTCCAGGCGCCGCCCTGCTGCCCGGCGCCGATGCGGCTGGCGCGACCCACGGTGCCCAGCCACCCGAACCGCCCTTGCCGAACCTTCAGGCGCTGCTGGCGCGCCTGCGCCCGGCCGACACCCTCCACTGCGATGAGGAAAGCCCCGAATCGCCCATCGCCCTGGCGCTGGCCCGCGCGCGCGGCCTGCCCGGCCAGCCGGGCCGCCACGCCTGGGCCGCGCTGGAGACCGGCACCATCGGCACGCCCTGCGCCTGGCTGCGCCCGGCGCACCTGCAAATGGGCATGGACGACGTGCAGTTGATCGCCCTGGACCAGCTGCAGCTGAGTGACGACGAATCCCGGCAGCTGCTGGCCGCCTGCGCGCCGCTGCTGGCTGAAGACGGCATCACCGTGCACGCCGTCGCGCCCGACCGCTGGCTGGCCCAGGGCGAGCTGCTGCGCCACCTGTACACCCCCGCGCCCGACTGCGCCGCCGGCCGCCGGCTGACGCGCAACGAGCTGCTGCGCGCCGACCAGCCCGAGCAGCAGCGCCTGCTGGCCCGCGTGCTGAGCGAGCTGGAAATGGTGCTGGCCACCCACCCCATCAGCCAGGCTCGCGAAGCCGCCCGGCGCTGGCCCATCAATTCCGTCTGGGTGCACGGCGCCGGCGCGCTGGATGCGCCTGTGCCACCCACGCCCGGCGTGCGCGTGGCGCCGCAGCTGACGCAGGGCGACGCGCCGGTCGACGCGGCCGCCCACACCGCCGCGTGGCGAGCGATTGACCAAAACGAGGCGGCCGAGCTGCTGGCCAGCCTGCGCGGCGGCCAGCCGGTGCACCTCACTCTGGGCGGCCCGCACCGCGCCATCACCCTGGCCGCGCCATCCGGCGGGCTGTGGGGGCGCATTTCAAGCCTTTTCGGCCGCCCGTCCTTACAGGACTTGCGCAAGCAGCTATGAAAATTGAAGTAAGAAGCGTACCGCCCCGCGCCGCGTGGGCGCTGGAACAAGCGGGCGTGCACCCGCTGCTGGCGCGCCTGTACGCCGCGCGCGGTGTGGCCACGCAAGACGATCTGGACGATGGTCTGGCGCGCCTTTTGCCGCCGTCCGGCCTGCTGGGCGCCAGCGACGCCGCCCGCCTGCTGGCCGACGCCGTGGCCGCCGGCCAGCGCATCTGCATCGTGGCCGACTACGACTGCGACGGCGCCACCGCCTGCGCTGTGGGCTTGCGCGGCCTGCAGCTGCTGGGCGCTACCGACGTGCACTACCTGGTGCCCGACCGCGTGGTGGACGGCTACGGCCTCACCCCGCCCATCGCCGAGCGCGTGGCCGCCACCGGCGCGCAAGTGCTGGTGACGGTGGACAACGGGATCGCCAGCGTGGCCGGCGTGGCGCGCGCGCGCGAGCTGGGCCTGAAGGTGCTGGTGACCGACCACCACTTGCCCGGCGACCAATTGCCCGCCGCCGACGTCATCGTCAACCCCAATCAACCCGGCTGCGGCTTTGAAAGCAAATCGCTGGCCGGCGTGGGCGTGATGTTCTACGTGCTGATGGCGCTGCGGGCCGAGCTGCGCGCGCGCGGGGCCTGGGGCAACGCTCAGCAGCCCAAGCTGGACGTGCTGCTGCCGCTGGTCGCGCTGGGCACCGTGGCCGACGTGGTCAAGCTGGACGCCAACAACCGCCGCCTGGTCGCGCAGGGCCTGCGGCGCATCCGTGCGGGGCAGCTGCCCGCAGGCATGATTGCTCTGTTTTCGGTAGCTGCCCGCGCTTATCCCAAGGCCACCACGTTCGATTTTGGCTTTGCACTGGGCCCACGCATCAACGCCGCCGGGCGCCTGGCCGACATGACGCTGGGCATCGAGCTGCTGCGCACCGACGACCCTGCGCGCGCCGACGAACTGGCCCGCCAGTTGGACGCCATCAACCGCGAGCGCCGCGAAATCGAAGGCGGCATGCGCGAGCAGGCCATGCACATCGCCGAAGGCCTGTGGGACGAGGCCGAAGCCGCGCCCAGCGCGCTGGCCGTGTTTGACCCCGATTTTCACGAAGGCGTGGTCGGCATCGTCGCCGCGCGGCTGAAAGACAAGCTGCACCGCCCCACCTTCGTCTTTGCCGCCAGCGCCGCGCCGGGGCATGAGCACGAGCTGAAAGGCTCTGGCCGATCCATCCCCGGCTTTCACCTGCGCGACGCCCTGGACCTGGTCGCCAAGCGCCACCCCGGCGTGCTGCTGAAATTCGGCGGCCACGCCATGGCCGCGGGCTGCACCATTGCCGAAGATCACTTTGAAACCTTCGACGCGGCGCTACAGCAAGTCGCCGCCGAATGGCTGGACGAAGCGACGCTGACGCGCCGGATCGAAACCGACGGCCCGCTGCCGCCCGAATACCGGCGCGCCGACGTGGTCGACACGCTGCACCAGGCCGTCTGGGGCCAGGGCTTTGCGCCGCCGGTGTTCAGCGAAGAGGTAGAGGTGCTCAGCCAGCGCCTGGTGGGCGAAAAACACCTGGCGCTGAAGCTGCGCCACCAAGGCCAGCCGGTAGACGGCATCTGGTTTGGCCACACCGAGCCATTGCCCGCCCGCGCGCACTTGGCGTTTCGCCTGGAAACCGACGAATGGCAAGGCGTGCGGCGCGTGCGCCTGCTGGTCGAGGGCGCGGCGTGACCGCCCTGCGTCGCGCAGCCGGCGAAGCGCCCATGGCAGGCCATGCCCCAATCGCTTGAAGGCACGCCTGCCACCGCACGCACCAAACCGCATTCACGCCAGCCCCATCGCGCCAAGGACGCCACGCCCATGAAACTGTTTCGCTACGGCCCACGCGGCCATGAAAAGCCCGCCCTGATGGACGCCCAAGGCCGCGCGCGCGATCTTTCGGCGGTGATCAGCGACATCACCGCCGACACGCTCACGCCCGCGGGCTTGCAGGCACTGCGCGCGCTGGACACCAGCGCCCTGCCCGAGGTGGCGCCTACGGCGCTGGGCCGCATCGGCACGCCGTGGCGGCACACCGGCAAGTTCATCTGCATCGGCCTGAACTACCGCGACCACGCGGCCGAAACCGGATCGCCCGTGCCACAAGAGCCGATCCTGTTCAACAAGTGGTGCGCCGCAACCGGCCCCAACGACCCCATCGTGCTGCCGCAAGGCTCGCAAAAGACCGATTGGGAAGTGGAGCTGGGCATCGTCGTCGGCAGCAAGGCCCGCTACGTTGAGCCGGCAGAGGCGCTGCAGCACGTGGCCGGCTACTGCGTCGTCAACGACGTGTCGGAGCGCGAATACCAGATGGAGCGCGGCGGCACCTGGGACAAGGGCAAGGGCTGCGACACTTTTGGCCCGGTGGGCCCCTGGCTGGTCACCCCCGACGAGGTGCCCGACGTGCACAACCTGTCGCTGTGGCTGGACGTGAACGGCAAGCGCTATCAAACCGGCAGCACGCGAACGATGATCTTCGGCGTGGCCGAGCTGATCGCCTACGTCAGCCGCTTCGTCACGCTGCAGCCGGGCGATCTGATTTCCACCGGCACCCCGCCCGGCGTGGGCCTCGGCCGGAAGCCGCCGGTGTTCCTGAAACCGGGCGACACCCTGCACCTGGGCATCGACGGGCTAGGCGAGCAGCGCCAGCGCGTGCACGCGTGGGACGCCAGCCTGCTCGACTGAAGTCGCCACGCCCAGCCCGCTCAGCGGCGATTTCGGCGGCCTGCGCATATGCCAACTGGGCATATTCATAGCGCCAATGCGAATATGTTGCAGTGCGACAATACCGGGCTCCACCTGACTCACAAACCCCGCCCTGCGCGGGCCGACCTGCCCCATGGCCGCATTCGACGAAGAAAAAGTCCTGACCGTTCACCACTGGACGGATCGCCTGTTTTCGTTCACCACCACGCGCTCGACCAGCTTGCGCTTCTCCAACGGCCACTTCACCATGATCGGCCTGCGCGTGAACGACAAACCGCTGCTGCGCGCCTATTCCATCGTCAGCCCCAATTACGAGGAAACGCTGGAATTCCTCAGCATCAAGGTGCCCGACGGCCCACTGACCAGCCGCCTGCAGCACATCCAGCCCGGCGACAGCGTCATCGTCGGCCACAAGCCCACGGGCACCTTGCTGATCGACTACCTGCTGCCCGGCAAGCGCCTGTACATGTTCGGCACCGGCACGGGCCTGGCGCCGTTCATGAGCATCATCCGCGACCCGGATACCTACGAGAAGTTTGAAGAGGTCATCCTGGTGCACGGCTGCCGTCTGGTCGGCGAGCTGGCTTACCACGACTACATCACCGAGCAACTGCCCCAGCACGAGTTTCTGGGCGAAATGGTGCGCCAGCAGCTCAAGTACTACCCCACCGTGACGCGCGAGCCCTTCCGCACGCAGGGCCGCATTCCGGACCTGATCGAAAGCGGCCAGATGGCGCGCGACCTGGGCCTGCCAGAGCTGAACCCCACGACCGACCGCGTGATGCTGTGCGGCAGCCCGCAGATGCTGAAGTCGATCAAGGAAGTGCTGGAAAAGCGCGGCTTCAACGAAGGCAACACCACGACGCCGGGCGACTATGTGGTTGAGCGGGCGTTTGTGGATCAGTGATTGGGCTTTGGCGGTTCGGTTGACGTTTGCGCTCTTGCTTTTCTAGGACCCTTTTGGCGGCTGGCGCTGACCTTGTCTGCGCTGGCAGCTATCTTTTTTGATGTTTGCTTGGGTTGCTGAGGGCAGAGGCCGGGTCTCGGCCCGGCGGCCGACCTGCTTTCTTTTGCTTCGCCAAAAGAAAGTAGGCAAAGAAAAGGCGACCCCACTTGCCGTGTCCCCTGCGCTTCGCTACGGGGCAACCTGCGATGCTCGGTCATGGGGCGGCGCTGCGGAACTCACTTTGCTGCTGCGCAGCGCCGTTCGAACAACCGCAGCAAGCTAGAGCACGAAGCTGAGGGCATGCTGCGCTGCCCTCAGCCCGCCCCACGCCCTGCGCTTCTCGGCACGTCCAGAGGGGATCGAAGCCCGATACGGGCCATCGCTGCGCTCGGCCTGGGTGCAGGGGTTTGCGGGTGGCGTCCAAGCAGTTACCTGCTACTGCGGCCGCCTTCCATCTTGGCTCTCCCCACCTGCGCTTCTCCTTCTGGGACTCTGAAGTCCAGCACCAGGGTTTGGGCAGGTTCAGTTCGGTGCGGTTAGTTTCAAGCCGGGCCAGGTCACATCGCGTTCAGCGATCAGTTGCGTCCCGTGGCACCCCAAACCCAGGGCCGAGCGAAGCGATGGCCCGTATGGTTCCCTACACCCTTCTGGATGCGCCTGGGGCGGGGTGCTGGTGGGGTGGCTCGTGCACCGAAGGATGCACGAGCTTCGTGCTCTAGCTGGCCGCAGTTGTCCGAACGAAGCTGCGCAGCAGCGAAGTGAGTTCTGCGGCCCACCCCGCCAGCGCCCCGACCCAGGTTGCCCCGAAGCGCAGCGAAGGGGTCGCAGCCAGCAGGGTCGCCTTTTCTTTGCCTACTTTCTTTTGGCGAAGCAAAAGAAAGCAGGTCGGCCGCCGGGCCGAGACCCGGCCTCTGCCCTCAGCAACCCAAGCGAATATCAAAAAAGATAGCTGCCAGCGCAGGCCAAACAAGCGCCAAACCCCAATCTGACCATAAACCAAGCAAGCAAAAAGTGATCAGCCCTAGCCGCTTGAACCCTGGCCAGCTTGCCCCAAGCCCTCACGCAACCTTGGCACAGCAAACCACGCGCCGGCAAAGGGCAAAGGGCCAATCGCTCAACGCCCAGCCGCTGGCTGCACCAAATCCATCCGCCGCTTGATCCGCGCGCCCTCCGGCGCATCGCCGCGCGCCTCGGCCAGCCGCGCCTGCACGCCCAGCCACGCCAGCAAGGGCCGGCGCCAGCCTTGTTCAGACGCCGTATCCACCGCCTGCGCCACCACCTCTGGCGTGGCCTGGCTGCGCCGCATCAGTACCGCTGCGGCGATCAGGCGGCCGAAGGGGTCGTCGTCCGGTGGCAGCGCCGCGCCTGCCGTGCCTGCGGCCACAGCGCGGTGGTGCTCGGGCAGCAACGCGGCCTGGGCCGCGTCAACGGGTTGCCCGGCCAGGTAGTCGGCGTAGGCGCGCTCGGGCGCGGCGGCGTCGCTGCGCAGCGCTTCAAAGCCGGTGCAGGGGTCGAAATCCAGGCTGGCGACGTGCGCGGCGCAGCGGTTCAGCTCGATGCGCGCGACCAGATCGGGCCGGCCGGTGCGGGTAGTCTCGGCGCGTGCCAAGTCGAATTCGCGCGCCTCAACGCGGCTGTCGCCTTTCAAGTAGGCCGCGGTGAACCGCTCGACGTGGCCGATGGACTGGATCTTCCAATCAGGCACTTTCGGGCCGCTGGCGCAGGCTGACAGGGCGCCAGCAGCTATCAACACGATAGCGTAGCGCTTTGGGGGTGCGCCTGCGCTGCGCCGCATCCACAGGGCTTTCATGGCAGCGTCACCTCTTTGTTCTTGGGGGCGAAGGGCCACTTGCGGTTCAGCTCGGTGATGAGCGCGTCGATCTTGCGCAGGCTGGCGTCCACGTCGGCGCGCAGGTCGCCCAGGTTGGTGGTGGCTTCGCGGGCGTTGCCGGCCACGCCCTGCACTTCCTTGAGCACGGCGTCCACCTGCGCCACGGTCTGGCGCGCGTCCTGCAGCAAGGCGTTCAGTTGGCGCACGGCGCCTTGCGCGTCGGTGACCAGGCCTTGCTTGCCCAGCACCTGCTGGTCGGCCTTGCGCACCACGCCGTCCAGGTTTTGGACGAGCTGGTTGGCGTGGTCGATCAGCTGGGCCACGCGCTGGGCGTCGGCCTCGTTGCCGGTGACGGCGGCCATCAGCCCGCCCTTGTTGCTGTTCAGGCGCTGCGCGAAGGTGCGCACTTCGCCCAGCGCGCTGGACAGCGCCGAATCGGTGGCGGTGAGCTGGTTGACGTTTTGCAGCACGTCGCGCGCGTCGGCCACCATCTTCGGGATCTCGGCGGACACGTCGCCGCGCAGCACCACGCGCTCGGCGTCGGGCGGCAGGGGGGCATCGTCCAGGATGCCGGTGAAGGCCCGCAGCCGGGCCGCGCCAACCAGCCCGCGCTCCAGCGTGAAGACGCTGGACACGCGCAGCCACCGTGCCGACTTGACCGGCACATCCACCTGGATGCGCACCTGGCCCTGATCGGCCAGCTCGATCCGCTTGACGCGGCCCACCGGAAAGCCGGAAAAGGTCATGTCCATGCCCACGGTGACGCCGTCCGAGTCGTCGGCCGTCAGGTACAGCTGCTGCGTTTGCTCGAACGCGCCGCGCACCCACAGCAGGTACAGCACCGAGCCGCCCAGCAGCACGGCCATCAGGATCAGCAGCAGCGCGGCGCGAAACTCCAGGCTGCGCAGCGACCAGCCGCTGGCAGGAGGCACGGGGCCGGCGGCGTCCAGGCGCTGCTCGGCCTGGGCTGCGCCAGGCGCGCTGGGTTCGGGCAGGCCGGGCGGATTGGCCGCATCCATCGGCGGCGGTGCGGGAGGGGGTCTCTGGTCGGTCATCGCACGCTCAATAGTAGTTGCCCACCAGGGACGCGATTTCGATCACCAGCATCAGCACGAACATCTGCACCAGCCCCTGCAGTTCGACGCTGGTGCGCGAGGGCCGGCGCGGAATGTCGCGCAGGGCGTTGGCCACGGGCAAGAGTGCCACCGACACGGCAAACGCCAGCGTCTTCATGGTGAAGATCATCGTCACCACCGGGTTGAAGATGTTGCCCACGGCGTGGTTGTAGGAAGGCAGCCCCGCCGTGGTGAAACCGTGTACGGCCACGTAGGCCAGCACCAGCGACATCAGCCCGCTGAGCAGCGCCAGCAGCAGCACGGCGAACATGCCCGCCAGCACGCGCGGCAGCACTTCGCGGCTGAGCGGGTCCACGCCGTGCGTGCGCAGGGCATCCAGCGCGCCGCTGCGGCGCAGCTTGTACAGCTGCGAACCGCCGGGAATGGTGTATTCCACCGCCACGTACAGCGCGGAGATGAGAGGAATGAGTTCCAGCACCAGCACGCGCACCACGGCGTCCAGCGCGTACTGCGTCAGCCCGTAGGCGAACGCCGTCACGACCAGAATGCGGATCAGCACGACGTTGAACAACGCCATCAGCGTGATGAAGCCCGGCAGGCCCGGCCCGGCCGCGTAGTAGATCTGGCGCAGCACGACGCCGCGCGATTCGCGGCGGTAGCTGGAAGGCGAAAACGCCAGCACGGCCAGTTCTGCGCCGATGAAAACCACTGTCCACCAACCCAGTAGCCAGCGCAGCAGGTTGCGCCCCATGCCCAGCAGCCAGTCGTGAAGCGAGAAGCCGGAGGTCATGGGCGGGCATGATACCTGCCGCGTTTCGGTGCGCGCGTGTATTGGCGGGTGCGTCGGCGGCGCGCACGCTCGCGCGTTGGCCGTGGCCGGTGGGTGCCCTTTTGCAGTCACCTGGGTGACTGGGATTCGCCCGGCCATCGCTTGTCACCCGGGTGCACGGCGGTTGAGAATCTCACGCGGCTCCAGCCTATGGGAGAAACCGCACGCTCAGCGCCCCGGATTAGTGGTTACAACCCACTGCCTTTTAAATCAAGCTGCGCTATATTGCATCGCAGCATTTCGCCCGCTCCCACCGAATCTCTTTCTATGCTCTATCAAATCTACGAAGCGCAGCGCTCTCTCATCGAGCCCTTCGCCGAAATGGCCGAGGCCGCATCCAAGATGTTCGGCAATTCGCATTCCACCATGGGGCGAGGCCCCATGGCCCAGCGCGTGGCGGCAGCCTATTCGCTGTTCTACCGGCTCGCCAAGGATTACGAAAAGCCGGAATTCGGCATCCGCAAGGTGGACGTGGATGGCGTGGAAGTGGCGATTGACGAGCGCATCGAGATGGACAAGCCGTTCTGCTCGCTGGTGCGCTTCAAGCGCTTCTCCGACGACCCGGCCACACTGGCCAAGCTCAAGGGCCAGCCGCCCGTGCTGGTGGTCGCGCCGCTGTCGGGCCACTACGCCACGCTGCTTCGCGACACCGTGCGCACCATGCTGGAGGGCCACAAGGTCTACGTCACCGACTGGAAGAACGCCCGCATGGTGCCGCTGTCCGATGGCGAATTCCATTTGGACGACTACGTCAACTACGTGCAGGACTTCATCCGCTACCTGCAGGGCAAATACGGCAACTGCCACGTCATCAGCGTGTGCCAACCCACCGTGCCGGTGCTGGCGGCGGTGTCGCTGATGGCATCGCGCGGCGAAAAAACGCCCATCACCATGACCATGATGGGCGGCCCGATCGACGCGCGCAAATCGCCCACCGCCGTGAACGACCTGGCGGTGCAGCGCAGCTTTGAATGGTTCGAAAACAACGTGATCTACCGCGTTCCGCCGAACTATCCCGGCGCGGGCCGGCGCGTGTACCCCGGCTTTCTGCAGCACGCGGGCTTCGTGGCCATGAACCCCGACCGCCACGCCAACAGCCACTACGACTACTTCCGCGACCTGCTCAAGGGCGACGAGTCCAGCGCCGAAACGCACCGCCAGTTCTACGACGAATACAACGCCGTGCTGGACATGGATGCCGACTATTACCTGGAAACCATCAAGACCGTGTTCCAGGATTTCAACCTGGTGCATGGCACCTGGGACGTGCGTTCGCCCAAGGGCAACCTCGAGCGCGTGCGCCCGCAGGACATCACCACCACCGCGCTGCTGACGGTGGAAGGCGAGCTGGACGACATCTCCGGCGCTGGCCAGACGCGCGCCGCGCACGCGCTGTGCCAGCAGATCGAGCGGCGCGAAGGCGACCACCTCGAAGTCAAGGGGGCCGGGCATTACGGCATCTTCAGCGGCCGCCGCTGGCGCACCGTGGTGTACCCGCAAGTCAAGGGCTTCATCGCCGAATTCCACGCCAAGGCGGCGCGCGAAGGCGAATTGCCCGCGTCCAAGCAAGTCGCTGCAGACAAGGCCCCTGCGCAGGCACCTGACCACGTTGCCAAGCCCGCGCAAGCGGCCGTCGCCGCTGCCCCTGCCGCCCGCCCTGCCGAAGCGGCGGCTGCAGTGAAAGCCGCACCGGCCAAGGCGCCTGCGCGCCGCGCAGCGGCCACCAACGGCGCGGCACGCCCCGCAGCAGCAGCCAAGCGGGCCCCTGCCAACGGCGCGGCCAAGGCCAAGCGCCCGGCGGTCAAGACCGCTGCGGTCAAAGCACCCGCCCCCAGCCGTAAGAAAGCCGGTGCCAGCGCCGCCGGAGCGGCTGAGTAAGCCGCGCCCAGCATGCAGTGCGGGTTGACCGGCCCGCCTGCATACTCACCCCAGCGCCCGCCATCGCGGGCGTTTTCATTCCACCCGTCTCATGAGTACGCCACACGACGCCCCAGCCAGCTCTGCCCTCGCCCCACTCGGCCAGCGGGTGCTGGCGGCGTTGCCGCAAACGCAGTGCACCCGCTGCGGCTACCCGGACTGCGCGGGCTATGCCCAGGCCATTGCGGATGGCCAGGCCGCTATCAACCAATGCCCGCCAGGCGGCGCCGAAGGCGTACAGCGGTTGGCGGCCATCACCGGCCTGCCGGCGCTGCCGCTGAACCCCGAATACGGTGAGGAAGGCCCACGCCATGTGGCATGGATCGATGAAGACTGGTGCATTGGCTGCACCCTGTGCATCAAGGCCTGCCCCGTCGATTGCATCGTGGGCGGCAACAAGCGCATGCACACCGTCATCGAAGCGCAGTGCACGGGCTGCGAGCTGTGCCTGCCCGTCTGCCCCGTGGATTGCATTGCGCTGGACAACGTCACCGGCGAGCGTACGGGCTGGCAGGCGTGGAGCGCCGCCCAGGCCCAGGATGCACGCGTCCGCTATGAATTAACGAGCGCCCGGCGCAAGCGGGGCGAGCGCGAGCACGCTGAAAAGCTCGAAGCCAAGGCCAAAGAGAAACTGGCCAAGCTGCCAGAACTGGTGCGCGGCGCCACGCCCGCCGAGCTGGACCGCAAGCGCAGCATCATCGAGGCGGCGTTGGCCAGGGCCAAGGCGAAACGGCCGTCAACCGACTGACAGTCGCCGCACCCGGCAGCCAACCCCGGCGCTCAATGCGCCCCCGCTGCTGCATCCGCCCCCGCGCCGCCGTGCGTGCGGCGCGCCAGCCAGACCAGCGCGATCAGGCTGATGAACAGAATGGCCGAGCCGTAGAAGATCTCCTGCGTGGAAATCATGAACGCCTGCTGCGTGACCAGGTTGTTCACCACGCCCAGCGCCTGGTCGTGGCTCATGCCGCCGGCTTCCAGTTGCCGCAGGGTTTGCACCGCCGCCGGGTTGCCGTTGTGGATGGCTTCGGCCAGTTGCGCGTGGTGCATGTTGGCGCGGTCTTCCCACAGCGTGGTGGCGATCGAGGTGCCCATGGCGCCCGCGGTGATGCGGGTGAAGTTGGACAGGCCCGATGCTGCGGGAATGCGCGCCGGCTCCAGCCCCGACAGGGTGATGGTGACCAGCGGAATGAAGAAGCACGCCATGGCCACGCCCTGGATGAGCGTGGGAATCATGATGGTCTCGAAGTCGGTCTGCATGGTGAAGCGCGAACGCATCCACAGCACCACGCCGAACACCACGAATGACAGGCTGGCGTAGATGCGCGGGTCGAACCGGTTCACCGTCAGGCCGACCACGGGCGACAGCACGATGGCCAGCACGCCCACCGGCGCCATGATCATGCCCGCCTGGGTGGCGGTGTAGCCCATGAATTGCTGCAGCCACAGCGGCAAGAGCACCACGTTGCCGAAGAACACACCGTAGCCCACGGCGGTGGCCAGCGCGCCCGACCAGAAGTTGCGCCGCTTGAACAGCGACAGGTCGACCACGGGGTGTTCGTCCGTCAGCTCCCACACCAGGAAGAAGGCAAAGCCCACCACGGCAGTCACCGCAAAGGCGACGATCAGGGGCGAATGGAACCAGTCCAGCTCTTTGCCTTTGTCCAGCATGAGCTGCAACGAGCCGACCCACACCACCAGCAGCGCGAGCCCGACGCTGTCGATGGGCAGCTTGCGCGTGGCCGTCTCGCGGTCGCGGAAGATCATCCAGGTGGCGGCGGCCGACAATAGGCCCACGGGCACGTTGATGTAGAAGATCCACGGCCAGCTGACGTTGTCGGTGATCCAGCCGCCCAGCAGCGGCCCCATGATGGGCGCCACCAGCGTGGTGATGGACCACATCGCCATGGCCAGGCCCGCCTTGGAGGGTGGGTAGCTGGACAGCAGCAGCGTCTGCGACAGCGGGATCATCGGCCCGGCGACGAAGCCCTGCAGCGCGCGGAAGGCGATCAGCATCGTCATGTTGGGCGCCAGGCCGCACAGCCATGAAGCCAGCACGAACATCAGCACACTGCCGATGAACAGGCGCACCTGGCCGATGCGCTGGGTGAGCCAGCCCGTCAGCGGCACCGAGATGGCGTTGGCCACGGCAAAGCTGGTGATGACCCAGGTGCCCTGCACGGTGCTGACGCCCAAATCGCCCGAGATGGCGGGCAGCGACACGTTCGCGATGGAGGTGTCCAGCACGTTCATGAACGTGGCCGTGGACAGCGCCAGGGTGCCCAGGGCACGGGCGCTGCCGGTCAGCGGCGGAAAGACTTTCGGAGCGCTCATAGGAATGAAATCCGGTTCAGGCCTTTGTGCAACCAGCGCTGGCAGCTATCAAAATAAAAGCGTCCAGCGCGGCGACGCCATCAGCCCGCGTGCTGGGTGGTGGCGGCGTGCGTGGCGTGGTTCGCGGCGGCGGGTGTGCTGCCGTTCGCGCTGGCGGGGCGCTTGGCCGCCGGGGTGGCCTCTGCGCCTGCGGCTGCCCCGGTGGGTGCGTTGGTGGGTGCGTTGGTGGGTACTGGCGTGCCCATGTTCTGCGCGATGATGGCTTGCACGCGCTGGTCGGCGCCCTGGTCGGCTTGGGCGAACACCTGCGTACGGGCGGCGTCACCCGCGCGACTGGCCGAGGCCAGCTCGGTGCCGCTCTGGTCGGCGATGTCTACCTTGGCTTCCATGGACAGGCCCACGCGCAGCGGGTGCGCCTTGAGCTGCTCTGTCTCCAGCGCGATGCGCACCGGCACGCGCTGCACCACCTTGATCCAGTTGCCGGTGGCGTTTTGCGCCGGCAGCAGGGCCGAAGCGGCGCCGGTGGCCATGCCCAGGCCCGCCACCTTGCCGTCGTACACCACCTTGCTGCCGTAGGCGTCGGCCACCAGCTTCACGGGCTGGCCGATGCGCAGGTTGCGCAGCTGGTTTTCCTTGAAGTTGGCGTCCACCCAGAGCTGCTCCAGCGGCACCACGGCCATCAGGGGCGAGCCCGCGGCCACGCGCTGGCCCAGCTGCACGTTGCGCTTGCTGACGTAGCCGGTCACGGGCGCGGGCAGCGTCATGCGGTGCGCGGTGATCCAGGCCTCGCGCACCTTGGCGGCAGCGGCCAGCACGCTGGGGTGCTGGTCCACGGGCGTGCCTTCGGTCAGCGCGCGGTTGCTGGTGAGCTGCTCACGCGCGGCCACCACGGCGGCCTGCGCCGCGTCCACCGCGCTTTGCGCGCTGACGACCTGCGAACGTGCATGCGCCAGCTCTTCGCCCGACACGGCGCCGCCGGGCACCAGCGTCTGGCGGCGGCCCAAATCCTGCTGCGCCATGGTGAGCTGGGCGCGGGCCTTGGCCACATCGGCCTCGCGCAGGCGCACTTGCGCGGCCAGCCCGGCGTTGTTGACGTACAGCGTGCGCACCTGGCGCACGGCCTGGCCCAGCGCGGCTTCGGCCTGCGCCAGGGCGACGTCGGCATCGGCCGCGTCCAGCTTGACCAGCGGTTGGCCCGCCTCCACGCGGTCGGTCTCGTCGGCCATGATGGCGGTGACGGTGCCGCCCACTTGCGGGGTGATCTGGATCAGGTTGCCTTGCACGTAAGCGTTGTCCGTGTCCTCGTAGTGGCTCAGCACGAGCCAGTCGTACACGCCCCACGCGAGCCCGCACACCGCCACCGCGGCGGTCAGGGTCAGCAGGGCGCGCTTGCGCTTGGGGTTTTTGGCGCCCGAGCGTACGGGGGCGGCGTTTGCTGCGTTTTCAGGAGCTGCTTGCGCTGGTGTGGCGGGCGCTTGATCGGTATTGGACATAGTGAATGGGCTGCGGCTGCAACGGGTTCGGATGGGGTGGCGGTGCGGTATCAGCGCGCGGCGCTGGCGACGGGGGGCACGGGCGGCGTCAGCTCGGGTGATGGCTGCCAGCCGCCGCCCATGGCCTGCGTCAGGCCGACTTGCGCGTCCAGCGCGCGCGCCTGCAGGTCCACCTGCGTGCGGCGCTGGGCCAGCACGGCGGTTTCAGAGACCAGCACATTCAGGTAGGTGCCCAGGCCGCCCTTGTAGCGGCGCTGCGCGATGTCGTAGGCGCCCTCGGCCGCGCGCAGGGCCTGCGCCTGCTCGGTGCGCTGGCGGTCCACCGACCGCAGCGCCTGAGATTGGTCGGCCGCGTCGCGCATGGCGTCGATCACGGTGGCGTTGTAGGTTTCGATGGCGGCGTCCACGTCCGCCGTCTTGGCGCCCAGGTTGGCGCGCAGGCGGCCCGCTTCAAAGATGGGCAGGCGGATGGCCGGGCCTACGCCCCACTGAAAGCTGTCGCCCTTGAGCAGGCTGCCCAGCCCCAGGCTTTGAAAGCCGACGAAGGCCGCCAGGTTGATGTTGGGATAGAACTGCGACTTGGCCACCTGCACTTCGCCACGGGCGGCTTCCACGCGCCAGCGCGCAGCCACGATGTCGGCGCGGCGGGCCAGCCAGTTGGCGTCCATCTGCTGCGGCACGGCCAGCGTCTTGAACTGCGCCAGCGTGGGCGGGCGGATGTCGTCCGGCAGGCGCGGCTGACCCAGCAGCGCGGCCAGCGCGTTGCGCGCAGCGTCTTGCTGCTGTTGCAGCGCCGCCATCTGCGTGCGCGAATCGGCGCGGGTGGTTTCGTTCTGGCGCACTTCCAGCTGGTTGTCCAGGCCCGCGCGCACGCGGTCTTGCACCAGCTTGAGCATTTCCTGGCGCTGGTTCAAGGCGCGCTCAGACACTACGTATTGGTCGTTCGCCAGCGCCCATTTGATGTACCCGCGCACCACGTTGGTGGCCAGCAGGATGCGGGCGGCATCGGCCTCGGCCTCGGCCGCGTGCAGCTGGCCGATGGCGGAATTCAGCCCGCCTTCGTGCTTGCCGAAAAAGTCCAGCTCCCACCCGCCGTTGATCTGCAGGTTGCCCAACGTCTGGGTGGAGCCGCCCAGCGGCGGCGGGTAGATGTAGTTGCTGGAAAAGCTCTGGCGGTTCAAGTCGACCGCGCCGGTCACCTGCGGCGCATAGGCCGCCTCGGCAATCGCCTGCGCGGCGCGCGCTTTGCCCACGCGGGAAGCGGCCACGCGCAGGTTCGGGTTGCCGGCCAGCGCATCGGCCACCAGGCGGTTGAGCTGCGCGTCGCCCAGCGCGGCCCACCAGTCGGGCGCGGGGGTCAGCGATTCGCTGGGGGCGGCCAGGCCCAGGCTGGGCGCGTCGCGCAGTTGCGCCTGGGTGTCGATGCCCTGCATGTTGGCGCAGCCGGCCAGCCAGAGCGCAGCCATGGCCGCTGCGGCCACGGAACGTGTGCGGTGAAGGTGGTTCACGCGGATTCCTCGCGAGAGTGGGTGGATGCCGATTCGGCGTTGGCGCGCACGCGGCGCAGAAAGTCCTGCAGCTGCTGCCATTCGTCGGCGCTGAAACCGGCCAGCACGGCGTTGTAAACGCGGCTGAGGATGTGCGGCACGCGCTGGGCCACTTCCTCACCCGCAGGGGTCAATTCGATGTGCACCACGCGCCGGTCGTGCTCGGAGCGCACGCGGCGGCACAGGCCCTTGGCCTCCAGCCGGTCGAGCAGGCGCGTCATGGCGCCCGGGTCGATGTTGCATTTGCGCGCCAGCTCGGCCACCGTGTTGGCATGACCGGCCTGCACCTTGTACAGGGGCAGCCACTGCGGCACGGTGGAGGGAATGCCCAGATCGGCCTCTTCAGTCACGCGCTGGCCGATGGCCAGCTGGGCCTGGCGCAGCAGCAAAAGCAGCCCGTCTTCGGGCCGATAGTGATCGCCATCGAAGAAGGTGGCGGCCGCCAGCGGCGCTGGGGCAGGTGATGGAGACGCGGCCATGGGCGGTGAGGAAGAGCGCAGGAATCGCAGCGCAGCAATCGGTAGGGGAGCGGATTGTATTTGCCTATGCAAACATTGCCCATGGAAATAATGCGATGGCATGTTAAGGCAAGGGTTTTGGGCGCCGGCCCCTGGGCTGTGGGTGCCGCCGGTGTGGCGGCCGAGCCACAAAGGCACCATTCGCGCAAGCCTGGCCGGCCCCAACGGGCAAGTACGAAATTGCCCGCCAGCGCAGCAGCCCATTGCGCCAGCCGCTATCTTTTTTGAGTGGACCCACTAACGAATCGGCGCGCCCTGCCCCGCCTGATGGCTGTCAGGCGCACGGCTCGTGGCCGGTAGATGGGGCGACTGGCGTGTGGGCAGATGTGCCCGGTGGCGCGCGAGCTGAGAAGCCCGTCGCGTAACGAACGCTGGGCTGGTCGCACCGGACGGTGGGCACCATGGCGCCGCGCTGCCCGCGGGGCGCGAACGACAGGCGGGGCTGCTTGTGCGTGGCTGCTGGCGCGTGGCTTCGGCGCGCGACGGCGCCGTGCCCTGAACCGCCTTAGGCCAGCGGGCTCGGCCCTCGCCAACCAAGGGCAGGCAAGCGCCCCACATCGACGCAGGCCAACCGATTGCACATGGGCTCCGGGAGGCCCCAAGAGGCGCCAGCGGTCAACTCAAGTCGCTGCGCCGAACGCGGTCACGGTGTTGCGCCTGCCAGCGCGGCCCGCAATTTACTCTATTTTTGATAGCTGCCAGCGCAGGTGCAGCGTGCGCTGGCGGCCTAAAAGACCCTGAAAACAGATCAGCCGTTGCGGCGCACGACCAGCGTAGCCAGCTGCGTTTGCGTCAACACGCTTTGCGTCACGCTGCCCAGCACCAGCTTTTCAAGCCCGCGGCGGCCGTGCGAGCCCATGACCACCAGGTCGGCGCCCACGGCCTCGGCCGCGTCGGCGATGCCGCGCCAGACGGCGTGCGCCTCGACGATGCGCGTGTCGGCCTTCAGCCCCGCCGCCGTCAGGCGCTGGGCCACGGCTTCGACGGCCGCGTTGGCCTCGGCCTTGGCCGCGCCCAGGTACTGGTCTTGACCGTAGGCAAAGTCGGCCCCCACGCCGGTGAAGGGGTACGGGTCGATCACGTAGATGGCGGTGACCTCGCTGTCGAACGCCTTGGCCAGGCCAATGGCCTTGTCGACCGCCGAGAGCGAGGTTTCAGAACCATCCACCGGGACCAGAATGTGCTTGAACATGGCGTTCTCCTGTGCGTGAGGGTTGATGGTTCATTGTGAGGCCGCGCGCGCGCCCGCACCTTGATGCCCATCAAGCGCGCGGGGCCAGAAAGCCGCCTTGCCGCAAGGTGATGACCAGCGTGTCGCGGTGGCCGGGCGCCGCCGCGCCGACCGGCTGCACGGGCGTGGTTTCGTGGATCACGCGGGCGTCGTCCATCAGCAGCACCGACCACGGCTCGGTCAGCGTGAAGCGCTGGCCGCTGGGGCCGTCCAGCGCGAACACGCGCGTCTCGCCGCCCTTGACGGCGTGGCGTTCCACCAGAAAGACGGCCACCAGATCCACCCCATCGCGGTGCGCGCCCTCGGGCGTGGGCCGGCCGATGCCGCCCGTGGTGTCAATGCGAAAGGCGTGCACTTCGGTGAACCAGGCCTGCGCGCCGTGCAGCGCATTGGCCACCTGCGCCAGCCACCGCAGCAGCGCCGACAAGGCGGACGAGGCCAGCGCGGATTCGGTCATCGGCGCAAACCAGCGCTCGATGCCGCCGTGCAGCGCGTTGTAGTCCAGCGGCTGCCAGTGCGCCCGCGCGGGCTGCAGGGCCACGCCTTGCTCGGTCACCACCGCGCTGGCGTGGCGGCGCCTGCGGTAGCGGCCACCGTCGCGCAGGTACTCGTCGGGCGGCAGGTCGGCCCATTCACCGCCCAGCGCGATGAATTCGTCCAGGCCCGCACCGCTCAATTGCCGAACGGCTTCGGCGTTCAGCAGCGCAAAGCCTTGGCCGTGCAGGGCGTCAAGGTAGGTGGCGGGGGTGGCAAAGGGCGGTGCAAACATGGGCGCGGCCGCCGCCCAGAAGGGGGCGCTGCGGCGTGCAAAGGATACGGCGTGGCGCCGCGGCGAGGGGCGCAGGCCCGCCGACGCCCTGGCGCCTGAGATGGCATTGCGCGCGCCGGGCATGACCGCACACAAGCCACCAAGCCAGCGGCGGCGCAAAATCGGGCTGTGGCACGGCCGCCGACCCGCATCGGCGGCGGGCGTTGCCCCCTCTTCTGACCGTTCATGGAACTGCTGACACTCGCTTTTGCGATCACCGCCCTGCTGGCAGCGCTGGCTTTTCGGCCGTGGCGCCTGCTGGCCAATTCGGGCCTGGTGTCGCCGCTGCTGGCCACGCTGGTGATCGTGCCCTGGCTGTGGGCGCTGCCCTGGCTGCACAAGATGCCCATCCACCTGCAGCTGTCGGGCGCGTGCATGGTGACGCTCGCGCTGGGCTGGCCGCTGGCGGTGCCCGCGCTGTGCGTGGCCGGGCTGATCGCGGGCTGGCTGGCGCCCATCACGTGGGAGCAGCAGCTGAACCTGACGGTGTGGCTGGGCATCGTGCCGGCCACGCTGTCTTTTGGCATCGGCATGGCGCTGCGCCGCTGGCTGCCGCACAACCTGTTTGTCTACATCCTCGGGCGCGCCTTTCTGGGTACGGTGGCGTGCATGTTCGTCACCGGCGCGCTGGCGCAATGGACGGGCCAGACGCTGGCGATGGAGGTGCCGCCCGACCTGGCGCTGGTGGCGCGCTGGCTGATCGCCTGGGGCGACGGCTTCTTGACCGGCATGTTCGCCGCAGTGGCCGTCGCCTTTCGGCCGCAGTGGCTGGCCACCTGGTCCGACCGCATCTACCTGACCGCGCCAGGCGCCAAAGGCTAACGGCCAGCGCCCTGCCCCCACCGGGCACCCTGAACGCGCGGGCACAATGCCGCCACCATGAATTCGCGCCCCCGCTTTCACCCCCTGCGCCCGCTGCTGACGGGCCTGCTGGCGCTGTTGCCGCTGGCGGCCACGCTGGTGCTCTTGATCTGGGCCACGCGGCTGGCCGCCGAATGGCTGGGCCCGACCAGCCTGTTCGGCAGCCTGCTGACGCGCATCGGCCTGGGCGTGGGCGGCGGCGCGACGGCCACCAGCTACTTCGCCGGGCTGCTGGTGGTGCTGGCGCTGGTGTACGCGCTGGGCCTGGTGGTGCAAACGGGGCTGCAGCGCGGCTTTCACAGCCTGTTCGAATCGCTGATTCAACGCATTCCGATCGTTCGCACCGTGTACGACGTGGTGCAGCGCCTGGTGGGGCTGCTGGGCAAGTCGAAGGAAGAAGGCCAAAAGTCGATGAGCCCGGTGTGGCTTTACTTCGGCGGCCCGCCCGCGGCTGGCGAAGTGCCCGCCACCACGGTGGTGCTGGGCCTGCTGACCACGCCCGAGCCGGTCGACATGGGCGGCCAGCCCTTTCACGGTGTGCTGGTGCCCACGGCGCCGGTGCCGGTGGGCGGCGGGCTGCTGTTCGTGCCGGCGCATTGGGTGGTGCCCGCACAGGTGGGGATCGAGGGCGTGACCAGCATCTACGTGTCGATGGGCGTCACCGCCGGGCAGTACCTGGGCACGCACCGGCCGGGTGAGGCAACTGGCGCGACTTCAGCGGCGGCATCTGACTCTGCATCTGCCCTTGCTTCTGCCCCCACGCCACCGTGCGCATCCGCCGTCGCCATGCCCTTGGCGCCCCAGGCGAGCGCATCGGCGCCGCGCGCCGCGCCGCCGTCCGTTGCACCGGACGCTTGATCCTTCTCAAAGCCCATGCTTTCAGTGGGCCTTCTGCGGTGCAGGCTTGCGCCGCATCAAGACCGGCGGCGCACGTTCTTGCCAGACTCTTCTGTATCCATCACAGAGAGAAGAGGAGAACGCCATGAAGCTTTGGCAAGACCTGTTTGGCACCGACTACGGCCTGATGAGCATTGCGGGCATCGCCTTCATGATCTTCATGGCCGTCTGGTACGTGCGCTTCTTCATCCGCAAGGTCAACGAGAAGCCACGCAAAGACTGAGCCGGCGGCGCAGCCGCACAGTGCATAGCCTTTTTGGCCGCCAGCGCCCTAGGCGCCAGCGCGGCCAGCTATTCATTCAATAGCTTTCAGCGGCACGCCCTCAGTCGATGGGTGCCGCGCGAGGGGCTTTTTCCGCCTCTTGCAGTTGGCGCCACATCACCTTGCCGGTGCCGCTCTTGGGCAGCGCTTCGACAAACTGCACCACGCGCGGCGCCTTGTAGACGGCCATGTTCTCGCGGCACCAGTCGATGATGTCCTGCTCGGTCACCAGGTCGCGGTGGCTGGGGCGCAGCACCACCACGGCCTTGACCGATTCGCCTCGGTAGTCATCTTTGGTGCCGATGACGCAGGCCTCCTGGATCGCCGGGTGGCGGAACATGAGCGATTCGACCTCCGCCGGCCAGACCTTGTGGCCGCTGGCGTTGATCATCCGCTTAAGGCGGTCGGTGATGAAGAAATAGCCGTCCTCGTCCATCCGCCCCAGATCGCCTGAGCGGAAGAAGCGCTTGCCATCCAGCTCAAAAAACGCGTCGGCGGTGGCGTCGGGGCGCTTCCAGTAGCCCTGAAAGACCTGCGGCCCGCTGATCACGATCTCGCCCTGCTCGCCTTGCGGCAGCTCGGCCAGGGTGTCGGGGTCAACAATGCGCGAGTCGGTGCTGAAAAACGGAATGCCCAGGCACTGCTGCTTGCTGTGGTCGATGGGGTTCTGGTGCGATGGCGCGGCGGTCTCGGTCAGGCCGTAGCCCTCGGCGTAGCGCAGGCCGTAGGCTTCCAGCAGGCGCTGGGCCACCGCCTGCGGCATGGCGGCGCCGCCACCGCTGATGGCCTTCAGGCTGGACAAGTCGAAGCTGGCGAAGTTGGGGCTGGCCAGCAGGTCGATGATCATGGTGGGGATGTTGGTGAAGCTGGTCACCTTCCAGCGCGAGATGAGGCGCCCGGCCAGCTCGCGGTCCCAGCGCGGCATCACCACCATCGTGGCGCCGCAAAAAATGCCCGCGTGCAGCACCGCCACCATGCCGGTGATGTGGAACATGGGCACCACCACCAGCGCCACCGTTTCAGACGTGGCGCTGCCCCACAGGCCGCAGGCCACGGCGTTGTGCATGATGCTGGCGTGCGTGTGCATGCACCCCTTGGGCAGCCCGGTGGTGCCGCTGGTGTAGGGCAGAACGCACAGGTCTTGCGGATCGGCGTTGAGTTCGCCCTGCAGCGGCGCTTCGGCCAGCGCGGACTGCCAGGTGTGAACCTGGCCGCCGGTCAGCGTGGGCAGCGGGTGCTCGGCCAGCAGCCAGCCGCGCCAGGCCTCGGGCGGCGCGTCGGGGCCCGCCACCTCGGCGTCGAATGCGTCGGCGTAGCGGGTGACCACGAGGTGCTCCAACCCCTGCCCGGCGGGCAAGGCGTTGCTGGCGGCGGCCAGCTCACCCGCCAGGTCGGCCGTGGTGATGGCCACGCGGGCGCCCGGGTCGGTGATGTAGTGCTTGAGCTCTTCGGCCCGGTTCATCGGGTTGACGGGCACCACGACGGCCTCGGCGCGGAAGATGGCGAAATGAGCGATCACCAGCTGCGGCGTGTTCTGCATATCCACCACCACGCGGTCGCCCTTGGCCACGCCCAGCGCCTTCAGCCGTGCGGCCAGGCGCTCCGCCGCGTCTTTCAATTGGGCGTACGTCAGCACGCGGCCAAAGAAGACGATGGCCGCTTTGTCGGGGTAGCGGAGCGCGCTGACGGCCAGGTTGTGCCACAGGCTGGTGGCGGGCGGCGCGATCGCATGGGGCATGCGGGCAGGCCAGAACTTGTAGTGCGGGCGCATGGCGTTGTCTCCTGTCGTATTTGTGCAGACATGCTAGCGCCACACCCTGTCGAGGCAAGGCTGCGGCTTGTCACCGGCGGGACGCGGGTTGCCTGAGCGGCGTGCAATGCCTGTCGCCCTGGGGCAACAGTCGGGCCCGTCGTGCAAGGGGGCCCCGCCGTGCCGCCGCGGGCCGGGGCGCGGCGGTGAGGTTCATGCCAAAACATGCGCCAACGCAAGCGGCATGGCCGGCAGCAGCTATGTTATTTGTAGTGATTTAGCTGCTACGGCGAAGGCGTTGGCGTGGCGTCGCCAGTGGCATCGCTGGTTTCCGGCGCTTGGGCGCGTTGGTGCGCGTGGTGCCAATTGTTCGGCCTGACCCTCAGCTCACCCAGCGCGGCACCAAGGCGCCTGGCGCAGATCGCGCGGAAGGCATGGCCAATGCGTGTGTGGCCGCGCGTGCGCCCGCGCGCCTGGGCAGGCGGGCGCCCACGCGCCGCCCGCCGCGTACAACGAAAAACGTCAGCGGTTGTAGCGAACGCGCGTGCTGTTCACGCCGTCGGACAGGCTGAACTCAAACGCCCCACCCGGCTCCAGCGTTTGGGTGCTGACCGTCAGGCTGCCGCCCTCGCGCGGGTTGGTCAGCGTGACCACCTTGCCATTCTTGACCCACTTCACGGTCACATAGCGGAAGGCCTGCACGTCCCACGTGGCGACGAGTTTGCCGCCCGTCTCACGCCACTGCACGCTGGCGCTTTGCGCATTGGCCGACTTGGCCAAGGTCGTCGCCAGGCGCTTGGTCACCTGTTTTTGCGCGTTGACGACTTCCACCGAAACCAGCGGCCCCGGCGTTGGGATGGCAATGCCGAACTGCCGGTCTGACGAGTGCGAAAGCACCTTAAGCTCGATCGGGTAGGTGTACACGCGACCATTGGTCGCCGTGACACGCACCGCCCAGTCGCCGGTTTGGCTGGCGGTGTCGTCCACGCCGGAAATCGCCTCGACCGGGTCCAGCGTGACGTTGCCGCTGGCATCAACCGAGCCACCGATGTACAGCAAATCCTGCACCGTGGCGGACGACTTGGCCTTGGTCTTGATCAACGAGCTCAGGTAGTTGAACGCCTTCATGTAGTTGTAGTCCGACAGCGCGTACGGCACCGGGAAGCAGTAGCCCATGCGGTCGGTCAGCGTGGTCGGTTCCACCAGCTTCTGCGTGAGGCCCAAGCTCATGAAATATGGCGTGATGGCGCGGGACGCATCCCCCAGCATGCCGCCTGCGTAGGGGTAGTTGGTGTCGATGTACCCGCCGGTCATGCAGGCCACGGTGTGGCCCAGACTGAAGTTGTGCCCGTGCTCATGCAAGAAGGTACCCAGCATGCCATCGGCGTTGCCCCCTCGGTCGCCAATGGCACTGATGTTGCCCGGCATCGTGGCGATGCCACCGCCACCGGGGCTGTGGAAAGCGCCAGAGTAGTAGAGCGGAATGGTTCTGTCGGTATCGGCCGCACGCTCTTTTTCCATCAATTTCAGCGCGAGGGCGGGCGTGTCCTTGTTGGGCGTACCTTCAGGGTAGTCCAGGGCAATGGGCGTGGTTCTGGTTTCGTATCGCACATGCGCCAGCGGCGCTCGCTCGACGAAGCCCGTGTTGACGGAACTGGCGGGCAGCACCTTGCCGACGTTGCCGGCCGAGCCATTCGCGCCATCGGCAAACGCTACCGGCACCGCCACGATGCGGATGCTGGGCGTGGCCTGAACGACAGGCGTGACCACCGTGGCAGGCTGGCCGTTGCCGCTCAGGCTCACCGTCATCTGGATGCCGGTGGTGACTTGGGCTGCGGGCACGACCGCCGTGTAGGCCAGGCTCATGTCGGGTTTGGACGGCAGAGTGGCGCCCACCGTGCCGGTCGGCTTGCTCAGCGGCACAGCGGCGACCGTGGTGCCGCCCGCGTTGGTCACTACCAAAGTGCCCTCCGGCAAGACCTGGCTAGGCACGGTGGTGGTGACGTTGACTTTGACCAACAGGTCTTTGTCTGCCACCACCTTCATCTTGGCGTCGTCCCAGGCAAAGATGTGCGACTGCACCAGATCGATCGAGGCGATGCGCGCAGCCGACGCTGGCGCTGGCGCGGGCGTTGGGGCCGGCGCCGGGGTGGGCGCTGGCGAAGGAGCAGGCGTCGGCGTTGGGGCAGGCGCGGGCGCCGGGGCGGGACTCGGTGTGGGCGCGGGCGCCGGTGCCGGGCTGGGCGGCGGGTACGGCGTTGGAATGACCGGGTTCACCGGATAAGGCGACGGCGTGCCGGGCGCGGGGCCAGGCACGGGCGTCGGCGTTGGCGCACCTATCGGCGCTGGAGAAGGCGCGGGGGTGGGCGCGGGGGTGGGCGCTGCTACGGCGGCACTGTCGCTGCCGCCACCGCAGGCGGTGAGGTAAGTTGCCGAAACCAGAGAAATCAGAAGGTTCAGGCGGGCCTGTTTGAGCGAGGGCATCATAAAAAGCTGACCGACTGCACTACGGCAGTCATGTGTTTCGTGTCGACACAAATGTAGCTTTTTAAGGGGCCTGTTCACGCTCACAAGCAACCCCCTTCGTGGAGGTTTTGGCACGACACCCGGATGGTTTCAGCTGCAGGCGATGGTTCTCGCGCAGCAGCGCCCGTGCGGCTGAACCCGTAAGTAGTAGCCTGGCGGGCCCGATTGGCGTGGACGGGTGCTACCTGCGCCAGCGCTTTGCCAAGACCGGCAAAGCGCTCTTTCGGCAGAAATCAGGCCGCCATAGCGACCGGCAAGGCCTAAGGCGTCGCAGGCAAGGCTGAGGCGGTCGCCGACACCCTTTCCTTGCGCATCTTCAGGATCGCGGCCACGATCTGCCACAGAATGAAGATGGCCACCAGCGCAAACAGCGAACCGGCGATGGGCCGATCGGCCATCTGCACGAAGCTGCCGCGCGTCAGCAACATGGCGCGCCGGAAGTTCTCCTCCAGCATGGGCCCCAGGATGAAGCCCAGCATCAGCGGCGCCGCATCCAGGCCCAGCCGCATGAAGGTGTAGCCCAGCGCGCCGAAGAACACGGTGACGAAGATGTCGTCGACGTTGTTGTTGACGCTGAAGGAGCCGATGCAGCAGAAGAACAGAATGGCGGGAAACAGCACGCTGTAGGGAATCTTGAACAGCGTCAGCCAGTAGCGCACCAAAGGCACGTTCAGGATCAGCAGAAAGCAGTTGCCCACCCACATGCTGGCAACCAGGCCCCAGAACACGTCGGGGTGCTCGGGGATCAGGTTGGGCCCTGGCGTGACGCCTTTGATCATGAAGGCCCCCATCATCAGCGCCATCACGGCGTTCTCCGGGATGCCGATGCTTAGCAAGGGGATGAAGCTGGTGCGCGCGGCGGCTTCATCCGCAGCGGCTTGACCGGCCACGCCTTCAATGGCGCCGGTGCCGATTTCATGGCGGTACTTGCTCACCTTTTTGTCCACCGCGTAGGCCGCAAACTGGGCAATCACGGGGCCGCCGCCGGGCAGGATGCCCAGGAACGAACCCAGCACACTGCCGCGCAAGGCGCTGGGGATGATGCGCTTGAATTCCGGCCAGGTGGGGATCAGCTTGATGGCGCCGTTGAAGGGCGAGCGCTCTTCGCGCGCGTCGAGGTTCTTGGTGATCTCGGCGATGCCGAAGCAACCCAGCGCAATGCTGACCAGGCCAACGCCGTCCGCCAAAAAGGGCAGATCCAGCGTAAAGCGCATCGTGCCACTGTTCACATCGGTGCCGATCTGCCCCAGCAGCACGCCCACCATGCACATCGCCAAGCCGTTGAGCAGGCTGCCGGTGGTGACGAAGCTGACACATACAAAACCGACCAGCATCAGCGCGCAGTACTCGGCAGGCCCGAACAGGAAGGCCACCTGGCTGAGCGTGGGCGCCATGAACGCCAACACGATGATCGCCAGCGTGCCGCCGATAAAGCTCGACACCCCCGCGGTGAACAGTGCCAGACCCGTCTTGCCCTTGAGCGTCATGGCATAGCCGTCGATGCAGGCGACGATGCTGCTGGCATGCGGAATCTTCATGGTGATGGCGCTGACGCTGTCACCATACTGCGCGCCGTAGTAGATGCCCGCCAGCATGATCAGCGAACCCGACAGCGGCATGGTGTAGGTCAGGGGCAGCAGCAGGCTGATGGTGGCCAGTGGGCCCAGCCCCGGCAGCAGCCCGACCATCGTGCCAACCGCGCAACCCAGCGCGCAGTACATCAGGTTGCTGAGAGTGAGCGCGTGCTCAAACCCAAAGAGGAGGTTGTGCAGCACGTCCATCACAGCAGCGGCAGGCTAAGGCCGAGGAGTTTCTGAAAGGCGAACGCCACCACGATCAAGCCAAGGCTGATCTTGATGTTGCGAGACACCGAGTACGTGGCGGCCGCCTTGCCCGAGATGAACACCATGGCGACGATGGCCACCACCATGTTCACGTACAGCGACAGCAGGGCGAACACACACAAGGACACCAGCAGGAGGCCGATGTTCTTGACGTTGAATTCGAACGGCTCAGGCTTCTGAAAGCGCGAGCGCACCACCATCATGAGCGCCATCGCCAGCAGCGCCCCGCTGACCATCAGCGGGAACAAGCCGGGCCCGGCCCTGTCCCAGCTGCCTACGGGATAGCGCAGCGAATACCCGCCAAAAGTCAGCGCCACGGCGGCAAGAAACACGCCGCGCGCCAGGTTACGGTCGATCATCCAGAAGTATCCGGCTAGGTTAAGCCCCGCATGGCGCGCCCGCTTCAGGCCACGTCCGATGCTCCGCGAGGCGACACCGCCTAGGATGGCGGCGAACACCTCGCGCCCAGTATTCAGCCGGCGCGACGCCGCCGACATAGCGGCTTCCACCTATGACAGCCAACCGACAGCTTCCGTCTTGGCGGCGTCTTGAACGCGTTCAGGCAGTCATGGGAGCGGCAGGAAAAGTGATGCGAACGCGCAGGCCGCGCCCACCCTGACCCGCATGCAGGTGCACATCGCCGCCATGGGCCCGCGCGATGTGCTGAACAATTGCCAGACCCAGGCCTGTGCCGGCGCCTTTCGCGTGGGTGCCGCGATAGAACCGGGCCCACACACGCGGCAGATCCTGTGCGGCGATGCCGGGGCCATCGTCCTCTACCTCCAAAACCACGGCGGTGCCCCGCCCGACGTCACCGTCGCGGGATGCCTCCATGCGGTGTGTGCGCACCGTGACCTGCGCACCCGAGCCGGCATGCATCGCGGCGTTGTGCAGCAAGTTACCCAGCAGCTCGCGAAGCTGCCAGGGCTCTCCCCGCATCGTGGTCGGCTCCAGCTCAAAACCCAGGTCTTGCCCGGCGCGTCGCGCGCTGTTGACCCATTCGGTGGCGCTGTCGGCGATCAGGCGCGCCAGATCAATGGTTTGCCCGCTGGCCTCTGGCTTAGCGGAGCCTTCGGCCCTTGCCAACGTCAGCAGCTGATGTGAAAGATGGGCGCCGCGCTGCGCAGCCGAGTTCAGGCGCACGAGGTGGCCATGCAGCGCTTCGGGGTGCGGCTCTTGCAAGGCTTGGGCAGATTCGGACAGGATCACCGCCAGCGGCGTGCGCAACTGGTGCGAGGCGTCGTCCAGAAAGCCACGCTGGGCTGCCGCCGCCACCCTCAGCCGCTGCAGCAGGTCGTTGATGGCATCGCCCAACAAACTCACCTCGCGCGGCAGCTGATTCACGGGCAGCGGCATCAGGGATTGCAGCGATCGCTGCGACAGCGCCTGGCTGGTCAGCCGCAAGGGGCTCAGCGATCGCGCCACCGCCACCCACGCCAACACACCCAGACACAGGGCCAACATCAACCCGGCGGCCAAGGCAGCAAGCATCACACGGCGCGATGCCTGATTGCGCTTGCCCAGCGACTCGGCCACGAGCACCGGGCAAACGCGGTCGCCACAGGGTTCACCGTAAACCACCATCCGCATCGCGTGGCCATGCCAGGGCACGTCCAGGAACTGCCTTTGCCCGGGCTGCACGGGGCGCGCCAGACCCACCAGCGCCAGCAGCGCGGGATCACCGCCCAACAGCCCGTTGCGGCCGTCGCCCACCGCGAAGACGACTTTATCCACCTGACTCGAAGTGAGGGCGCGGGCAGTCTGATCGCTGATCGGCAGAGACGGCACGCCGTGCTCCATCTGCAAAATGCCCGACAGTGCCAGCGCAGTGTCATTCAGGGCGTGGTCCAGGCTGTCCAGTGCTGGCTCCAGCGCCAGAAAGTACACCACCGCCGCGGCCAAGGGCACCAGAATCCACAGCGGCAGTAGCAGCCACGCCAGCAGGCTTCGCCGCAGGCTGGGCGGCCGACCCGGGGCGTCGTCTGTTTCGACGCCCGGCGCGGGTTCACTGGCTGGGCGGTTCATCCCGGGCTTCCAGCATGTAGCCCAGCCCGCGCACGGTGCGCAGCAGCACCATCGCCGGTTCGATCTTGGCGCGCAGGCGCGACATCAGCAGCTCCAGTGCGTTGTCGCTTACCCCGGGTCCCCAGCCTGGCACCAGGGTGTTCAGCTGCTCGCGCGCCACCACTTCACTAGAACGCGCCATCAGGTACTGCAGCACGATGGATTCGCGCGCGGTCAATGACAGGGGCCGCTCGCCCAGCCACGCGCGCTGGCTGTGGGTGTCAAAGCTCAAGTCGCCCAGCCGGTACACGCCCGCCTGGCGGTGCTCGTGCCGCCGCACCAGCGCACGCACACGGGCGATCAGCTCGGCCGGCGCGAAGGGTTTGCACAGGTAGTCGTCGGCGCCGGTTTCCAGCCCCGCGACGCGGTCGTCCACGCTGTCGCGCGCCGTCAGCACCAGGATCGGCTCCAGCCAGCCGCTGTCGCGCGCGCGGCGCAGGGTCTCCAGCCCATCGATACCCGGCAGGCCCAAGTCGAGAAGCAGGATGTCGTAGCTGTCTTGCGTCAGCGAGCGCTGCACCGGCTCACCCCGGTCGCTCACGTCCACCCGCCATCCTTGCGAGCGCAAGGCAGCGGCGATCGAATCGGCCAGATCGGTATCGTCTTCGACCAGCAGGATGTGCATGGGGCCAGCTGCTGGGGTTGGCAGTGTCGAGTGAGGCGGTCAGGGTGCGCGAGCGCCCTAAGCACGGCGCGCCGCTTACGCGGCGCGTCGAGGTCAGACGGCGTTGTCGTCCTCTTCGCCGGTGCGGATGCGGATCACACGCTCGACCGGGGTGACGAAAATCTTGCCGTCGCCGATCTTGCCGGTGCGCGCAGCCTTGATCACGGCTTCCACGCAGCGCTCGACGTCGCCGTCGGGCACCACCACCTCAATCTTCACCTTGGGCAAGAAGTCGACCACGTACTCGGCACCCCGGTACAGCTCGGTGTGGCCCTTCTGGCGCCCGAAACCCTTGACCTCGGTGACGGTGAGGCCAGTCACGCCGACTTCCGCCAGCGCTTCGCGCACCTCCTCGAGCTTGAACGGCTTGATAACGGCGGTGATTTGTTTCATGAGGGCTCCTGCAGATCAAATGGACGGATGCCAGGGGCTGTGCGGCGGGGCTTGAAACCCGCCCGGCGGCGGGCATGGCCCGCCTTCAGCCTCTGAAACGATTGGTAATAGGATAACGCCAGTCCTTGCCGAAGCTGCGGTGCGTCACCCGCGTGCCCACGGCGGCCTGCTGGCGCTTGTATTCGTTGATGCGGATCAGCCGCGCCACCTGCTCGACATCGGCGGGTTGGAAGCCCTCGGCCACCACCTCGGCCACGCTGACGTCGTTTTCCATATAGCGCTCGATGATCGCGTCCAGCACCTCGTAGGGCGGCAGGCTGTCTTGGTCGGTCTGGTCGGGGCGCAGCTCGGCCGAGGGCGGGCGCGTGATGATGCGTTCAGGAATCGGATCCAGCCCGGTCTTGAACGGGTCGTGCGCGTTGCGCCAGCGCGCCAGCTCAAACACCTTGGTTTTGACCACGTCCTTGATCGGTGCAAACCCGCCGCACATGTCGCCGTACAGCGTGCAGTAGCCCACGGCGTATTCGCTCTTGTTGCCGGTCGTCAGGATCAGGTGGCCGTGCTTGTTCGACAGCGCCATCAGCATCACGCCGCGGATGCGCGCCTGGATGTTCTCTTCGGTCGTGTCCTCGGGCTTGCCGCCAAACAGCGGTTGCAGCGAAGCCTTGAACGCCTCGAACTCCGGCACGATGGACAGCACGTCGTAGCGCACGCCCACGCGCCGCGCCATGTCCTGTGCGTCTTCCAGGCTGATGCCCGCCGTGTAGGGGCTGGGCATCATCACGGCGTGCACGTTGTCCTTGCCCAGTGCGTCCACGGCCAGCGCCAGCACCACGGCCGAATCAATGCCACCCGACAAGCCCAGCGCCACCGTCTTGAAGCCGTTCTTGCGCACGTAGTCGCGCAGGCCCAGCACCAGCGCGTCCCACAAGTCGGCGTTGTTGTCGCGCGCGGGGGCGATTCCTGCTTTCAATTCGATAGCTGCTGGCGCCCGTTCCACCTGCACGTAGAACAGTTTTTCTTCAAAACTGGGGGCGCGCCCCGCCAGCTGCGCATCCACGCCGATGGCGAAGGATTGCCCCTCGAACACCACCTCATCCTGCCCGCCCACCAGGTGCGCGTACACCAGCGGCAAGCCGCAACGCTTGACGCGCTCGATCATCATCGCCTCGCGCTCGTAGCCCTTGCCCACATGGAAGGGCGAGGCGTTGATGACGGCCAGCAGCTCGGCGCCCGCTTCCTTGGCCAGCTCGGCCGGCTCGTCAAACCAGGCGTCTTCGCAGATCAGCAGGCCGACGCTGACGCCCCCCACCTGAAACACGCACGTGCCCAGCCCCGGCACGAAATAGCGCCGCTCGTCAAACACCTGGTAGTTGGGCAGCAGGCGCTTGGCATAGGTTTCGATCACGCGGCCGTCCTGGATCACGCTGGCCGAATTGGTGCGCTGCGTGATCGACACGCTCTTGCCCTGCTGGCCGCGCCCCATAGGGTGGCCGACCACGATGACCATGCCGGTCAACCCTGCCGTCTCGCGGGCCACCGTTTTCACGGCATCATCGCAGGCGGCAATGAACGACGGGCGCAGAAAAAGGTCTTCCGCGATGTACGCGCAAATCGACAGCTCGGGCGTCAGCAGCAGCCGCGCGCCCTCGGCGTACGCCGTCTTGGCCGCATTGATGATGCGCTGCGCATTGCCGGGCATGTCGCCGACGACGAAATTCAGTTGGGCGACCGCAATCTTGAGGCTCATGGACAGTGTCTGAAATACGTTCTGCCAAGCATGGTAACGCGCTGCGTCTGCAACTTGTGGACGACCCCACCACCATCGACCCCCGCGCGTGGGATGCGCTGCTGGCGCGCCAGCGCACGCCCACGCCCTTCATGCGCCACGCATACCTGACAGCCATGCACAGCAGCGGCTCCGCCGTGCCCGCGACGGGCTGGACGCCGCGCTTCGTGCTGCTGTGGCACGGCCCTGAGGACAACGCTGAGCTGGTCGCCGCCTGCCCGCTGTACATCAAGGCGCATTCGTACGGCGAATACGTGTTCGACTGGGCCTGGGCCAACGCCTACGCTGAGCACGGCCTGCGCTACTACCCCAAGGCGCTGGTGGCGGTGCCTTTCACGCCGGTGCCCGGCTCGCGCCTATTGGCGCGCGATGCGGCGGCGCGCCAGGCGCTGGTGGGCGCGCTGATCGACTTGTGCGAGGCGCTTGAGCTGTCTTCTCTGCACGTGTTGTACGGCGACGCCGACGACCTGGCCGCGTGCGCCGACGCCGGGATGCTGCAGCGCCAGCAGGTGCAGTTTCATTGGAAGAACATGAGGCCCCCACGCTGCGCGGCTTCGCCTGCTGCGCTGCCCCCCGAGGGGGCCCTCGCCGCCTTGGGGCGGCCCGGCGACGGCGAGAAGCCCCCACGCTTCGCGGCTGCGCCTGCTTCGCTGCCCCCCGAGGGGGCCCTCGCCGCCTTGGGGCGGCCCGGCGACGGCGAGAAGCCGCCACACGGAGCGGCTTCACTGTCCGAAAGCCACGAGCGCTTCACCAGCTTCGACGACTTCCTCGCCTCGCTCAACCAGGAAAAGCGCAAGAAGATCCGGCAGGAGCGGCGCAAGGTGGCCGAGGCGGGCGTGCGCTTCCGATGGGCGCGCGGTGTCGACATCACTGCGCAAGACTGGGCGTTTTTCTACCGCTGCTACGAACGCACCTACCTGGAGCACGGCAACGCGCCCTACCTCACGCCCGCGTTCTTTGAAAGCATGGCGCGCGACATGGCAGGCGACTGGGTGCTGTTCATCGCCGAGCATGACGGGCGGCCCATTGCTAGTAGTTTGATAGCTTTCAGCGCTGGTGGCGCCTGCGCCAACGGCCAATCTGACATAGAACCCATCGCACCTGTCGCCTACGGACGCTACTGGGGCGCGCTGGAGCGCGTGGACAGCCTGCACTTTGAAGCGTGCTACTACCAGCCGCTGCAGTGGTGCATCGAGCACGGCGTGGCGCGTTTTGAAGGTGGCGCGCAGGGCGAACACAAGATGGCCCGCGCGCTGATGCCCGTGGCCACGCCCAGCGCGCACTGGCTTGCCCACCCAGCGTTTGCCGACGCGGTGGAGCGCTTTTTGCAGCGCGAATCCGAAGGCATGGCCGACTACCTGTCGCACCTGGACGAGCGGTCGCCTTTTCGGCATGCCCAGCCGCCTGGGAAACCCGGGGCCTGAGTCGCCTGCCGGGCTTTGCCCGCGCGCTCGCCACCCGCGCCAAAAACCAAACGGGGCCGCAGCCCCGTTCACACATTCGACACAGCGTGGCGGCGCCGGGGCCACCCGCTGCGCTTAACCACTCAGGGGTGGCTGCGGCGCACCTTGCGCACGTGCTTGCGCTTGCCCTTGGCTTTGCGCGTGGCCTTGCGGGGTGCCTCGTAAACCACCTGGGCGGTCTTCAGGTCGTAATACCGATCCAGCGCCACGCCGCAATCGCGATCAGCACTGCCGAAAACCATGGTGGAACCTTGACCGTAGGCGTAAGGCACCGTCTGGTGCAGCTGGTAGGCCATGTCCACCGGCGGCGTGGAGCTTTCTTGCAGCACCTGCCCCTTGGGGCCCAGCACGGTGTAGCACCCGGCGTGCGCGCCGGCGGCCAGGACGAGGGTAGCGAGGAAGGTGACAGACTTTTTCATGGCTTTATTTTGCAACAGCGTGTAGACGCTTCACCCAAGTCTGCCCGACGCGGCTGGCTTGTCAAGCCGCCGAGGGTGGTCTGCCCGGTTCGGCGTGACTAAAAAGCCGCCAGTGTCGCTTTCAGCCCGCACTGTTGCCCTGCCAATGCCTGGGTTTGATCGGCTGCAACCCGCGCACCAGGGCAGTCCGCCCGCGCCCGCAACCTCAGCCCTGCGAACGTCCGTCCTGCAGGCTGCGCTGCGCGAGTATCAGGCGCGCCTGGCGCAGCAAAGCATCCGAGGGCTGATTGGGGTTGTGCGCCACCGCCATGCTCCAGATGTTGCGCCCCACTTGCACAGGCGTCATCAGCAAGCCCCACGGAAACCCCCACCATCCGGCCACGGCACTGATCGCCAGATCGCCAGCCTGCGCTTTCACGCCACAGCGTCGGCACAGGATGTGCGGTGTGCTCTTCCAACGCGTGAACAGAATCGCGGACCACACCTGGTAGGAATCACGAACATCCACCGGCCCCTGACCCGAGCACTTGGGACAGTTGCCCGAGTGAACCTGGTTGGCGAACGCCACGACATCGCCGTCGGGTATCTGCCTGACACGGTTCAGCAGCACCCCTTGCCCTGCACAGGTGTCGTTGCAATACCGCTGGTCGCCCATCCTCTTGCCACCAAACAAAATGGTGGTGCCACAGGCGTCGCATTTGGCCATGATTGCTCCCTCTTCTTGATACCGATGTGGGGCCTGCATGACCGCCTTGCGTGGCTGCAGCCACCGTCCGCTCCTGGCAGACGACCGCTCCTGCGACCCCTTATGAGCCTCCACTATAGAAGGCGCCGCCGTCATCCACCGGTCAGATTTGTGTCCATCCGCTGCCTGCCGCAAACCGCTCTTCCAGCTGCCGTACCAGCGCTTCGCGGTCTGCATGCGACCCGCCTTTGTGACCATGGCCACGCTCCCAATCCGGGTGGCCGCGCGCCTGGCTGAGGGCGCGCACCACGTTCTGCAGGCCGTCGTCGACATGCGCGTCGTCCACTTGTAGCCGGGCCACGGCGGCGTGGCCGCGCTGCTCCAGTGCACGGGCCAGATCGAGCAGGTGGTCGACCAGCAGCAGCAGCACGGGGTCTTCCACCGTCAGCTCTTGCACGCCGTTCAGGCGGTTTTCCAGCTTGCGCCACAGGGGGCGCCAGCCGCCCGATGCGGCGCCGCCGATGGTGGCACCCAGCGTGGTGGCGGCGCCCAGCGACAGGCCGGCCATGGCCACGTCGGCCACGGCGCCCAGGCCCGCGCCGATCATGGCGCCCAGGCCCAGGCGCTTGCCCGCGGCCTTGAGCAGCTCAGGGTTGAACAGGTCGTCTTCCCAGCGGCCGGCCAGTTGGGGCAGCTCGGCCAGTTCGGCGTCGGTTGCGCGAAAGGCGAAGACGGCCAGCAGCTCATCGGTGGCGTGGCGGGCGTGGCGGCGCACGTCGTCCTGAAAGGCGCGCACAAAGGCTTTTTGCCGCGCCTCGTCGGCGAATTCTTCGGCGGGCAGTGCGCGGCGCATGGCGGCTACGTCGATCAGGGTGCTGGCGATCACGCGGCAGGCGGCCAGGCGGCGCTCGCGGGCCTGCTGGGCCAGTGCGTCGACGATGCCCGCCAGCTGCTGGCGGCGCGCGGGCAGCAGCGTGGCCAGGTCGCTGTAGAGCTGGTGTTCTGAGCCGTTGAAGGGCGCCACCGCGTCAAATTCGACCCGCGCGTGCAGGCCGCTTTCCAGCAGCGCCTGGTGCCATTCGGCGCTGCGGCTGTTCACATAGCGCATGAAGTTGAGCACGGGCATGACGGGCTTGGCGCACCAGGTCAGCGCCTCGATTTCGGCGCGGAACTTGGGCAGCACCGGCTCGCGCGTGTCGATGACCAGCATGGCGGCGTCGGCCTCATCCATCAGGGCGCGCAGCACTTTGGCTTCCTGCTCGAAGCTGGCGCGCGCCTCGGGGCCGGCCAGAAAGGCGCGCACCTTGGCCGGGCGCGATTCGCCGGGCAGCTGTTGCAAGTAGTCGAGCAGCGCGACCGAATCCTCCAGCCCCGGCGTGTCGATGAAGCGCACCGCCACGCGGCCGTCCAGCCGCAGGTCGATGGCTTCGGCGTGGCGCGTGGTGCCGGGGCGGTCAGACACTTCGCCAAAGTCGACGTTGCGCGTCAGTGTGCGCAGCAGCGAGGTTTTGCCCGCGTTGGTGTGGCCGACGATGGCGATGCGCAGCGGCTCGGGGCTCATGGCGTGGGTGCGGGCGATGCCGCGTGGGGTTCGGGTTGGTGTTGCGGGGTAGCTTGCGCTATCCAATTCGTAGCTGCTGGCGCAGATGGCACCATCGCCAGCGCCGAAAAACCTTCTGATTGCAGCCAGCGCTGCCAGCGGGCGATGGCGGGGGTATCGGCGGGGGTTTCGCCCCCCGCGCTCGCGCCTTCACCTGCGGCGCTGGGCGCGGCGGCAGCCACCGGCCACAGCGCCACGCGCCCGGCCTGGCGGGCGGCCTCGCGCACAAAGCGGGCGGTGCCCCGGTCGGGGCTGGATGGCGCGTGCACCACCAGCAGCAGCGATTCGGGCCGCGTGGCCGCCAGCTGGGCCAGCGCCTGTTGTCGCTCAGCCGCGCTGCCCGACACGCGCAGGGGCGCGGCCGACCCGGCGGGCGTGGGCGGCAGGCCGGGCGCGGGCCAGGCTTGCTCGGGCGGCAGCTCGAAGCCGATCACCGCCAGCGAACCGGGCGCGCCCGGTGGGCCCAGCGCCGGGGCGGGCGTGGCGGCGGCGGTGGGGCGGTGTTCGGGGTCGATCACCTGGGGTGGTGGCTCCAGCGCGTCCAGGCGCTGCACGATGCGGCGCACGTACGGGTCGGCCATGTCCACCTCGGCCATGCGGCGTGCCCCGGCGCGCCAGCGCGCGATGCTGAAGGCCGCCAGCAGCGCGCGCGGCAGCAGGCCATAGACCAGCACGCAGCCCATCAGCCACCAGGCCCAGTCGCTCTGCGCGGCGCCGCCCGCAGCGGCCTGCCCGCCCACGGTGCCCATGCGCTGCACGGCGGCGGCGTCGGGCACGGGAAAGCCCAGCAGGCCGGGCAGCGCGCCGGTGATTTGCACAAAGCGCTCAAAAAAAGCGGGGCTGAGGATGGTGGTTTCCCACGTCAGCTGGTAGGCGTGAAAGGCAAAGCCAAAGGCCAGCACCGCCAGCATCAGCGCGAAGGCGATGGTCCAGATCCCGTGGCTGATGGCGCCCGTCAGCCACGCCAGCAGGCGCTGGCGCGACAGCAGCGCCGTGGCCGACTGCAGCAGCGTGAGCGAATGCGGCCCCCGGTCCGGCGGCAGCCGCGCCGTCAGCCACAGCGCCAGCCGCCCCAGCCAGGAGCCCGCGCCGCCGCCCGACGCCACCGCGCCCACCAACCAGATCAGCAGGGTGAGCAGGTGCAGCCCCAGCAGGCTGACGAAGGCCGCCACCGCGTTGATGCTGCGCCCCTCGCCCAGCACCGCGCGCGCCGTGCCCAGGCTGGCCAGCGCGACCAGGGCAGCCAGGGCCAGCAGCACGCCCCAGCCCACCGGGCGCCAGCGGGCCAGCTCAGCCTGCAGGCCCAGGCGCTGCCCCAGCAGCCACGCACGCTGGCGCACCTGCGCGGCGCGGGTCGGCTGGGTGTGAAACGCCTGCTGCAGCGCGCTGGCGTCGTCCAGCGGGCCCGCCGCTTCAATGCGCTGCACGGCGTCCAGCACCAGCGCGGTGGCAAGCGGGCTGGGCGGCGCGGCGGCAGAGGTGGCGTGGTCGGTGGGGGCTGCGGTCATAGGGTTCGCGGGATTATCCCGCGCGCCCGGCGGCGTGCGGCGGCGTGCGTGCCCCGTCGGATTTGCTGCGAATTGCATAGCGTCCAGCGCTCTACGGGCAAGCGCTGGAAGGGCTTTTGACTCGCAACCTCTCTACCTGAACACGGCCCAGCCGCCTGATCTGGCAGAGGCTGGCGCACCACCGCCTCGCCGTGACCGCCTTGGGCCATGCACTCCCTGTCCCGTATCTGCTTCTGGCCTTGATCTACTTCTTGCAAGTGGTTCGATTTGCCCAGCCGTGCCTCACCGACGCTAAAAAGGCACAGCCAAGCGAATAGGCACACGCGGCGCGATCTGACTAGGCCCGCCAGCCCATCGCCACGCCCGCCGCAGACCCGCCCCATACCCGTCGCACACCCGCCGCCCATGCGGGCACCCCTGGCCATCGCCGATAGCGCGCGGCTCGCCCCCTCCCCGGCGGCCGCCACGCGCGCAAGCGACCGCGCCCGCAGCCCTGCGCTGCTACCCTCGCGCGCATGTCCGCTCCTCGCGCCCACCTCAGCCCCGGCGGCCTGTGGCATTGGCTCAGCCAGCGCCCGGCGCTGCTGCTGATCCTCACCACGCTGATCTGGGGCAGCAACGCCGTCGCGGCGCGGCTGGCGGTGGGCCAGGTGTCGCCCATGATGCTGACCACCGCGCGCTGGTCCATCGCCTGCGTGGCGCTGTGGGTGGTGGCGCGGCGGCAGGTGATGGCGCACTGGCCGGTGCTGCGGCCGCGCTGGCGCTACCTGCTGCTGATGGGCACTTGCGGCTACACCGCGTTCAATGCGCTGTTCTACGCAGCGGCGCACCACACCAGTGCGGTGAACCTGGCGCTGATCCAGGGCGTGATTCCGGTGCTGGTGCTGCTGGGCGGCGCGCTGTTTCTGCGGCTGCGCGTGGTGCCACTGCAGATGCTGGGCGTGGCCGTCACTCTGGCGGGCGTGGCCATCGTGGCGTCGCGCGGGCAATGGGGCGCGCTGGCGGCGATGGCCTTCAACGCGGGCGATGTGGCCATCTTGCTCGCTTCGCTGCTGTACGCGGGCTACACGCTGGGCCTGCGCAGCCGCCCGGCCGTGCCGCCGCTGGTCTTCTTTGCCGCCGTAGCGAGCGTGGCGGCGCTGGTGTCGCTGCCGCTGCTGGCGGCCGAGGTGCTGGCCGGGCGCTTTTTCTGGCCCACGCCGCTGGGCTGGCTGATCGTGCTGTACGTGGGGCTGATGCCGTCGTTCGTGTCGCAGATCTTCTTCATCCGCGGGGTGGAACTGCTGGGCCCGGCGCGCGCCAGCGTGTTCCTGAACCTGAACCCCGTCTTCGGCCCCGCCCTGGCCGTGCTGCTGCTGGGCGAGCCGATGCATGCCTACCACGTGGTTGCGCTGGTGATGGTGCTGGGCGGCATTGGGGTGGCTGAGCGGCTGGGGGTGCGGCGCGGCGGATGACCACGCGGGCGAACGGGCCGTGCGCCCAGGCTGGCAAGGCCTGCTCGGGATTGGTTTGCTACTGTTTAAATAGCTGCCAACGCTTGTCTAACCAGCGCTGAAGGGCAATTTCATAACCCAACTTCAGCGCCAAGCGCTGCCGGGTCGCGCACCCCACGCGGTTGCGCCAGTCCCTCAAATTACCCAATTTCAGTGATAAACACAGGCTGTCAACCTGTTTACCTTTGCTGACACCCAGCCCGCCAGCCAGCGCCACGCCTGGCCTGCGTCGGGCAGGCCCTTTCACCACCGTCAGCCGTCAGCGAGCCCTTTCATGCGCCTTCGATCCCTATCCGCCTCCTGGTTTCGCACCGCCCTGCTGGCCTGCGGCCTGTCGCTGCTGGCCGCCGCGCCCGCCCAGGTACAGACCATGACGCAGAACTTTGATGGGCTTACCTGTTCGAGCACTAGCGGCACGGCGATTCCCGCCAACACGGGCGGTCTAACGTGGACGAACTTTCTTTGCTTGAATGGGAGCAGCTTCGGCACCGCCACCGAGAACGGGTACCGTCCGGGAACCCAGTCCGCGCCCAATATCATTTTCAGCTCCCCAATGTTCCAACCAGCGCAGGTAACCCCCTTTGGCGGCGGCGTCTTCACGCTCAACAGCGCCTACCTGACGGCGGCCTGGAACGACGGGCTTCAGGTCAGGGTAGAGGCGTTCCGCAGCGGGGCCAGCGTCCAGGTGCTGACCTTTACGCCCAGCGCCACCACCGCCACGCTGGTCACATTCCCCGGCATGGTCAACGTGGATCGGGTCGTTTTCTCATCCGCAGGTGGCACGCTCCACCCAGGCTACGTGGGCAGCGGCAATACCACGCACTTTGTACTGGACGACGTGAACTACACCCTGGTCACGGCGCACGCCATCACCGTGGCCCCTGCGCCGATCAACGGCACGCTGTCTTGCACGCCCACCCTGGTACCCAACGGCACCAACGCCACCTGCACTGCCACACCCGCCCCCGGTTATCAAGTGAGCACCTTCAGCGGCTGCACCCGCGTAGGCACCTCCAATGACTGCCAGTTGACCAACGTGACGGCGCCCGCCACGGTGTCTGCCACTTTTACCCCGATCACCTACCCGATCACCATCACCCCGCCCAGCAACGGCACGCTGGCCTGCACGCCCAACCCCGTGAACCACGGCAGCAGCGCCACCTGCACCGCCACACCCGCCCCCGGTTATCAAGTGAGCACCTTCAGCGGCTGCACCCGCGTAGGCACCTCCAATGACTGCCAGTTGACCAACGTGACGGCGCCCGCCACGGTGTCGGCCACATTTGCCCTGGCGACCTACACGATCACTGCCGCGAATGACCCCAATGGCACGCTGACGTGCACGCCCAACCCGGTCACCCACGGCGGCAATGTGACCTGCATGGCCACGCCGGCAGCGGGTTATCCGCTGAGCGGCTTCACGGGCTGCACCCAGGTGGGCACGGGCAACACCTGCACGCTGACCAACGTGACGGGGCCTGCCACCGTGGCGGCCGTCTTCACGGTGGCCATACCGACGCTGAGCCAGTGGGCGCTGATGCTGCTGGGCCTGGGTGCGGCGGGCCTGGGCGCGCGGCGCCTGCGACGAGCGGCCTGACGGACCAGCCCGGCGCGCGCAGCGCGCCGCCCCAAAGACAAAGCGCCTGCGGCATCTGAAGCCGCAGGCGCTTTGTTTTTGATAGCTGCCAGCGCTTGTCCAACCAGCGCTGAAGGGCAATTTCATAACCCAACTTCAGCGCCAAGCGCTGCCGGGTCGCGCACCCCACGCGGTTGCGCCAACCCCGCAAATTACCCAATTTCAGCGATAGACACAGGCGGTTTACTTGCTTACCTTCGCTGACACCGAACCCGCCAGCCAGCGCCGCGGCCGTCCTGGATTCGGTGCGCCCTTTCACCAACCTCCGCCTTCAGCGAGCCCTTTCATGCGCCTTCGATCGATATCCGCCCCCTGGCTTCGCTCCGCCCTGCTGGCCTGCGGCCTGTCGCTGCTGGTCGCCGCGCCGGCCCAGGCCCAGACCATGACGCAGAACTTTGATGGGCTTACCTGTTCGAGCGCCAACACCGCATCCCCGGTTCCCGCCAACACGGGCGGTCTCACGTGGACGAACTTTCTTTGCCTGAATTCCAGCGGCTACGGCACCCCCACCAACAACGGATACCGCCCGGCGACGCGCTCCCAGCCCAATGTGATATTGGGCGCCCCATCTGTCGTCAACCAGGTCACGCGCTCTGGCGGCGGCGTCTTCACGCTCAACAGCGCCTACCTGACGGCGGCCTGGAACGACGGCCTTCAGGTACGTGTAGAGGCGTTTCGCAGCGGGGCCAGCGTCCAGGTACTGACCTTTACGCCCAGCGCCAGCGCCGCCACACTGGTCAACTTCACCGGCATGGTCAACGTGGATCGGGTGGTTTTCTCTGCCTCGGGTGGCAGGCAGCACCCAGGCTATCAAGGGGGCGGTGGCGGTTGGGAGCACTTCGCGCTGGATGACGTGAACTACACCCTGGGCACGGTGCACGCGATCACCGTGGCCCCCGCGCCAGTCAACGGCACGATGTCTTGCGCGCCCACCCTGGTGCCCAACGGCACCAACGCCACCTGCACGGTCACGCCCGCCCCGGGCTACTTCGTGGCCAGCTTCACCGGCTGCACCCGCGTAGGCACCACCAATGACTGTCAGTTGACCAACGTGACCGCACCGGCCACGGTGTCGGCCACGTTTGCGCCCATCACCTACCCGATCACCATCACGCTGCCCAGCAACGGCACGCTGGCCTGCACGCCCAACCCCGTGAACCACGGCAGCAGCGCCACCTGCACCGCCACACCCGCCACGGGTTACACCTTGGCCAGCTTCTCTGGCGCCTGCACCCGCGTAGGCACCACCAATGACTGCCAGTTGACCAACGTGACGGCGCCGGCCACGGTGTCTGCCACGTTTGCCCAGATCACCTACCCGATCACCATCACGCTGCCCAGCAACGGCACGCTGGCCTGCACGCCCAACCCCGTGAACCACGGCAGCAGCGCCACCTGCACCGCCACACCCGCCACGGGTTACACCTTGGCCAGCTTCTCTGGCGCCTGCACCCGCGTAGGCACCACCAATGACTGCCAGTTGACCAACGTGACAGCGCCGGCCACGGTCTCTGCCACGTTTGCCCAGATCACCTACCCGATCACCATCACCCCACCCAGCAACGGCACGCTGGCTTGCGCGCCCAACCCTGCCGCCCACGGCGGCAACGTGACTTGCACGGCCACGCCGGCAGCGGGCTATGCCGTGACCAGCTTCTCCGGCGGTTGCACCCGCGTGGGTACGGGCAACACCTGCACGCTGACCAACGTGACGGCGCCCGCCACGGTGTCGGCCACGTTTGCCCTGGCGACCTACACGATCACTGCCGCGAATGACCCCAATGGCACGCTGACGTGCACGCCCAACCCGGTCACCCATGGCGGCAACGTCACTTGCACAGCCACGCCGGCAGCGGGTTATCTGCTGAGCGGCTTCACGGGCTGCACCCAGGTGGGTACGGGCAACACCTGCACGCTGAGCAATGTGACGGGGCCTGCCTCCGTGGCGGCCGTATTCACGGTGGCCATACCGACGCTGAGCCAGTGGGCGCTGATGCTGCTGGGCCTGGGTGCGGCGGGCCTGGGTGCACGGCGCCTGCGACGAGCGGCCTGACGGGCCAGCCCGGCGCATGCAGCGCGCCGCCCCAAAGCAAAGCGCCTGCGGCATCTGAAGCCGCAGGCGCTTTGTTTTTGATAGCTGCCAGCGCTTGTCTAACCAGCGCTAGCAGCCAATTCGGCACTTACTTCTTGTAGGCTGCCATGCCGTCGGCGATTTCCTTGTGGGCGGCTTCGGGGCCTTCCCAGCCCAGCACCTTGACCCACTTGCCGGCTTCCAGGTCTTTGTAGTGCTCGAAGAAGTGGGTGATGGCCTTCAGGCGCATCACGTTCACGTCGTCGGCTTTCTTCCAGTGGCTGTAGATGGGCAGGATTTTGTCGGTGGGCACGGCCAGCACCTTGCCGTCCACGCCGGCTTCGTCTTCCATCATCAGAATGCCCAGCGCGCGGCAGGTAACCACCACGCCCGACTGCAGCGGGTAGGGGGTGATGACCAGCACGTCCACCGGGTCGCCGTCGCCCGACAGGGTCTGCGGCACATAGCCGTAGTTGGTCGGGTAGTACATGGCGGTGGTCATGAACCGGTCGACGAACAGCGCGCCGGATTCCTTGTCCACCTCGTACTTGATGGGGTCGGAATTCATCGGGATTTCGATGACCACGTTGAACTCTTCCGGGGCTTTCTTGCCGGGGGTGACTTTCTCGAGCGACATGCGTTGGTTTTCCGTTCTTGAAGGGGTGGGCGGTAGCCCACGATCAGGCCAGATTTTACTTTCGCGCCCCTTGCAGCTTGGGTTTGTCGTGTTTTCAGGCTAAATTGCGGCCGTTGGCCAATCGCCCAGCCGGCCCGCCCGGCGACGAGGAAGCAACGCAGCGGAGGAGACCGGTTGCGTTGCCCTCATTCCTCGGCCAGCGCGCCCGCCCTCTCCTTCTGAAGCGCAACCGCTTTTGAGTAAGGAGCTTCCCATGAACACGACTTCAGCGCTGACCCTGGCGCTTGTCTGCGGGGTGATTGCCGTGGCCTACGGGCTGTGGGCGCGCCACTGGATTCTTTCGCAGGACGCGGGCAACGCCCGCATGCAGGAAATCGCCGCGGCCATCCAGACGGGTGCGGCGGCGTACCTGGCGCGCCAGTACCTGGCGATTGCCATCGTCGGCGTGGTGCTGGCGGTGCTGATTGCGCTGGCCATCGACCTGACCACGGCGGCGGGCTTCGTCGTCGGCGCGGTACTGTCGGGCGCCTGCGGCTTCATCGGCATGAACGTGTCGGTGCGCGCCAACGTGCGCACGGCGCAGGCGGCCACGCGGGGCATGGGCCCGGCGCTGCAGGTGGCCTTTCGCGGCGGGGCGATCACCGGGATGCTGGTGGTGGGCCTGGGGCTGCTGGGCGTGGCGGGCTTTGCGTGGTTTCTGCTGTCGCGCGGCACCGGCACCACCACGCCGCTGGCGGTGCTGCTGAACCCGTTGATCGGCTTTGCCTTTGGCTCGTCGCTGATTTCGATCTTTGCGCGCCTGGGCGGCGGCATCTTCACCAAGGGCGCCGACGTGGGCGCCGACCTGGTGGGCAAGGTAGAGGCAGGCATCCCCGAGGACGACCCGCGCAACCCCGCCGTGATCGCCGACAACGTGGGCGACAACGTGGGCGACTGCGCTGGCATGGCCGCCGACTTGTTTGAAACCTACGCCGTGACGCTGATCGCCACGATGGTGCTGGGCGCCCTGCTGGTCACCGGCGGGCAAATGCAGGCTGTGATGTACCCGCTGGCGCTGGGCGCGGTGAGCATCGTGGCGTCAATCATCGGCACCTTCTTTGTCAAGGCGTCGGCGGGCATGAAGAACGTGATGCCCGCGCTGTACAAGGGCCTGGCGGTGGCGGGCGTGCTGTCGCTGATCGCGTTTTACTTCGTCACCGCCTGGATCATTCCAGACAGCGCCATCGCGCCCAGCGGCAGCGTGATGCGCCTGTTTGGCGCCTGCGCGGTGGGCTTGGTGCTGACGGCCGGGCTGGTGTGGGTGACCGAGTACTACACCGGCACGCAATACAAGCCCGTGAAGCATGTAGCGCAGGCCAGCACGACGGGACACGCTACCAACATCATAGCGGGCATCGGGGTCAGCATGAAGTCCACCGCGTGGCCGGTGCTGCTGGTGTGCGCGGCGATTGTGGCCTCGTACGGGCTGGGCGGGCTGTACGGCGTGGCGGTGGCGGCCACGTCGATGCTCAGCATGGCGGGCATCGTCGTCGCGCTGGACGCCTACGGCCCCATCACCGACAACGCGGGCGGCATCGCCGAAATGGCCGAGATGCCCGCCAGCGTGCGTGCCATCACCGACCCGCTGGACGCGGTGGGCAACACCACCAAGGCGGTGACCAAGGGCTACGCCATCGGCTCGGCCGGGCTGGCCGCGCTGGTGCTGTTTGCCGACTACACGCACAAGCTGGGCGTGCTGGGCGCGCACGTCAGCTTTGATTTGTCGAACCCGATGGTGATCGTGGGCCTGTTCATCGGCGGGCTGATTCCCTACCTGTTCGGCGCCATGGCGATGGAGGCGGTGGGCCGCGCCGCAGGCAGCGTGGTGCAAGAGGTGCGCCGCCAGTTTCGTGACATTCCCGGCATCATGACCGGCCAGGCCAAGCCCGAGTACGGCCGCGCCGTCAGCATGCTGACCAGCGCCGCCATCAAGGAAATGATGGTGCCCAGCCTGCTGCCGGTGGTGGCGCCCATCGCCGTGGGCCTGCTGCTGGGGCCGCAGGCGCTGGGCGGCCTGCTGATGGGCACCATCGTCACCGGGCTGTTCGTGGCCATCAGCATGTGCACGGGCGGCGGCGCGTGGGACAACGCCAAGAAATACATCGAGGACGGCCACCACGGCGGCAAGGGCAGCGAAGCCCACAAGGCGGCCGTGACCGGCGACACCGTGGGCGACCCGTACAAGGACACGGCCGGCCCGGCGGTGAACCCGCTGATCAAGATCATCAACATCGTGGCGCTGCTGATCGTGCCGCTGGTGGTGCAGCTGCACCCCGGCAGCGCAGCCCCCAGCGCGGTGATCACCCCCGCACCGGCCGGCATGGCCGCGCAGCCAGACGCCGATTCGGTGCAGGTCGAAGGCGAGGTGGTGCGCTTTTACTTCGCCACTGGCCAGGCCAGCCCGCACCCCGACGGCGGGCGCGCGCTGGCCGTGATCGCCAGCGGCGTGCAGGCGGGGCGCACGGCGGTGATCAGCGGCTATGTGGACAGCACCGGCAGCGCCGCCGCCAATGAGCAGATCGCCCGGCAGCGCGCCTTGGCGGTGCGCGATCTGCTCAAGACCCTGGGCGTGCCGGACGACCGGATCGAGCTGGTCAAGCCAGCCGACATTCAGGCGGGCAGCGGCGCGCAGGCGCGGCGAGTGGACGTGACGCTGCGCTGACCGGCTGCATCGCGGTCGCCGGGGCATGGGGCGGCCTTGGCCGCTCTTTCTCCTGCGCAGGCAAGAACTATGCTTTTAATAGCTGCCACCGCAGGCAGCACCGGCGCTAGAGGGCTAAAACACACCCAACCGCTGGCGCCACGCCACGCGCGCCGCCGCCGACCTCACCGCTGCTCGCGCCGCCCCAGCAGCGCCAGCATGGCCAGCAAGCTGAACAGCGCGCCGGCGGCAAACGTCCAGGCCGGGCCCGCGTATTCCCACAGCAGCCCCGCCACCACGCTGGCCGCCAGCAGCGCCACGCCGCTGACCAGGTTGAACATGCCGAACCCCGTGCCACGCAAATCGGCCGGCGCGGTGTGGGCCACCATGGTGGCCAGCAGACCCTGAGTCATCCCCATGTGCACGCCCCACAGCGCCACACCCCACAGCAGCCCGCCCCAATGCGTGGCCAGCGCCAGCACGACGTCCGCGGCGATCAGCACCGCCATGCCGCCCAGCAGCAGCGCGCGGTGCGACACGCGGTCTGACAAGCGGCCGAACGGGTAGGCGCACAGCGAATACACGCCGTTCATTGCCACCATCACCAGGGGCACCAGCGCCACCGCCACGCCCAGCTGCTGGGCGCGAAGCACCAGAAAGGCTTCAGAAAAGCGCGCCAGCGTGAACACCGCGCCCACGCCCACCACCGCCCAGTACGCGCGCGGCAGCCGCCGCAGGTTCGCACGCGAAATCGGGTTGGTGCGCGCCGCGCCAGCGGGGCGCGGTGGCTCCTTCACGCCCCAAATCAGCACCAGCACCGACAGCACCGCCGGAACCACCGCCACCGCGAACACCGCGCGGTAGTCGTTGGCCCACAGCAGCATCAGCCCCACGGCCAGCAACGGGCCGATGAAGGCGCCCACCGTGTCCAGTGACTGACGCAGGCCGAACGCGGCGCCGCGCTGCTCGGGCGGGGCGATGTCGGCCACCAGCGCGTCGCGCGGGGCGCCGCGAATGCCCTTGCCCACGCGGTCCAGCAGGCGCCCGGTCACGATCAAGCCCGGCCCCGAAGCCAGCGCAAACAGCGGCTTGCTGAGCGCGCCCAGCCCGTAGCCCAGCACGGCCAGGGGCTTGCGGCGGCCAAACCAGTCGCTGATCGCGCCGGAGAACACCTTGAGCATCAACGCCGTGGCTTCCGCCAGGCCCTCCAGCAGGCCCACCAGCGCCACGCTGATACCCAGCGTGCCCACCATGAAGAGCGGCAGCAGCGCGTGGATCATCTCGGAGGAGATGTCCATCAAGAGGCTGACGAAGCCCAGCGCCCAGATGCCGGCGGGCAACTTGCGGCGGGCGGCGGCGCGGGGGTCTGGTTCAGGGGGCAAGACGGGGCAGCTTTCGCAGGGTAGCCGGCGGGCGGCAAGGCGCCCATCGTATGCGGGAAGGCCTTGGCGGGCGTGGTACAACCCTGCCCAACTATTGCCGCGCCCCACGCGGCCCCCGTGCATGAACCAACCCGAACCGGCGCGCGACCCCGTGCGCGAACCCCACCAGCCCATCGAGGCGTACTACCGCACCGAGGCCGAGCGCGCCGGATTCCTGCGCGAGATTTTTGACTCCACCGCCACCGACTACGACAAGGTCGAACGCATGCTGGCGCTGGGCACCGGCCCGTGGTACCGGCGCCAGGCGCTCAAGCGCGCCGGCCTGGCACCCGGCATGCAGGTGGTGGATGTGGGCTTTGGCACCGGGCTGGTGGCGCAGCAGGCGATTGCCATCATTGGCGACCCCGCCCTGCTGACGGGCGTGGACCCCAGCCCCGCCATGATGGGCGCCAGCCCGCTGGCGCAGAAAGTCAAGCTGGTCGAGGGCAAGGCCGAACGCATCCCGCTGCCCGACAACAGCGCCGACTTCATCAGCATGGGCTACGCGCTGCGCCACATTGGCGACCTGAGCGCGGCGTTCCGCGAATTCCACCGCGTGCTCAAGCCCGGTGGGCGGTTGTGCATTCTGGAAATCACTAAGCCCGAGGGTCGCCTGGGCACGGCGCTGCTCAAGGGCTACATGCGCGGCTGGGTGCCGCTGGCGGCATGGCTGTCGGGGTCGGGCACGCACACCCCGAAGATCTGGCGCTACTACTGGGACAGCATCGAAGCCTGCGCGCCACCGGCCAGCATCATGCAAACCCTGCGCACCGCCGGGCTGGAGAACGTGGATCGGTACGTCGAGCTGGGCACCTTCTCGGAATACCGTGCCCGCAAGCCGGGCTGAAGCCCGCGCGCAGCGCAGCGTCCGCCCCCCGCCAATGCAGATGCAGATGCCGCAGCGCCATGCCCGCCGTCGCCAGCCCAGCCGCCCTGCCCGCAACTTGCTCACGCCGCGCCTGCCTGTGCGCGGCCCTGGCCGGTGCGCTGGCGCTGGCCGGCTGCATGCCGCCCATCCGCCCGCTAGGCGCCCGCATGGACCGCCTGCTTGAACCGGCCGTGCCCGGCCAGCGCGCCGACACGCTGCTCGTGCTGCTGCCCGGCGCCTACGACACCCCGCAGGATTTCCAGCACCAGGGCTTCGTGCAGGCGGTGCGGCAGCGGCAGTTGCCCGTCGACCTGCTTTTGCTGGACGCACACACCGGCTACTACACCGCCCAGCAAATCACCGACCGCCTGCTGCACGAGGTGGTGGCGCCCGCCCGGGCCGAGGGCTACGCGCGCATCTGGCTGGTGGGCATTTCGCTGGGTGGCTACGGCGCCTTGCTGTTTGCGCAGCAGCACCCGCAGCTGGTGGACGGCCTGTTCGTGATGGCCGCCTTCCTCGGGCGTCGCGACTTGCCCGCCGCCATTGGACAGGCGGGCGGCCTTCGCGCTTGGGATGGCCGGCTGGATGGTGCCGACGCGCACGACCTGGCCCTGTGGCGCTGGTTGCGCGAACGCGCACTCTCGCCCAACGCACCCCAACCGCCTCTGTGGATCGGCTACGGCGACAGCGACCGCTTTGTCGCCAGCAACCGGCTGATTGCCGCCACCCTGCCGCCTGAGCACGTGCTGGTAACCGACGGCGGCCACACCTGGGCGCCGTGGCAGCGCCTGTGGGGCGAGTTTCTCGATCGGCACCCGTTTCACACGCCTGGCGCCAATAGCTGAGCGCGCGCCTGCACCGCGCCGCCTGGCAGCCGCCGCCCACAGCGCCCAGCGCCCAAAACCCCACGGTGCCACGAACTTGACGCACCGTCCCTTCTAAAATCACGCCGCAAGCTGCCGACCTCAGGCGCCGATTGGGCGGCCTTGAGTCCGGCCGCACTCGATCAAGGGGCGACGTCGTGACTTATCCACTTTCCAACGTCTTGCGCGCCGCGACGGCCGCGCTGGCCCTGTGCACCACCGGCGCCTGGGCGCAAACGGTGGGCACGTGCACGGGCGCGCCGGTTCAGATCAACTTCGCGGGGGCCTACCCCGTGGGCGACTATTCGGCGCTAAACAGCTTCGCCTTTCCGGCCAGCAGCGCATCCAACAGCTCTTCCACCGTGGGTTTCAGCTTGGACGTGACGCGCGCCGCAGCCAACCCGGCGAACATCCTGAAGTTCGAGAATTCGTCGGTCGCGCTGCCCGACAACAGCTCCAGCCCTGCGCCGTGGTTTGTGGTGGCGCGCACCAACATCCAAACGCCTGGCGACGTGGCCACGGTGCGCTACAGCTTCAGCCAGCCGGTGGGCAACATGGGCTTTGCCGTCGGCAGCATCGACAGCGGCGGCTCGCTGGAGCAGGTCACCATCACCGCCCACTACGCCGACGGCACATCGGGCCCCATCACCACGGCCGTGCCGTACCCCAGCGCCCCGCTGCCGCCCAGCGCATGGCCCAGCCAGCCCACCGTGTACTACGCCGCGCCGGGCTCGTCTGCCGCCAACGGCGTATTTGCTGGCAATGGCTCCGTCTACGTCGCCATTCCCGCCAGTCGCCCGGTGACCAGCGTCGACGTGGCGTACGCCATCGTGGCCACCACCACGGGCGGCATCGGCATGACGCCCCCCACCTTCATGCAATGCAACCCGCCAGCGCCCCAGGCGGTGCCCACGCTGAACGCCGCCTGGCTGTTGGCGCTGGCCCTTGGCCTGGCGGGCGCCACCGCGCTGGCCCTGCGCCGGCGCCGCGCCTGAAGTCGCTGCCCGCCCACGTTTAACATGCGCCATCCCCTGCTGGAGATGGCCATGAAAACCCTGACCGATCAGCTGGCGCAATACGCCACCTACCACCGCGACCGCCGCAACATCGCCACGCACCTCGTCGGCATTCCGATGATCTTGCTGGCCCTGCAAGTGCTGCTGTCGCGCCCGGTGCTGGCCGACGCTGGCGTGCCGGTCACACCGGCGCTGATCCTCACCGCCATCACCGCCCTGTACTACCTGCGGCTCGACCGCCCGCTGGGCGCGCTGATGGCGCTGCTCATGGCCGCGGGCCTGGCGCTGGCGTGGCCCTTGGCTTCGCAGAGCACGCCGCTGTGGCTGTGGAGCGGGCTGGGCCTGTTCGTGCTCGGCTGGGTGATCCAGTTCGTGGGGCACTTCTGGGAAGGCCGCAAACCCGCCTTCGCCGACGACCTGATGGGCCTGGTGATCGGCCCGCTGTTCGTGGTGGCCGAAGTGGTGTTCGCCCTGGGCGGGCGGCGCGCCCTGCACGACGCCATCACCGCCCGCGCAGGCCCGCTGCGCTCTGGCAGCACGGTGGCTGCGCAGCCCTCGGCAGACACCAAAACACTATAGATTAAATAGCGCCCGGCGCTCTGTGCACCAGCGCCATCGGCCGTTCTGGTTCATATTCGCCGCCGTGGCGCACGCCAGCGGCAGCGCCAGCGCAGCGGCGGCGATCTGCGCAACAATGCGCGGATGCAACTGAACTTCATCGCCAACCAATCCGTGCCCTCGCCCACCGGGCGCATCCTGCCCGTGATCGACCCGTCGGACGGGCAGGTGTTTGACGAGATCCAGCGCAGCGATGCGCGCGACATCGACGCGGCAGTGCAGGCCGCGCGCGCTGCATACGAAGGCGCATGGGGCCAGTTGTCGGCGGCAGAGCGTGGGCGCCTGTTGATCGCGCTGGCCGAAAAGGTGGCCGCGCACGCCGACGAACTGGCCCTGCTGGAGCAGCGCGACTGCGGCAAGCCCACCAAGCAGGCGCGTGCCGACGCCACGGCGCTGGTGCGCTATTTCGAGTTCTACGCCGGCGCCTGCGACAAGCTGCACGGCGAAACCATTCCCTACCAGAACGGCTACAGCGTCTGGACCTGGCGCGAGCCGCACGGCGTGACCGGCCACGTGATTCCGTGGAACTACCCGATGCAAATCTTCGGGCGCAGCGTGGGCGGCGCACTGGCCGCGGGCAACGCCTGCGTGGTCAAGCCCGCCGAGGACGCGTGCCTGAGCCTGATCCGCGTGGCGCAGCTGGCGGCCGAGGCGGGCTTTCCGCCCGGCGCGATCAACATCGTCACCGGCTACGGGCACGAGGTGGGCGACGCGCTGGCGCGCCACCCGGGCATCGACCACATCAGCTTCACCGGCGGCCCCAAGGTGGGCACGCTGATCCAGCAGGTGGCGGCCGAGCGGCATTGCCCCGTGACGCTGGAGCTGGGTGGCAAAAGCCCGCAAATCATCTTTGCCGATGCCGACCTGGACGCCACGCTGCCCGTGGTGATCAACGCCATCGTGCAAAACAGCGGGCAGACCTGCTCAGCCGGATCGCGCGTGCTGATCGAGCGGCCGATTTACGACAGCTTTCTGGCACGCCTGGCCGCCGCGTTTGAGCAGCTGCGCGTCGGCCCCGCCGCGATGGACCTGGACCTGGGCCCGCTGATCCGCCAGACGCAGCAGCAGCGCGTGTGGGATTTTTTGAGCGACGCGCAGGCGGCAGGCATCAAGCAGGTGGCGCAAGGCCAGGTGGTGGACGAGGCGCCCGAGGCGGGCTTCTACCAGGCTCCAGTGCTGCTGGCCGACGTGCCGGTGAACCACCGCATCGCGCAGGAAGAGGTGTTCGGCCCGGTGCTGGCCGCCATGCCGTTCCAGAGCGAAGATGAGGCGGTGCAGCTGGCCAACGCCACACCCTTCGGCCTGGTGGCGGGCGTGTGGACGGAAAACGGCGCGCGGCAGTTTCGGATGGCGCGGCGCGTGAAGGCCGGGCAGGTGTTCATCAACAACTACGGCGCCGGCGGCGGGGTGGAGCTGCCCTTTGGCGGCTACAAGTCCAGCGGCTACGGGCGCGAAAAGGGCTTTGAGGCGCTGTACGGCTTCACCGTGCTCAAGACCGTGGCCGCGCGCCACGGGTGATACTACGTTTTTGATAGCTGCTGGCGCTGTTGCCACCTGCACTGCAGGCCGATTTGACTACGTAAATCCGGCACTCAGGGCGCGGACAAAGCCCGTGCGGCGGCGCGCGCACCTGCCCCCGCGGCGCGTCAGCTGTCTTCGCCCGGAAACGCCAGCCGCGCCTGTTCAAACCGCGCGGCAAATTCGCGCCGCAACTCACGCCGCAACTGGGCGGCGTGGTGGCGCCGCCGCTGCACGGGGGTGACGGGCGTAAGCGGCGGCACGTCGGCGGGCCGGCCTTCGTCATCGACCGCCACCATGGTGAAAAAGCAGCTGTTGGCGTGCCGAACCACGCGGTCGCGGATGTTTTCGGTCACCACTTTCACGCCAATTTCCATCGACGTGCGGCCAGTGAAATTGACGCTGGACAGAAAGGTGACCAACTCACCCACGTGGATGGGTTGCAAGAAGGTGACCTGATCGACCGACAAGGTCACCACATAGCGCCCGGCGTAGCGGCTGGCGCAGGCGTAGGCCACCTGGTCGAGCAGCTTGAGGATGGCGCCGCCGTGCACATTGCCCGAGAAGTTGGCCATATCGGGCGTCATCAGCAAGGTCATGCTGAGCTGGTAGTTCTGCGACGGGTTGGAATCCATGTCTTGATGGTGGTCAATAAAAAAGGCCCGGTCAAGCCGGGCCTGGAAGCGCGTTGGCGTGCAGGCGGGCGCTGCTCAGCGACGGCCGCCCAGCAGGCCGCTGCCCAAGCGGATCAGGTCGGACAAATCCACCTTGCCATCGCCATCGGTGTCGAGCACAGCGTTCATCAAACCGCCACCCAGGCCGCCTTGCTGCTGCACCTCGGCGTGTTGCTGGCCGAGCATGCCGCCCAGGGCGCCCGCGTCCATGCCGCGCGTGCTGACCTGCTTGGCCAGATAGGCCATGACGATGGGCGCCAGGATTTTCAGCAGGTTGCCTGCCTGGCTGCTGCTCATGCCCGCGACTTGGCCCAGGCCCGATTCGGCGCGCGGCTGGGCGCTGCCGAAGATATTGCCCAGAATGCCGCCCGCATCCATCTGGCGGCTGGCGGGCGCGCCGCCACCCAGCACGCTGCCCAGCAATCCGCCCAGGCCACCCAGACTGCCCAGCGCTCCCGCAGCCCCCGCGTTGCCGCCCGCGCCGCCCATCAGGCTGCCGAGCAAGCCGCCCAAGTCCAGCCCGCCGGCGCCCGCACCGGAATGGTCACGCTGCAGCGCAGAAAACAGCGCCTCGGCGCCGCCTTCGCTTTGGGTGTTGCGCCCCATGGCGCCCAGAATCATCGGCAACGCCGCCGCAATCGCGGTGGAGGCGGTGCTGGGGTCGGTGCCCAGTTGCTGCGCAATCTGCCCGGTGGGCGCGCCCTGCAGTTGGCGCATCAGGTCGTCGATGAGGGGTGTGGTCATGGCGTTGGGAACCTTCCGGGAAATGGCGGGAACAATGAAGCCGGCATGGTACTGGGCGCGCCGCGTGTCGCGCCACCTCGGCTGGCTACACTGCCCGCTAATTCACACGACCGTCCGTTTTTTGCCTAAGGAGACAGCCCCATGCGCGTGCCAGGAAAGTCCATCATCGTCACGGGTGCCGGGGGTGGCATCGGCGAGGGCATTGCACTGCGGCTGGCGGCCGAGGGCGCGAGCGTCATCGTCAACGACCTGCAGCCGGCGCTGGGCGAAAAGGTGGCGGCCGACATCGCCGGGGCGGGCGGCAATGCACTGTTCGTGCAGGCCGACGTGACCCAGGGCGCCGATTGGCAGCGCCTGGTGCAGGCCGCGCAGGATTTCGGCGGCGGCCGGCTGGATGTGATCGTCAACAACGCGGGCTGGACGCACCGCAACCGCCCCATGCTCGAAGTCAGCGAAGCCGAATTCGACCGCGTGTACGACGTCAACATGAAAAGCATCTACTGGAGCGCCATCCACGGCGTGCCTGCGCTCAAGGCCGCGGGCGGCGGCAGCTTCATCAACATCGCCTCCACCGCCGGCGTGCGCCCCCGCCCCGGGCTGACTTGGTACAACGGCAGCAAGGCGGCGGTGATCGTCACCAGCAAATCGATGGCCGCCGAGCTGGGGCCGGACAACATCCGCGTGAACTGCATCAACCCGGTGTTCAACCCCGACACCGGCCTGTCGGCCGAGTTCGCGGGCGGCCCGGTGGACGACGCGCGCCGCGCCAAGTTTCTGACCACCATCCCGCTGGGGCGCTTTTCCACTGCGCTGGACGTGGCCAACGCCGCGCTCTACCTGGCCAGCGACGAGGCGGCCTTCATCAGCGGGGTGTGCATCGAGGTAGATGGGGCGCGCTGCGCCTGATGCGCAGGCAGAGCGATTCGCCGTGGCATGGCACGCCACGCGCTGCCGATCGCTCAGCCCCTGTCCGCCTGCATCGGTTGCTGCCAGGCCAACGCTAGGTTGCGATGCCTGCAGCGTGATTTTTTTGACGAGATCAAGCACCACCCGGCCAGCTTCGGCCCTTGAAGCCGGAGACTGAAACCAAGTGCTACGTTATCCTGCGTTGGACGCAGCGCGCCTGCTGCTGCCCTGACGGCTGCGGCAGCACAGACAGGCGGCGTGCAGCCGCACCCACCACATCCGCGCCGGCCAGTCTTTTCGCCGGTACCTCTGGCCGTAACCTGGATTGACACGATGACAACCACTCGACAGATGGCACTCGCGGCTGCAGCCATGTGGGCGGCCGCCTCCGCTCAGGCTGTGACGGTTCCGCCAGCGTTCACGGGAACCACTGCACCCAATTGGACGCTGCACGACGACGCGGCTCTGACCGCTGGCCCCGCGCTCAACCTTGACCCTGATGGCCAGGGCTGGCTGCGCCTGACGCCCGACATAGCGCGCCCAGGCCCGCCGTACGTCAAGGGCTCCGCCATCTACAACATACCGTTTTCTTCAAGCGATGGGATCCAGGCGACGTTCCAGTACGCCACCTACCGCGATCCTGCGAACACAAGCAGCAACCCGCTGGCGGACGGTCTGTCGTTCTACCTGTTCGACGGCACCGCCAACAGCGCTCCGGGTGCGGGCGGTGGTTCGCTCGGCTACTCATCCTCAGACGAAACGGCCCCCAGGTCGCCGGGTGTGACCGGGGGCTACGTCGGCGTCGGGCTCACCGAATGGGGCGCGTTTTCGTTGCCTGTATTTGGCGGCGGCTGTGCTGCCGGTGCGGTGGGTTGCACCACCACGCAGTCCCCTGGCATCACGGTGCGCGGGGCGGGCACGGTGACCAGCGATTACCCGCAGCTGGCGCACGCCAACGCCAGCATGACCACCAGCGATCGCGCTGGCGCACGCACCGTGCGGGTCACGATCACACCTGCTCCCGCCGTGTTGATGACGGTGGAGATGGATTCGGGCAGCGGCTTTGTCCCCTACATCCAGCAGTTGCCATTGGGCACCATCAACGGGACGCCGCCCGCCACGTTCAAGCTGGGTTTCAGCGCGGCCAACGGGCAATACTCGGGTGTTCACGAGGTGCGCTTTCTCGGCATCCAGGGCTCACGCACCCCCACCGTCACATTGAGTGCCAACCGCGGCCAGTGCGGCCCGGCCACGCTGACCGCCGCCGTGGCAGGCGACGGCGTGGGCGCCGCCCCAACGGGCACCGTCACCTTTGTGGACCAAGGCGGCGCCACGTTGGGCACCGCCACCGTGGATCCGGCCACCGGCCAGGCGCAGTGGGCCGGCGCGCTGCCCAGCGGTGTGCAAACCGTGACCGCGCGCTACGCCGGCGACCCGGTCTACGTGGCGGGCGCTTCAACCGCCTTAGCCCAGACAGCGACTACGCCTTGCCCCGACCCCATCCCGACGCTGGGCCACTGGGCGGCTGCGCTGCTTTCTGCCGCGCTCGCACTGGTAGGCGCTCTGTCCTGGCGCAAGCGCCAGGCAGCGGATCACCGCTAAGCGCTTCGCCCACCGCATCTCCAGGGCGCGCCGCGACGGGCGGGCGCGCACCTTTGGGCTTTCGGGGCGAATGGGCAATGCCCGCCTGGGCCCTTGCCGCAGGCATCCAACGCCACCGCCCGCCGCAGCCGATAATTGAGACCATGGGCGAACGCGTCATTCCCTTGGTCGATCACCGCACGGCAGCGCTGGCTGTGCCTTTCTCCGCCGGTGCCGTGCCCAGTGGCGTCTTGGTGGACGCGCGTGGCCGGCCGCTGCGCGATTTGCGCATCAGCATCACCGACCGTTGCAACTTCCGCTGCAGTTACTGCATGCCCAAGGAAGTTTTCGACAGCAACTACCACTACCTGCCGCACAGCGCCCTGCTCTCGTTTGAAGAAATCACGCGCCTGGCGTCGCGTTTTGTGGCGCATGGCGTTCGCAAGCTGCGTCTGACGGGTGGCGAGCCCCTGTTGCGCAAGGGCATGGAAGCGCTGGTGGAACAGCTCGCTGCCCTGCGCACACCCGAAGGCCAGCCGCTGGACATCACGCTGACCACCAACGGTTCGCTGCTGGCGCGCAAGGCGGCCGCCTTGAAGGCCGCCGGGCTGCAGCGCGTCACCGTCAGCCTGGACGGGCTGGACGACGTCACCTTTCGCAGCATGAACGACGTGGACTTCCCCGTGGCCAGCGTGCTGGCGGGCATTGATGCCGCCCGCGCTGCCGGGCTGGGGCCGATCAAGGTGAACATGGTGGTCAAGCGCGGCACCAACGACGACCAGATCGTGCCCATGGCGCGGCATTTTCGCGGCACCGGCATCGTGCTGCGCTTCATCGAATTCATGGACGTGGGGGCCACCAACGGCTGGCGCATGCAAGAAGTCATGCCGTCTGACCAGGTGCTGGAACGGCTTCGGAGCGAATTCGCCATGGTGCCGCTGCCCGCCAGCCAGGTGGGCGAGACCGCGCAGCGCTGGGGCTACGCGGGCGCTGACGGCCTGCACGACCCGGCGCTGGGCGAAGTGGGCTTCATCAGCAGCGTGACGCACGCTTTCTGCGGCGACTGCAACCGCGCCCGCCTGTCGATGGAAGGCAAGCTGTTCCTGTGCCTGTTCGCCAGCCAGGGCTACGACCTGCGCACGCTGCTGCGCGATGGGGCCGACGACGCGGCGATCGACGCCGCGCTGGCCGCCATCTGGCAAGGCCGCAGCGACCGCTACAGCGAACTGCGCGCCAGCCTGCCTGCGGACGCCAGCGGCAGCGCCGCGCGCCGCGTCGAGATGAGCTACATCGGCGGCTGACGCCGTTGCGGCCCCGCGCACGCCGTGGCGCTGCGGCTTGCGAACCCACATCCGCGCCCCCATCTACGGGGCTTGCCAGGCGCACTCGCGCCGGCCCTTTGAAAGGCCGCCCATGACCGCACCCACCGCCCCCGCAGCCCCGCCCGAGCTCATCGTTGGCGCGCAGCGCATCACCCACCAGCTGCCGGGCATCGACCCGTTCATCTTTGGTGTCTACCACCAGGACAGCTACCCCGCCGGCAACGGTCAGCTGGGCCCGGATGCCGCGCTGTTGCAGGGGCGCGAGATCGGCATGGATTTCAGCCGCCAGGATGGCTGGAGCATGTACCACGGCGACAGCGTGCCCGGCTTTCCCGCGCACCCGCACCGTGGGTTTGAAACCGTCACCATCGTGCGCCAGGGCCTGGTGGACCATGCCGACTCGCTGGGCGCCACCGCCCGGTATGGCGAGGGCGACGTGCAATGGCTGACCACCGGCAGCGGCGTGCAGCATGGCGAGATGTTTCCCCTGGTGCATCAAGACCAGGCCAACACGCTCGATCTGTTTCAGCTGTGGCTGAACCTGCCGGCCAAGCGCAAGATGGCCCCGCCCGACTTCACCATGTTCTGGGCCAGCGACATCCCGCATTTCGTGCAAACCGATGCCCAGGGCCGGCAGGTGGATGTGGAAGTGATCGCGGGCGACTACCAGCCGCTGCCCAACGTCGATGGTGCCAACGGCGCCGATGCCGCCCCGCCGCCCACCGTGCGCGCCCTGCGCCCGCCCGCCGATTCATGGGCCAGCGAGCCCGGCGCCGATGTGGCGATCTGGATCGTGCGCCTGCCCGCGGGTGCCCGCCTGACCCTGCCGCCCGCCAGCGCCCAGGCCCGCCGCGCGCTGTACCTGACCACCGGTCGCAGCCTGGCCGTGGGCGGCGTGGGCTTTGACCAGCCGGTGATGGTCGAAGTGCGGCCCGACCAGCCTGCACCCCTACACAACCCCGGCGCCGACCCCATCGAGGTGCTGGTGCTGCAAGGCCGCCCGATCGCCGAGCCGGTGGCCGCGCGCGGGCCTTTCGTGATGAACAGCGAGGCGGAACTGGTGCAAGCCATCCGCGACTACCAGCGCACCGAATTCGGCGGCTGGCCCTGGCCGACGGCGGCGCACACGCACGGCGTGTCAGGCCGCTTTGCGCAGCACCCCGATGGGCGCATCGAGCGGCCGAGCGATGCGGCCACCGCCACGCCGGGTGTCGGCGCTGCGGGCTGACGCCCAGCCAGGATTCGCGCGTGTCATCGGCCAGGCGCGGACAGGGCTGGGGCTGCGGGCAGCGCGCGCAGAAGCCATAGCCATCCGCGCATTTACTCGCTTCCGTTCGATCCGCGCGCACGCCCGCCCACCCAACTGTCAAACATGGCGGACAGACGCGCGGCGCGCCATCCGTTAGGGTTGCCCGGTCGCTGCCCGCTCAGCCATCAGAAGGACCCCGCCCCATGAACCCCACCCATCGCCTGGCTGCCCGCCTGACCCCTCTGGTGGCCTGCGTCGGCCTGCTGGCCGCCTGCGGCCAGTCCGCCACCGCGCCCACCGCCAATGGCGGCGCCAGCCCGGCCACCACCAGCATCTCGACCACCCACGTGACCACGCCGCCCGCCCAGCCCAGCCCCCAGGCCGTCGCGCTCAGCGCCGCGCGCGTTCTGCCTGCTTACGAATGGGAGCTGACCGCCGCGCGCGACGGCCGCGGCCAGAACGATGCGCGCTGGCGCGTGGGCGATCGCCCGCCCCTGCGCCTGTCCTTCAAGGATGGCCGCGTGGCCGTGCACCACCTGTGCAACCTCGCCAGCGCGGGCTACGAACTGGACGGCACCCAAATGCGCATGACGCGCCCCACGGCCACGCTGCGCGCCTGTGCCGAACTGGGCCTGATGGCACTGGAAAGCCGCGTGCTGAGCCTGTTGCCCACCGTGCAGGCCGCCCACGCCAGCGGCGCACCCGACGCACCCCAGCTGCTGCTGCGCTTTGCCGACGGCAGCGAATGGGACCTGGTCGGCCATCCCACGCCCGAAACGCGCTACGGCAGCGCGGGCGAGCGCCTCTTTCTGGAAGTGGCACCGCTCAAGGTGGCCTGCAACCACCCGCTGATGCCCAACGCCACCTGCCTGCGCGTGCGCGACGTGCGCTATGGCGAAAACGGCGTCAAGACCGGCGAAGGCGAATGGCGCATCTTCCAGGGCAGCATCGAAGGCTACGAGCACCGCGAAGGCACGCGCAACATCCTGCGCGTGAACCGCTATTCGCTGGCCCGCAATGGCCAACTGCCCGCCGACGCGCCCAGCCACGCCTATGTGCTGGACATGGTGGTCGAAAGCGAGCTGACGCAGTAAGCGAAGCCGGGGCGTCGCGCGGCGTTTTTCTGCGCAGCGCGGCTTGAAAGACCTATCAGCCGCTAGCGCCCGCTGGTACTGCGCAAGCAGCTACACTTTTTGATGCAAGGCCCTGGTCAACCGCGTGCCAGGGTTACGGGCGTGCGGCTAGGCCGCCGTTTCAGCACCGCGCTCGCCCTTGATCCAGCGCACGCCCCAGCGCTGGCGCGGCGCCCTCGCCGCCCAGCCACGCGCCAGTGCGGCTATAACCGGCAGATGCCTATTTCCCACGCGCGCGACCTGCTCCCTGCCCACGCCATCAGTGCGGTGCTGCTGGCCGGTGGCCGCGGCAGCCGCATGGGCGGTGCCGACAAAGGGCTGCAAGCCTTTCGCGGCACGCCGCTGGCGCAAAACGCGCTGCAGCGGCTGCGCGCGCAAACCCTGGCGCCCGCGCACGTGGCGATCAGCGCCAACCGCCACCTGAACGACTACGCCGCCCTGGGCGCGCCCGTGCTGACCGACCCGCCCCACCTGCCCGCCTTTGCCGGCCCGCTGGCCGGTTTTCTGGCCGGTCTGGCGCAAGCCGACACGCCCTGGCTGCTGACCGTGCCGTGCGACGTGCCGCTGTTCCCGCTCTCACTTTGTGAGCGCCTAGTGCAGGCTGCACAAGCGCAGCAGGCCGATATCGCCATCGCCGCGGCGCCCGAGCACGAGGCTGGCCAAAGCGACGATGGCCCCGCGCCGCTGCGCCGCCAACCCGTGTTCTGCCTGCTGCGCACCGCGCTGCACGCCGACCTGGCCGCCTACGTGCACGAGGGCGGCCGCAAGATCGGCGCCTGGGCCGCCCGGCACCGCACCGCCGTCGTGCCTTTTGACGCGCCGGGCGACGACCCGCTGGCCTTTGCCAACGCCAACACCCTGGACGAGCTGCACCGGCTGGAGGGCCTGATGGCGCCCGCCACCCCGCCTGCCCAGCCATGAGCCCCATGTCCGCGCCCACCCTTCGCCTGCTGCAAACCGCCGATCTGCCCGCCTACAAGGTGCTGCGCGACACCGGCTTGCTGCACGACCCGCAGGCGTTCACGTCGGACTACGAAACCACGCACGCCCAGCCCGCGTCCGCCTACGGCACGCGCCTGGGCCAGCCGCCGCAAGACCATTTCACGCTGGGCGCTTTCGCCGCGCCCGTGGGCGATGCGCCGCCCGAGCTGATCGGCGCCGTGGTCTGCGAACGCGAAGCGCGCCGCAAGGTGCGCCACCAGGCTTCGCTGCTGGGCATGGTGGTGGCGCCGCACGCGCGTGGTCAGGGCGTGGGCCGCGCGCTGCTGGCGGCGTTCGACACCCTGGCGCGCCAGCTGCCGGGGCTGGAGCAAATCGTGCTGAGCGTCACCGCCAGCAACCTGGCCGCCGTGCGCCTGTATGAGCAGGCGGGCTTTCAGCGCTACGGCCTGCTGGCCAAGGCCCTGAAGATCGGCGACACCTATTACGACAAAGCCTTGATGGCCAGGACACTATGAATTGGATAGCTGGCGGCGCTGGCTGCACCTGCGCCAGCGCCCGTTTTTATTCAAATGGGTTGGTGCCGAACTGCACCGCCCCTTGCACGAAATGACTGACACTTCCCTGGCCCACATCGCCGCCGCGCTGCCGGGCTACGACGCCCAGGCCCTGCACGTCGACACGGCGCTGGCCTTTCTGCAAACCCTAACGCAGCCCGTTACCCACGCTGTCAACGTGCCGCTGGCGCAGGCGTTGGGCCGCGTGCTGGCTGACGACGTGGTCTCGCCCATCAGCGTGCCGCCGCACGACAATTCGGCCATGGACGGCTTCGCGTTTCGCGGCGCCGAGTTGGCCCCCGGCCAGCCGCTGGCGCTGCGCGTGGTCGGCACCGCCCTGGCGGGCGCCGCGTGGCGCGGCGCGGTGGCGCCCGGCGAGTGCGTGAAGATCACCACCGGCGCCGTCATGCCCGAAGGGCTGGACACCGTGGTGCCGCACGAGCATGTGCGCCAAGAAGCGGGCCCTGAAGGCGGCGAGCAAATCCACATCGCGCCCGGCGCTGTGCGCCCCGGCGACAACCGGCGCCTGCGCGGCGAAGACCTGCTGGCCGGTCAGCCGGCACTACAAAAAGCAGAGCTGCTGGCGCCTGCCGCCATTGGTTTGCTGGCCAGTCTGGGCTTTACCGAGGTGCGCGTGCTGCGCCGCCTGCGCGTGGCGTATTTCTCTACCGGCGACGAAATCCTGAGCCCCGGCGACGCCCCGCGCGAAGGCGCCGTGTACGACAGCAACCGCTACACCGTCACCGCGCTGTTGGCGCGCCTGGGCTGCGAGGTGATCGACCTGGGCGTGGTGCCCGACAACCCTGAGCGCCTGGCCGCTGCCTTTCGCACGGCCGCTGCCCGGGCCGACGCCATCATCACCAGCGGCGGTGTGAGCACCGGCGAGGCCGACCACACCAAGGCGGTGATGCGCAGCCTGGGCGACGTGGTTTTCTGGGGCCTGGCGCAGCGCCCCGGCCGCCCGATGGCCGTGGGGCGAATCCGCCGCGCGCCTTTGGAACACGCTGCATCCAGCAGCGCATTCAGTAACGAATCGACCGCCAGCGCAGGTGGGACGGGCGCCAGCAGCTATTCAACCGATAGCAAACATCACGCCGACGCAGGCACGGCCGTCCTCTTCGGCCTGCCGGGCAACCCGGTGGCGACGATGGTCACCTTCATCACCCTGGTGCGCCCCACGCTGCTGCGCATGATGGGTGCGCGCGCCACGCCGCCCGTGCTGCTGCGCGCCGCCAGCGAAAGTGCGCTGCGCAAGAAGCCCGGCCGCACCGAGTACCAGCGCGGCGTGGTCACGCAGCGGGTGGATGGACGCCTGTCGGTGCGCGCCGCCGGTCAGCAAGGCTCGGGCGTGCTCTCGTCCATGGTGCAGGCCAACGGGCTCATCGTGCTGGCGCACGCGCAGGGCGACGTGGCCGCGGGCGACGACGTCAGCGTGATGATGTTCGATGGGGTGATGTAGCCGCCGGCTTGGCGGGAAGCGCGCTGAATGGCGGTTTCGGCAGGATTGCGCCGCTTTGATCGTTACGCCCCTGGAAGCAAAAAAGCCTTACACCGCGCGGCATAAGGCTTTCAAAGCAAGTAGGGCAAGGCCGGATCGGGCTGTGTTCCGGGCTGGTGCGCGGGGGGGGACTCGAACCCCCACACCATTGCTGGCGTCAGGACCTAAACCTGGTGCGTCTACCAATTTCGCCACCCGCGCGCCCTGTTCTCTGCCAGCTGCCTGGCCGCCAGAAGCGCCCAGGTGCTGCAGAGAGCCGGCGATTCTAACCTGCGCCGCCGCCGCGCTTGTCATCCAAGCAGCGGATGCGGCGCGTGGTCGTCATTCCACCGATGGCTCGGGCGGCTTCACGCGGAACCACGCGGCGTACATCGCCGGCAAGGCCAGCAGCGTGAGCGCCGTGGCCACGATCAGCCCGCCCATGATGGCCACCGCCATCGGCCCCCAGAACACGCTGCGCGACAGCGGAATCATGGCCAGCACGGCGGCAGCGGCGGTCAGCACGATGGGGCGCAGGCGCCGCACGGCCGATTCGATGATGGCGTTCCACGCCGGCACGCCCCGCGCGCGGTCGGTCTCGATCTGGTCGATCAGGATGACCGAGTTGCGCTGGATCATGCCCATCAGCGCAATCACGCCCAGCAGCGCCACAAAGCCGAACGGGCGGTTCAGCAGCAGCAGCGCCGCCGCCACGCCGGCGATGCCCAGCGGCCCGGTCAGGAAGACCAGCATGGCGCGGCTGAAGCTGTGCAGCTGCAGCATCAGCAGCGTGAAGGTGACGAACAGCATGATGGGAATGCCCGCCGCGATGGAGGCCGATCCCTTGCTGCTTTCCTCGACCGCACCCGCCACTTCAATGCGGTAGGCGCTGTCGCCCTGCTGGGCCCATTGCGCCTCCAGCGCGCGCAGCTGCGGCAGCAGCTCGTTGGTGACGGTGGCGCCTTGCAGGCCTTCGACCACGTCGCCCTGCACGGTGATGGCGTAGTCGCGGTTTTCGCGCCACAGCACGCCGGGCTCCCACGCAAAGACGGGCTTGGCGATCTGCGTGAGCGGAATGGCCTTGCCGCTGGCGGTGGTCACGTAGGCGTTGGCCAGGTCGCTCAACGTGTCGCGCTCGGCCTTGGGCTGGCGCAGCACGATGTCGATCAGGCGGTCGCCCTCGCGGTACTGGCCGATGGTGGTGCCGCTCAGCAACATGCGGTTGGCCTGCGCGATCGACTGGCTGGTGACCTGCAGGGCGCGCGCCTTGTCCTGGTCGATTTCCAGCCGCACCGATTTCACCGATTCGTTCCAGTTGTCGTTCACGCCGCGCGTGTTGGGGCTCTCGCGCATGGCCGTCTTGACCTCGTCGGCCAGGGTGCGCAGGTGCGTTGGGTCGGGCCCGATCACGCGAAACTGCACCGGGTAGGCCACGGGCGGGCCGTTGGGCAGCAGCTTGACGCGGCCACGCACTTCGGGGAATTCGGTGGCCAGCAGCTCAGGCAGCGCCAGCCGCAGGCGGTTGCGCTCGGCCAGGTCTTTGGGCTGCACGATCAACTGCGACACGTTGGTCTGCGGAAAGACCTGGTCCAGCGGCAGGTAAAAGCGCGGCACGCCCGAGCCCACCCACTGCGTGACGCCCACCACGCCCGGCTCGGCCAGCAGGCGCTTTTCCACGCGCTTGGCCACGTCTTCGTTGGCGGCAAACGAGGTGCCTTCGGGCGACCACAGATCGACCATGATTTCAGGCCGGCTGGAATCGGGGAAGAACTGCTGCTGCACCTTGCCCATGCCCAGGATGCCCAGCGCAAACAGCGCCACCGTGGCGCCGATGGTCACCCAGCGGTGCGCCACGCACCAGGTCACCATGGCGCGAAAGCGGTTGTAGAAGGCGCTGTCAAACATCTCGTGCGGCTCTTCGTGCACGGGCTGCCCGCTGTTCAGCGCCTGCGCGCGCGCGGCGGCCACGTGCGGCGGCACCCGCAGCAGCCAGGCGCCCAGGTACGGCACGAAGTACACCGACGCCAGCCAGCTGACCAGCAGCGCGATCACCGTGACGGCGAAGATGGCAAAGGTGTATTCGCCCGTCATCGACTTGGCGATGCCGATGGGCAGAAAGCCCACCGCCGTGATCAGCGTGCCGGTCAGCATCGGGATGGCGGTGATCTCGTACGCGAAGGTGGCGGCGCGAAACTTGTCGTAGCCCTCTTCCATCTTGCGCACCATCATTTCCACCGCAATGATCGCGTCGTCCACCAGCAGGCCCAGCGCAATGATCAGCGAGCCCAGCGAGATCTTGTGCAGCCCAATGCCCCAGTACTGCATGGCCAGAAAGGTGACGGCCAGCACCAGCGGAATGGTGATGCCCACCACCAGGCCGGGGCGCACGTCCAGCGTCCAGCGGCGCCACCAGGGGTGCTGGCCCGCGCGCTTGTGCAGGCCCAGCGCCAGAAAGCTCACGGCCAGCACGATGACCACCGCCTCGATCAGCACCTTGACGAATTCGTTCACCGAATCGGCTACGGCGCGCGGCTGGTCCTGCACCTGGCGCAGGTCCACGCCCAGCGGCAGTTGCGACTCGATCTTCTGTGTGGTGGCCTTCAGCGCCTTGCCCAGCGCAATGATGTCGCCGCCCTTGGCCATGGACACGCCGATGGCAATCGCCTCGTGCCCGTCGTGGCGCACCTTCACCTGCGGCGGATCGACGTAGCCGCGCGACACCTCGGCGATGTCGCCCAGGCGCAGCTGCGCACCAGAGGGCCCGCGGATCGGCATCTCGCGCAGCTGCTCGACGTTGTTGAACTGCCCGGCCACGCGCACCTGCACCACGTCCAGCGGCGTTTGCACGGCGCCGGCCGATTCGACCGCGTTCTGCGCGCCCAGCTGCGCCAGTACGGCGTTCATGTCCAGGCCCAGCTGCGCCAGGCGCTTTTGCGAGATTTCGACGTAGATCTTTTCGTCCTGCACGCCAAACAGCTCAACCTTGGCCACGTCTTTCACGCGCAGCAGCTGCTGGCGCACGTCGTCGGCAAAGTCCTTCAGCTCGGCCTGGGTGAAGCCGTCGGAAGTCAGCGTGTAGATCACGCCGTACACGTCGCCAAAGTCGTCGTTGAAGAACGGCCCCGCCACGCCCTGCGGCAAGGTGCTGCGCATGTCGCCCACCTTCTTGCGCACCGTGTACCAGACGCCCGCCACTTCCTTGGGCGGCGACGAATCCTTGATCTGGAAGATGATCTGCGATTCGCCCGGCTTGCTGTAGCTGCGGATCTTGTCGGCGTAGGGCACTTCCTGAAGCGTGCGCTCGATCTTGTCGGTGACCTGGTCGGCCACCTGGCGCGCGGTGGCGCCGGGCCAGTAGGTGCGCACCACCATCACGCGGAAGGTGAAGGGCGGGTCTTCGTCCTGCCCCAGCTGAAAGTACGCCGCCACGCCCAGCAGCATCAGCACGATCATCAGGTAGCGGGTAAGCGCCGAGTGCTCCAGCGCCCAGCGCGAGATGTTGAAGCGAGCAGTGGGCTGGGGCGCCGGTGGCGCCGAGTGGTCTGTGGTGGACATGCGCGGGCCCCTTCAGCGCGACGCAGCGGCTGCCGCTGGTGCCGCAACGGTGGCGGATGCCGCGGGAGTGCCCGGCGCAGCGCTGGCGCCGTTTGCTACATTTTTCGCAGCTGCCGGCGCTGATGCATCCTGCGCTGAAGCCCGATTTGGCTTGTAAACCGATACCTTCTGCCCCGGCGCCAGCACGTGGGCGCCAGTGGCCACCACCTGCATGCCGGGCTTCAGGCCGCTGGCGATCACCACGTCGTTGCCGTCCACCGTGGCCACTTGCACGGCCTGCGCCTTCACGGTGCTGCTGCCGGGGTCGAACACCCACACGGCGCTGCCCTGGCCTTGCTGAAAGATCGCGCTGGTGGGCAGCTTGATGGCGCTGGCCGCCTGGGCGCCTGCACCAGCGGGGCGCGGCGTGGCCGTCACCGTGGCGCCCAGCGGCGGGGCTTCGCCCGTCAGCGTGAGTTTCACGGTGTAGGTGCGCGTGACCGGGTCGGCGCTGGCCGCCACTTCGCGCACCGTGCCGGCAAAGCGCTGGTCGCTGCCCCAGCGCACCACGTCCACCAGCTGGCCGGGGCGCACTTCGTTCAGGCGGTCTTCGGGCACGGCGAACACCACGTCGCGCGGGCCGTCTTGCGCCACGCGCACCACGGGTGCACCGGCGCTGACGACCTGGTCCACCTCGGCGTCCACCCCCGTCACCACGCCGTCGACATCGGCCAGCAGCTGCGTGTAGGCGGCCTGGTTGCCCTGGTTGCTGAGCTGCGCCTGCGCCTGCGCCAGCTGGGCCTGAGCCGAATTAAGCTGGGCGGTGCGGCGCTCGATCTCGGCCGCGCTGACAAAGCCCTGGTCGCGCAGGCCCTGGTAGCGCTTCAGATCGGCCGCGGCCAGATCGCGCTGGGTGACGGCGGCCGACACCTGGGCGCGCGCGGCCTGCGCGGCCAGCTGGTAGTCGCTCGGGTCCAGCTGCGCCAGCAGCTGCCCTTTGCGCACGTGCTGGCCGGGCTCTACCGCGCGGCGGGTGATCTTGCCGGCCACGCGAAAGCCCAGGCGCGATTCGACCCGTGCGCGCACGTCGGCCGCGTAGTCGTGCATGCGGCCCAGGCCGCTTTCAGCCACCGTGACCAGCTTGACGGCGCGCACCGGCTCTTGCGCCGGCGGCTGCCGGCTGCAGCCCGCCAACAGGGCAACGCCCAACCAGGAAACAAGCCACAGGGCCGCGCCAGAGCGGCGCCACGGTGCGGGCGAGAAAGAAGCAGCGGCCATGGGTGTCGCGACGAGTGAAAAAAGAAGCGCGACCGTTAATGACCGCGCGGTTAGTAATCTAGGCGATGGCTTGAGCAGTGTCAATGCCACCCGGCAGACCTTGCGCGGGGCATCACCACAGGCGCTGGCCCATCTCCACCAGCCGGTTTTCGGGCAAATGGAAATAGTCGGAAGCGCGCGCGCCGTTGCGCTGCAGCCAGCCAAACAGCGCCTGGCGCAGCCGGTTCATGCCCGGCAGGCGCCGGCGCCCCACCGAGGCGCGCGAGGTGAAGTAAGACGTGCTCATCGAATCGATCGCCAGGCCCTTTTGGTAGGCCAGCATGCGCACCAGCTCGGGCACATTGCGCTCTTCCATGAAGCCGTAGCGCGCCGTAACGGCCCAGATGCCGTGGCCCATGTCCTGCGCGGTCAGCCGGTCGCGCGCGGGCACGCGGGGCGTGTCGGCACTTTGCAGCGCCAGCACGATCACCTGGTCGTGCAGCACCTGGTTGTGCGCCAGGTTGTGCAGCAACGCGTGCGGCACCACCTGCGCTTCGGGCGTGAGGAACACCGCCGTGCCACGCACGCGGTGGGGCATGTCCAACGCCAGCGATTCCACAAACGGCGCCAGCGGCACCATCTGCTGGGCCTGCGCCGCCATGCCCAGCGCGCGGCCCTTGTACCAGGTGGTGAAGACCAGCATGGCGCCGGCAGCCACCATCAGGGTCAGCCAGCCACCGTCAGCGATCTTCAGGCTGTTGGCCACCACAAAGGTCAGATCGATCGCCGCGAACACGCCAACGCCCACCGCCACCAGCCACCGGTTCACGCGCCAGAGCCCCCACGCGACCACGCCCGCCAGCAAGGTGGTGGTGACCATGGTGATGGACACCGCGATGCCGTAGGCCGCCGAAAGCGCTTCCGAACTCTTGAAGCCCAGCACCAGCAACAGCACCCCGGTCATCAGCAGCCAGTTGACGGCCGGAATGTAGATCTGGCCAATGGCATCCCCCGAGGTGTGCACGATGCGCGCGCGGGGCAGATAGCTCATCCGCATGGCCTGGGCCGTGAGCGAAAACGCCCCCGAGATCACCGCCTGCGACGCGATCACCGTGGCCGCTGCCGCCAGCACCACCATGGGCAGCACGGCCCACGAGGGGAAGACGCGGTAGAAAGGGTTGTCTACCGCCGCAGGGTCGCGAAGCACCAGCGCGCCTTGGCCAAAATAGTTCAGCACCAGCCCCGGCAGCGCGATGAACAGCCAAGCCAGGCGAATGGGCCGCGCGCCAAAGTGCCCCATGTCGGCGTACAGCGCTTCGCCGCCGGTAAAGGCCAGAAACACCGCGCCCAGCACCGCCAGCGACTGCGCTGGGTGCGTCAGCAAGAAACCGATGGCATGGGTGGGGTCCAGCGCGGCCAGGACCTGCGGGTTCTGCAGCACCTGCCACAGCCCGGCCACGCCGATCACGGTGAACCACAGCAGCATCACCGGGCCAAAAACGCGGCCCATGACGCTGGTGCCGCGGTACTGCACGGCAAACAGCACCACCAGAATCGCCAGCGTGATCGGCACCACCACCCGCTGCAGCGCCGGGGCCTGCACCTCCAGCCCTTCCACCGCCGACAGCACCGAGATAGCCGGCGTGATGAGGCTGTCGCCATAGAACATGGCCGCGCCGACCAAGCCCAGCCAGAACACGGCCGCCAGTATCCAGCGCGGCCCATGCATGCGCTGCACGGCCTGCCGCGCCAGCGCCTGCAGCGCCAGGATGCCGCCCTCGCCGTCGTAGTCGGCGCGCAGCACGAACACCACGTATTTGAGGGTGACGACCAGCATCAGCCCCCAGACGATCAGCGACAGCAGCCCCAGGACGGCCGATGGCTCAAAAGCCACGCCGTGCGCGGGGTTCAGCGTCTCCTTGAAGGCATAGAGCGGCGACGTGCCGATGTCGCCAAACACCACCCCCAGCGCCGCCAGCATGAGGGTGGGCCCCTGGCGCCCGGCATGCGCTGAGTGCGCGGGCGAGGCCGAGGGCAAAAGCTTGTCTGCTGGCATCCAGGCCACCAAGGGTTGTGAGGATGGCGCGCAGCTTAGTCCTGTTCCTGGCAGCTGTGCGCACTGTTGGCGGCTGCCACTCGCCAGCGTCCAGCTATTTCGCTCCGCGCCTCCAAACACCGCCTTCACGCAGCGAGCGTCGCGCGGCCCCGGTGGCGAAGCGTTGGTTCGTTCAGATAAGGCAAGTCAATCCGCGAGCCGATCGGCGCGCCTTTCACCCGACGCGACATGGCATTTCATTGGATCCCCCAGTAGCAGCAGCCCCAAGCTGTCCTACAACGAAAGACAGGTTGTATCTGAATACGACCGCCCCTAGCATTGGCCCTCCATTGGATGTCCGCTGGTAATAACACTGTTTGTGAGGAGCTACCCCATGTCTGCGTTGAATCGCGTTGGCAAGAATGCCCTGATCGCCGCCGCCGTGCTGGCCGTGGCCGGGTCGGCGTTGGCTGCAGGCCCGAAAGACGGCATCTATGTGTTTGCAAACCCTGCCCCCACGGCAGACGCGCAGGAATTCCTGACGCTGCACACCAATGACGCGGGCGCCGTCGTGGCTGGCCTCTACCGCTCCAAGGCCGCCACCACGGCCAACCGCGCAATGGGCCTATCCATCTACAGCATGGAAGGCGGCCAGTTCGATGCGGGCGGCGTGCCTCAGTCGCCGGGCACGGTTCAAGCCCATATGTTCCGGTGGTCGTCGTGGGATTCGCTGTCGGGCACCATGAGCAACAACGTCGCCACGCTGACGGGCACCGCCAACCACGTCGGCTGCACCTCCAAGGTGACGGTGTACCTGGACGGTGCCCAGCCCACGCTGACCATGCAAAGCAGTGTTTCCGATTTCGCCAAAGACCAGATCTGGGCGGGACTGCGTCCGATGTTCAGCGGCCAGTTCGCGATCATTCTGGCCACCAACGCGTTCAACGCCGCAGTGGCCAAGCTGACCAGCGAATGCGCCAAGCCCTCGTTCAACTTCACCGCCAACCTGCAAAAGTGGTTCTGACGGCCTGAGGCGCTGCCCCGGCCCCATCACCCCGGCACCGCGCCGGGTTTTTTCATGCCTGCGCGCCGGGGCAAGGCCGCGCCATGCAGCGACAATCCGGCGCGTGCCCTCCACCCCCCCAACCCACGCCCCGGCCGACATCGGGCATTACGAGAACTTCCCCGTTGCCTCTTGGCTGTGCCCGCCGCATCTGCGCGCGCCCATCGCCGCCATCTACCACTACGCCCGCACCGCCGACGACATCGCCGACGAGGGCGATGCGCCGCCCGAGCAGCGCCTGGCCGACCTGGCCGCCTACCGGCAAGACCTGGCCGCCGCCGCGCAGGGCGACGGCGCTTCGGCCCGCTGGCCCCACATCTTCGGCCCGCTCGCGCACGCCATCGCGCAATTCAGCCTGCCCGAAGCGCCACTGGCCGACCTGCTCAGCGCCTTCGCCCAAGACACCGCCTACACGCAGGGCGGCCGCTGGTACGCCAGCCGCGCCGAGCTGCTGGCCTACTGCGCCCGCTCTGCCAACCCCGTGGGGCGCCTCTTGCTGCACCTGTACGGCCTAAGGCCCGAGTCAGACGCCGCCGTCTACGCGCAAAGCGACGCCATCTGCAGCGCGCTGCAGCTCATCAACTTCTGGCAAGACCTGTCGGTCGACCTGCCGCGCGGGCGCTACTACCTGCCGCTGGCCGACTGCGCCGCGCACGGCGTGCAGCCGGATGATTTCAAGCATTTCAGGCCGCTGGCGCAGGCGGCACCAGCGCCGGCAGCTATCAAATTGGTAGAAACCGAAGTGCAATGGGCACGCCAGCTGATGCTGCAAGGTGCGCCCCTGGTGCACCGCCTGCCCGGCCGCGCGGGGTGGGAGCTGCGCCTGGTCGTGCAAGGCGGCCTGGCCATCCTGGACAAGATCGCCGCGCAGGGTTTTGACACCTTCAGCCAACGGCCTACGGTGGGCAAGGCCGACGCGCCACGGCTGCTTTGGCGGGCGGTGTGGATGTGACCCAGCGGCGCCCGCAGACCGCAGCCGCCCATGCGCCGATAGCCTATGCGCCGTCACCCGATGATCTGCACCGCGAGCGCGTACAGGCCGAAGCGCACCGGCGCTGCCTGATACCCGCGATGACCGAGGCCGACTGGCGCAGCGTCATGGCCGCTGTCAGCGCGCTGCCGTTTCCACCGCCCTATCAGCGCAAAGACATCTTGATGCTTGCGCCCCAGCCTGCCGTGTTCGACGCCGATGTGTCTTACCACGGCGATTGGGTGGAGGGCATTCATCCGCTGTACGCGATCGAGTGGATCCGAATTCGCCCGCGCTTTCTCAAGCACGTGGCCCAGCGGCTACCGCCGGTGCTGGTGGATATCCAGCCCGAGCTGGAACGCGCACTGAAAGCCGTTGGCCATCCGTACAACCAGGCCGCTGATTCAATCTGGCTGGTGGGCTACCGTTAGCCCACGGCGGCGGGGCGCACAGATGGGACAATCGCCCGCGTGACCACGCCCCAAGACTACGTCCAGGACAAAGCCGCCGCCTCAGGCAGCAGCTTTTACTACGCCTTCCTGTTCCTGCCGCCTGCGCGCCGCGCGGCGATCACCGCCTTCTATGCGTTTTGCCGCGAGGTGGACGACGTGGTGGACGAGGTGTCTGACCCCGGCGTGGCCGCCACCAAGCTGGCCTGGTGGGCCAAGGAGGTGACCGACGCCTACGCCGGCCAGCCCACGCACCCGGTGATGCAGGCGCTGATGCCGTACGCGAGTGAATTCCGCATCGAGGCGCGCCAGCTGCACGCGGTGATCGAGGGCTGCCAGATGGATCTGACGCAGACGCGCTACCTGGACTACCCCGCGCTGAAGAAATACTGCCACCTGGTGGCGGGCGAAGTGGGCGAGGTGTCGGCGCGCATCTTCGGGCAGACGCAGCCGCAGACGACGCAGTACGCCAGCACGCTGGGGCTGGCGTTTCAGCTCACCAACATCATCCGCGACGTGGGCGAAGACGCCCGGCGCGGCCGCATCTACCTGCCGATGGACGATCTCAAGCGCTTTGACGTGAAGGCGCAAGAACTGCTGGACGGCACCTATTCCGACCGCTTTGCCGCGCTGATGCGCTTTCAGGCCGACCGCGCCTTCGGGCTGTACGACGAGGCGCTGGCGCTGCTGCCCGCCGCCGACCGGCGCAGCCAGAAGCCGGGCCTGATGATGGCCAGCATCTACCGCACGCTGCTGCGCGAGATCGTGGCCAGCGACTTTCGCGTGCTGCACCAGCGCATCGCCCTGACGCCGCTGCGCAAGCTGTGGCTGGCCTGGAAGATGCAGGCGCTGGGCAGGTTTTAGTGGGCACCCCCCTGAGCCGCTGGCGCGGGTTTCCCCCTCTCTCTTCGCGCCGCGCGCTTCGGGACGGGGGACAACGCCAGTGGCCGGCGCAGGTCCGGCCGCGGCGTTTGCTGGCTTGGCGGTGAGCTTGGCATAGCTTTGGGTTGTGCCCGCCGTTGCTACCTTCAACACGCATAGAACTTCCAATTTGATAGCTGCTGCCGCTGTAGCAGCGGGCGCCAGAGGTTGATTTGACTGATATTCCTTCACCCCAACGCATCGCCGTCATCGGCGGGGGCTGGGCGGGCATGGCGGCAGCGGTGCGGGCGCAACAAGCGGGGCACCACGTCACCGTGTTGGAAGCGGCCCGGCAACTGGGCGGGCGCGCACGGGCGATGCCATTGACGCTGCCAGATGGGCGCAGCGTGACGGTGGACAACGGCCAGCACATCCTGATTGGCGCGTACAGCGAAAGCCTGCGGCTGATGCGCCAGGTGGGCGTGGACGCGGACCAGGCTTTGCTGCGCCTGCCGCTGGCGCTGACTTTTCCGGACGGCAGCGGCCTGGCCCTGCCCGACTGGCCCGCGCCGTGGGATGCGGCGGCGGGCATTCTGCGCGCGCGCGGCTGGGGCTGGCGCGACAAGCTCAGCCTGCTGCGTGCGGCCACTGCCTGGCAGCTTGGCGGGTTTGAGTGCGATGACCAACTCAGCGTAGGCACGCTTTGCGCCGGCCTGACGCCCACGCTGCGCGACGGCTTTATCGAGCCGCTGTGCGTGTCTGCGCTGAACACGCCCATGGCGCAGGCCAGCGCGCGCGTGTTTCTGCGCGTGCTGCGCGATGCGATGTTTGGCGTGCGCGGCGGCTCCAACCTGCTGCTGCCGCGCGTGGACCTGGGCACGCTTTTCCCTGAAAGCGCGGGGCGCTGGTTGGCGGCGCGCGGCGCGCAGGTGCGGCTGGCGGCGCGCGTCGCTGCCCTGCACAAAGTGGGCGCGCAGTGGCAACTGGCGATGGGCGAAGGCGAAGGGCCGGCGCGCGCCGAAGGCTTTGACCAAGTGGTACTGGCCACCTCGGCGCCCCACGCGGCGCAGCTGCTGAGCGATTGCGCGCAGACGGCGCAGGCGCCGTTGGCCAAGGATTTGCGCCGCTGGTCAGAAACGGCCAACGCTTTGCGGCACGAGGCGATCACCACCGTGTATGCGCTGGCGCTGGCTGAAACGGGTGCGCGTACCGTGTCGAATAACGCCGCTAGCCTGGGCGCCCCAACCCCGCTGCTGCGCGCGCCCATGCTGGCGCTGCGCGCTGGCCCTGGCGCGCCTGCGCAGTTCGTGTTTGACCGCGACACCATCTCGCCCAGCCCCACACCAACGATGCAGCCCACGCGGCTGTTGGCCTTTGTTATCAGCGCCAGCCAGGGCGACCGCGCTGCGCTGGAAGCGGCCGTCACCGCGCAGGCCGAACGCCAGCTGGGCCTGCGCATTCAGCCGCTGCGCACCGTGACCGATAAACGCGCCACGTTCGCCTGCACGCCGGGGCTGCGGCGCCCGCCCAGTGGCGTTGCGCCGGGGCTGATCGCGGTGGGCGACTACGTCGAAGGCCCCTACCCCGCCACGCTGGAAGGCGCGGTGCTGAGCGCGCAGGCGGTTGACTTCGCTGAGGGCGGCCGCAGCGCCGCTTGAATCAAGCGGCGTTCGCGCCGCCAGCTTTGCGACGGGGTCGGCGCGGCGCTGCGGCGGTGGCGGCAACGTCTGCCGCTTGGCGCGGAGGGCGCAGCGCATCGCCCGCAGCCGCCGACGTGACGGCCACCACGCGCGCCAGCTGACGGCTGGTGCTGATGTACGCGTGGCCGATGGCGCTGTCGTAGTACACCGAATCGCCCTTTTTCAGTGCGACGACCTGCCCGGTGTCGAAATGGATTTCTACCGCGCCTGACAGCACGTGCACAAACTCTTCGCCTTCGTGCCGAGCGAAGTCCTCCGGCCCTTCGATGCGCCTGGCGTGCACGGTGCCAATCACCGGGCTCATCCGCTTGCCGGTGGCCGTGGTCGCCAGGAATTCGTAGGCGAACGACGCGCCCTGGTACACCACGCCTTCACCCGCGCGCGTGACCACGGGCGAATGCAGCGCGGTGGTGGCCACGCCCTCGCGCACAAACATGGCATTCATGTCCATCTTGAGCGCGCGGCCCAGCGCGGCAAGGTTCTCGTAGCCCAGCGCCAGCTGGCCCCGCTCGGCACGCGAAATGGTGGGCACCGACACGCCCGACTGCCCGGACAGGTGCTGCAAAGTCCAGCCCAGCGCCTTGCGCGCATCGCGCAAGCGGCGCCCAAAGGTTTCGCGGTCCAGCAGCGTGCCGCGCGGGGCGCTGGGCTGCCCCTGCTCTTCCTCGCGAAGCTTCATGGCCTGTCAATCCTTTTTGAGTTTGTCTGCGGCACGCCGTCAGCGCTGAGCGCCGGCCCGTAGGCGAACGGCGCCACGCCAGCCAGACTGGGCGTTTCGGCAGAGACTGCTCTGAATTTTGCACCAGCGCCAAGCTGCGTGATTGCGCCACTGGTGCGCTGCGGCGGGTCGCTCTCCGCACCAGTTCAATTTTGCGTATACGCAAAATTTTGGCTAAACTGATTTGAACTCCACTTGCTGCCCAGCTGCGCCCTGCCGCATCACCGTATGAACACCCCAACCCCTGTCCGCGAAGCCGACTTCCTGATCATTGGCGCTGGCATTGCCGGGGCGTCGGTGGCGCATTGGCTGGCGCCCCATGGGCGCACCATCGTGCTGGAGCGCGAATCGCAGCCGGGCTACCACTCCACCGGACGATCCGCCGCGCTGTTCATGGAAAGCTATGGCACGGCGCAAGTACGCGCGCTCACCCTGGCCAGCCGCGCGTTTCTGGAAGCGCCGCCTGCTGGCTTTGGCGATCACCCCCTGCTGACGCCCCGCGGCGCCATGATGGTGGCCGCGCCGGGCCAAGAGCGCGATCTGCAGGCGCATTGGGACATCCTGCGGGCCATGTCCCCCGCCGCACGGCTGCTCAGCCCGCAAGAGGCCTGCGCGCTGGTGCCCGCGCTGCGTCCCGAAGCGCTGATCGGCGCGGTCTACGAGCCCGACGCCGCCGACATGGACGTGCACGCCATCCACCAGGGCTACCTGCGCGGCATGCGCCACGCGGGCGGCGAGCTGGTGTGCAACGCCGACGTCACCGCCATGCAGCGCGTGGACGGCCGTTGGCGCGTGACGGCCGGCGGCGTGCAGTACGAAGCACCGGTGGTGCTCAACGCCGCGGGCGCGTGGTGCGACCGGATCGGCGCACTGGCCGGCGCGCGGCCACTGGGCCTGCAGCCGCGCCGGCGCTCGGCCTTCATGTTCGCCGGGCCTTCCGACCAAGATTTTCGCCACTGGCCCATGGTGTACGGCGCCACGGAAGATTGGTACATCAAGCCCGACGCCGGCATGCTGCTGGGCTCGCCCGCCAACGTGGACCCGGTTGAGCCGCAAGACGTGCAACCCGAAGAGCTGGACATCGCCCTGGCCATGCACCGCATTGAAGAGGCCACCACGCTGCACATCGCCCGCCCCACACGCACGTGGGCGGGCTTGCGCTCGTTCGTGGCGGACGGCGATCTGGTCGGCGGCTTCGACGACGGCGTGGAAGGCTTTTTCTGGGTCGCCGCGCAAGGCGGCTACGGCATTCAAACCTCGCCCGCCATGGGCGAAACCTGCGCCGCGCTGGCGCGCGGCCTGCCGGTGCCCGCACACCCCGCATCGTTCGGCCTGACGGCAGAAATGCTCAGCCCGCGGCGCGATAGCCTGGTCAGGCCATAGCGTGCCGGCGGAAGTCGCTCGACGAAACCAACACGTTGGGCCCGCGCCCAAACCCTTCGGCTTGCACTTGCACCAGGCGTGCGATGCGCAACCGCATCGCCACCCGTTCATCACGGCGGCGCGCAGCCGTTAGAATGCGCACCCAGGTTCCCGCGGAACAGCGCAAGACGCTGAAGCCAGCGGGACACGGGAGAGAAAAAAGCGGGTGTCGTTCAATGGTAGGACCTGAGCTTCCCAAGCTCAAGACGTGGGTTCGATCCCCATCGCCCGCTCCATAGCTTTCTCGGCCACATGGGCACCTGATCGAGGCCCTTCCCGTTGCACCGTTCAGCCCGTGAATGCCGTTGCGCTAGTGCATGCGATGGCGAGGCGAGGCGAATTCTTTACGTGTAACCCAACTCCAGCATTTGGTCTTGTTCGTTCGTTTGCGGCGGCAGACTTGCTGACCGTCTTTCAGACGGACGTTCGGGCCAATAGGTTCGCCTGTCAACCCTTCAAGCGACGGCAGATGCTCCGTTTCTTGAAAAGCGATTCAGGCACTCTCTGCCGTTCGGGTACACACGTGGCCCTCAGTTCTGCTCGCTGACGATTCACGTTGCAATCTTGCATTTCCACGCTCGGGCATCAAGCGCTTGCCCGCCAGCAAGCCATGCCGCCCTGAGCGGGTTTTTCATTGAGTGCTGAATTCGTCGTCGTCACTCATGCCCATGCTGATGGTGCAGGTTCGGCACATGGGCATGGGTATGTCGGGTCGCCGCGTGTGTGTGCCGGTGGCTGTGCGATCCTGTGGGCATCGGATCGTGCGCATGGTCATGATGCCCGTCGTCATGGCGATGCGCGTGTTCGTGATCCAGCGCAGGGTGCAGGTGCTGATGCTCATGTCTTTCGCCCAGATGAACAACAATGCCAGCGACCATCAGCAATCCGCCGACAAGCGTGCCCCAACCCAGCGAGCTGTCACCCATCAACACCGCGATCGCCGCCCCGATGAACGGCGCGAAGGCGAACACCGACCCGGTGCGAGCCGCGCCAAAAGCGCGCTGCGCCAGCAAGTACATGCGAAGGCTAAGCCCATAGCCCGTGGCTCCAATGAGCAGCAGACTGATGGCCTGCTGCCAGCTCGGGAGCGGTTCGCCGGCAAATCGTGACAGCATCAGGGTCAAAAGCATTCCCAGCGCGCTTTTAGCCACGACCACTTGCGCCGGGTCACGCTCTGCCACGGCGCGAGACAGGGTGTTGTCGACTCCCCACGCAACGGTTGCCGCGATCACGGCCAGCAGGCCCCAGGACTGCGCATCGCCAGCATCGCCGCGATCCGCAATCAACACTGCACCGCCTGCCGCCAACAAGATGACCGCGATCCACACGCGGCGATCCATCACTTCGGCGTAGAGCGCACGTGCGAACAGCGCCGTAAAGACCGCCTCCAGCGTCAGCATCAGTGAGGCACTGGTGCCGCTGGTGTGTTGCAGGCCCCAGGCCAATGCCACGGGGCCCACTGCCGCTCCAAAGAGCGCCATCCATAGCAGGCGCGGCAAGTCTGACCGGCGCACGGCCGCCTCGCGCCCGACCGGCTGACGCGTCAGCACGCCCAGCGCCGCAGCACCTGCGTACAACAGCGCCGCCGTGACAAACGGCCCCAGGCCGGCGCCCATCCGCTGAACCAGCGGCGTACTTGCCCCAAAGAGCATGGCGGCACTGAGCGCCAGCAGGCCGCCCTTGACCGCAGGACGGTGTTCCGAATCGAAGGAAGGCATGTCTGCAATGTACGTCCGACACGCGTTGCGCTTTTGGCTGCGTCCAAGCGGCCCGCGCCGGCCGGCCGGTCGCACTCCTGTTCTTCCTCAGAGGGCAGACTGGCGACCAGCGGCATTGGCGCTTTCTTGGCGTGTCCGACACCGTTTGAGGTCTATCCTGGTGCACGCGTCCCATTCGACTGCCGATCGGCTGCGATCCGGGTTGGCGTGCCGAGCCGAGGCGCGCGCCAGTGCTGAGTGCCACAAGCGTCCGACCGCACGGGCAGTACCATCGAGCGCACTATGTTGAATCGACCCTTCTGGCGCCGCGCTCTGGCGGTGGGCTTTGGCCTGTTGGCTCTATGGAATGCCGGCCCGGCGCAGGCCGAGCAGTGCCCGGCGCCGCCGCAAATTCCTACCGAAGCGCAGGCGGCCGATGCCGCGCGGGCCGCGCAAGACCGCGGCTTTCTGTGGTCGCTGCAGCGCGACGGAAAGACCTCTTACCTGTACGGCACGCTGCACGTGGGCAAGCTGGCGTGGGCGATGCCGGGCCCGCGCGTGGCCAAGGCCTTGCGCGCCAGCCAGGTGCTGGCGATGGAGCTGGACGTTGGCGACCCGAAAGTGCAGCAGCAAATGGCCGCGCTGGTTCGGGCCGACAGGCCCTCTTCGCTGTCTCCCGAAGCCCAGGCCCAGTTGCGCGAAGCCGCCAAAGCCCTGTGCGTGGATTGGGACACGCTGGCGCCGATGCGCCCGGAGTTCCAGCTGACGACGTTGCTGATGTCGCTGGCGCGCTACGAAGACCTGGACGCCAGTTTTGGCAGCGAAGTGGCGTTGGCCGCCATGGCCCCGTACCTGGGCTTACCCACGCGCAGCCTGGAAACCAGTGCCGAGCAGGTGGCGGCGCTCAGCGCAGCGTCGCCCGCCGAGTTGGCCGAGTGGCTGCAAATCGGCATCCACGACATGAGCAACGACAAGGCGCGGCGCCAGTTGCGCAAGCTGTCTCGTGTATGGGCCGAAAGTGACATCCAGCAGCTGGAGCGCTACCCCGAATGGTGCGAATGCGTGGACACCCCGGTGGAGCGCGCCATCGCCAACCGTGTGATCAACCAACGCAACGTGACGCTGGCCGAGCGCATCGACGCGCTGATTCGCCAGGAAGGCCCCGCGTTTGTCGCCGTGGGCGCGCTGCACATGGTGGGTTCAGACGGCCTGCCGACCCTGCTGAAGGCGCGTGGGTTCACGGTAATGCAGGTGTTTTGAGGGCGGTGCGCTATCGTGCTGCGTGGAATGGGCGAGAAGCCGCTTGGCCAATCTGCGCGAGACTTCTGGGCGATACGGCGTCAGCCCTCATGGTCTGATTCTGTCTGGATCGTTTTAGCCAAATCGCCTTCCAGCGCAGGCACCACCAGCGCTGGCAGCTATGTAATCCATAGCTAAGCCCTTCACGCCAAGCGGCCAAGCTACCCTCAACCCACGATCAGTGGCAGCGCGCCCAGCCCAGGTTGGCACACCGCCAACGCGCGCACGGCCGCCCAACCGCATCGCTCGGCCCGCCGCTTGTTCAGCGGTTCACATCCACCACGACACGCCCGCGCACCTGGCCCGTCAGCAGGCGCTGGGCGGTGGCCACGGCGTCGCCCAGGCCGATGGTTTCAGTGTTGCGGGCCAGCAGGTCGGGCGAAATCTCGCGGGCCAGGCGTTCCCAGGCTTGCACGCGGCGCGACATCGGGGCCATGACGCTGTCCACGCCCGACAGCGTGACGCCGCGCAGGATGAAGGGCGCCACGCTGGCCGGAAAGTCCATGCCCTGCGCCAGGCCGCACGCGGCCACCACGCCGCCGTACTTCAGGCTGGCGCACACGTTGGCCAGCGTGTGGCTGCCCACCGTGTCCACCGCGCCAGCCCAGCGCTCTTTCTGCAGTGGCTTGCCGGCGCTGCCGAGGGTGTGCCGGTCGATCACCTCCTTGGCGCCCAGCGACTGCAGGTAAGCGGCCTCTTCCAGGCGGCCGGTGGAGGCATGCACCTCAAAGCCCAGCTGCGCCAGCAGGCTGATGGCGATGGTGCCCACGCCGCCGTTGGCGCCGGTGACCAGCACCGGCCCAGCAGACGGCTCGATGCCCTCGCGCTGCAGCGCCATCACGCACAGCATGGCGGTGTAGCCCGCGGTGCCCAGGCTCATCGCCTGTGCGGCGGTGAAGCCGCCCGGGATCGACACCAGCCAGTCGGCCTTGACGCGCGCACGCTGCGCCAACCCGCCCCAGTGCGTCTCGCCCACGCCCCAGCCGTTGAGCAGCACGGCGTCGCCCTCGCGGTAGCGCGCGTCGGTGGACGACTGCACCACGCCGGCGAAGTCGATGCCCGGCACCATGGGAAAGCTGCGCACCACGGGCGCCTTGCCGGTGATGGCCAGGCCGTCCTTGTAGTTCAGCGTGGAATGGCTGATCTGCACCACCACGTCGCCCGGCGGCAGCTGCGCCTCGTCTATTTCGGTGATCGCGGCTTGGGTTTGACCGTCTTCGGAGCGGGTAAGCAGCAGGCCTTTGAACATCGGTGCATTTCCTTAGGGTAGAGCTGAAACGATAGCGGTGGTGGCGCGCGTCGCCATGCCGATTCATCGTATCCGAACCCTGACGATGGCGATGTCGCGCGCTCTACGCCGGCGCATCGGGTACGACCAGCGGCGGCCGCGTGACGCGCAAATGATGGCGCCAGCGCGGGCACTGGCCACCGACAATCGCGGCATGAGCCGCCAATTGAAAGCCAACGATTTCCTGGGCAACGCGCCCGACGTGGCGCGCAGCCTGATCGGCGCCACGCTGCTGGTGGGCGGCGTGGGCGGCCTTATCGTCGAGACCGAAGCCTACGACCAGGGCGAACCCGCGTCGCACACGCACCGTGGCCGCACCCCCCGCAACACGGCGATGTTCGGCCCGCCGGGCCATGCGTACGTGTACTTCAGCTACGGCATGCACTGGTGCCTGAACTTCGTCTGCCGCGAAGCCGGGCACGGTGCGGGCGTGCTGATCCGCGCCGTGGCGCCGCAGCACGGCCTGGAAGTGATGCGCCAGCGGCGCGGCTTGCAGGATGAGCGCCTGCTGTGCGCAGGCCCCGGGCGCTTGGGCCAGGCGCTGGGCATCGGGCCCCAGCACTACGGCCTGCCGCTGGATCGCGCGCCCTTTGAAGTGCGGGCGGCCGACGCGGCCTTGGCCGAGCAAGTGGTGAGTGGCCCGCGCATCGGCATCCGCCACGCGGCGGACCTGCCCTGGCGCTTCGGGCTGCGCGGATCGCCCTGCCTCAGCCGCCGCTTCTGAAGGCGCAAAGCGCCCAGGGACAAGGCTTTGTCCGACAGCCGGCAGCGAGCGATGACGATGGCCGACCGGGCGTCGGCAAGGCATGCTCAGCATCGACGCCAACGCACGAGGCCTTAGGGGTCGAGTGCGGCGGCCGATGCACCCCAACCGGCGGCGCACCTCGTGCGGGCCACGGTCATGTTTCATCCTTCAACATGCCTTTGGCGCCCGACCAGCCTGCGCTGGCAGATATTGTTTTGATAGCAATCAAGCGTGCCGGAAGGCCGTAATGTGATCGCCAAGACCCCATGCACAGCAAGCGTGCGCCGCACGGGCACAATCCACCGAACGGGCGTTCGCGCCCCATAACATCACAGGAGCCAACACACCATGAACACTTCCCCCGCATCCCCCGAGGGCACCGACAAGGACTACGTGAGCGGCCCCGATCACATGACGCCCGGCCAGCAGGCCCGTGCGCGCGTCCGTGGGCGGCTGGAGTTCCGCGCCGGTGACGGCCCGATGATCATCATCGAGCCCGACGCCCAGCTTGAGCTGGAGCGCGCCCCCCAAAGCATGGTGATGAGCTGGCAGGAAGAAGGCCACCCGATGAACGCCGCCATTCCGCTGGTGCAGTTCAACGAATACCTTGAATCCGGCCTGATCACCATCGATAAATAAAGCACTGGCGGCACCGGGCCGCCGTGGAGTCATCTTGCTCGGCTATTTCGAAAAGCGCCTCCCTCCCTACCCCGACCCCGAACCGCACCTTCCGCCCAAAGGCTTCATGGCCTTTGTCTGGGCGGCCACGCCCGGCGTGCGCGGCTACGTGGCGACGCTGGCGGTGCTTTCTGCCGCCATTTCCGTCTACGACGCGCTGCTGTTCGCCATGCTGGGGCGCGTGGTGGATTGGCTGGGGCAGGTCACGCCCGCCACGCTGTGGACGGATCGCGGCCCGATGCTCACGGTGCTGGCCATCATCCTGCTGGCGTCCATTGGCCTTGTCGCGCTGGCCACCGTGGTCAAGCACCAGACGCTGGCGATCAACTTCCCTCTGCGCCTGCGGTGGAACTTCCACCGGCTGATGCTGGGCCAGAGCATGTCCTTTTATGCGGACGAGTTCGCCGGCCGCATCACCACCAAGATCATGCAAACCGCCCTGGCGGTGCGCGACATGATCTTCACCACCACCGACGTGGTGGTGGGCATGGGGGTGTACATCGTCACCATGCTGGTGCTGGCCGCGGGCTTTGATGGCTGGCTGGTGCTGCCCTTCGTGGGCTGGGCCGCGGCCTACGTGCTGGCCTGCTGGTACTTTGTGCCGCGCCTGGGCAAGGTCAGCCGCGCGCAGGCCGATGCGCGCAGCGTGATGACGGGGCGCATCACCGATGCGTACACCAACATCGCCACCGTGAAGCTGTTTTCGCACACCCGGCGCGAGGCGGCCTTTGCGCGCGCGGCTATGGAAGAGTTCAAACAGACCGGCTATGCGCAGATGCGCCTGGTCAGCCAGTTTGAGGTGGTCAACCACACGCTGATCGTGCTGCTGATCCTGAGCGCCTGCGGCACGGCGCTGTGGCTGTGGTCGTTGGGCCAGGTGGGCACCGGCGCCGTGGCGGCGGTTACGGCTATGGCCCTTCGCCTGTCGGGCATGAGCCACTGGGTGATGTTCGAGATGACCAGCCTGTTTGAAAGCGTGGGCACGATTCAGGACGGCATCAACACCTTGTCGCGCCCGCGCACGGTGGTGGATGCGCGCGGCGCCAAGCCGCTGGAGGTTTCGCGCGGCGAGGTGCACTTTGAGAACGTCAGCTTCAGCTACCGCGATGGCAGCGCGCCCGTGGTGGATCACCTGGACCTGACCATTCGCCCGGGCGAGAAGATTGGCCTCATCGGCCGCTCTGGCGCGGGCAAATCCACGCTGGTGAACCTGCTGCTGCGCTTTCACGACGTGCAAGGTGGGCGCATCTGTATCGACGGGCAAGACATCGCCCATGTCACGCAAGACAGCCTGCGGCACGCCATCGGCATGGTCACGCAAGATACGTCGCTGCTGCACCGCGCCATGCGCGACAACATCCTGTACGGCCGCCCGGACGCCAGCGAGGCCGACATGCGCACCGCTGCCGAGCGCGCGCAGGCTTCCGAATTCATCGCCGAGCTGACCGACCTGCAGGGCCGCAGTGGCTACGACGCCCAGGTAGGCGAGCGCGGCGTGAAGCTGTCGGGTGGCCAGCGCCAGCGCGTGGCCATTGCCCGCGTGATGCTGAAGGACGCGCCGATCCTGCTGTTGGACGAGGCCACCAGCGCCCTGGACAGCGAGGTAGAAGCCGCCATTCAAGAAAGCCTGGAAGAGCTGATGAAGGGCAAGACGGTGATCGCCATTGCGCACCGCCTGTCCACCATCGCCGCGCTGGACCGGCTGGTGGTGCTGGACCACGGCCGTGTGGTGGAACAAGGCACCCACGCCGAGCTGTTGGCCCAGGGCGGCCTGTACGCCCGCCTGTGGTCGCGCCAGAGCGGCGGCTTTCTGGGCGAGCAGGTCGAAGACACCCAGCTGGCAGCCACTTCGCCGTAAGGGGCCATTTCAAGCAAAAAAGGCCTGCAGCGCAGGTGCAAACAGCGCTTATAGCTATTTATTTGATAGTAAAAGTACGCTGATGACCTGCACGGGTCAGGCCCTTCGCTGACGCCATCCGTCCCACAGCGACACCAGCACGATCGCCGCAAACCCCGCCGGCACGCCAAACACACCGGCCGACACCGGCTGGATGCCCCACCACAAGCCGCCCGGCGCAGCGCCCCACCACGCGCGCAGCATGGGGCTGGCCTGCAGCATGTAGACCGCCGCCAGGCCCGCGCCGATCAGCATGCCTGCCACCACGCCACGGCCGGTGGCGCGCGGCCAGAAGATGCCGGTGACCAGGGCAGGGAAGAAGGTGGCCGCAGCCAGTGAAAACGACGCGGTGACCAGCGAGATGATTTCCGCTGGCTTCAGCGCCGCCGCCAGCGCGGCGAGCATGGCTACCGCCAGCAACGCGAACTTGGACAGGATCACGCGCGTATCGGTCAGCTTGGCGGTGGGGTGGCCGTCTTGCGGCGCGGTGTCGTGCACCAGCGCATTGCTGATGGTCAGCAGCAAGCCGTCGGCGGTCGACAGCGCCGCCGCCAGGCCGCCCGCCGCCACCAGCGCCGACACCACGTACGGCAGGCCGCCCAGCTCGGGCGTGGCCAGCATGATCATGTCGGCGCCCAGGCGGATTTCGCCAAACTGCAGCACGCGGTCGCCGTTCACGTCCTGCACCGATATCAGGGCCGGGTCTACGCGGGCCCATTGGGCGATCCAGTTGGGGAGCTGGTCGAAGCTGCTGCCTACCAGGCCCTGCATCACTTCAAACTTGACCAGCACCGCCAGCGCGGGCGAACTGAGGTACAGCAAAGCAATGAAGAACAGCGACCACGCGACCGAGCGGCGCGTATCCGACACCGTGGGCGTGGTGTAAAAGCGCGTCAGCAGGTGCGGCAGGCTGGCGGTGCCCACCATCAGGCAAAACATCAGCGCGATGAAGTTGAGGCGCGACGTGTTGAACAAGGCCTGCTCTGCCGGCGTGCCCTGCGGGTCGCCTTCATACGCCTGGCCGTGGCGCGGCAGCCCGCCCAGGGGCCTGCCGCGTTCCTCGGCTTCGTTCATGGCGCGGGTCCACACGTCGCGTGCGCTGGCCTCGTCGCGCGGCAGGTCGGCCAGCTCGCGGCGGGCGAGCATCACCAGCGACAGATCGGCGCCCTGCGCCTTCAGCATGCGGATGCGTTCATTCAGCTTGTCGCGCTCACGGGCGAGCGCGGCGGCCGGGTCGGCCAGCCTTTCGGCGTAGTCGCGCGCACGGCGCTGAAAGGCGGCCTGCACGTCCTGCTCGGCCGGGGAATGGATCAGCTGGTCTTCCAGGCGCTCAATCTTCGGCAACTGTTGCCCGTAGGCCACCGGTGCCAGCGGCGTGCCCAGCTGCTTGAACGACAGCCACGACACGGGGATCAAGAAAGCCAGCAGCAGCACCATGTACTGCACCACCTGCGTCCAGGTGATCGCCCGCATGCCCCCCAGAAACGAGCACAGCAGCACGCCGCCCAGCCCCAGCAGGATGCCGATTTCAAACTGCACGCCCGTGAGCCGCGACGCGATCAAACCCACGCCGTAGATCTGCGCCACCACGTAGATGAATGAGCATGCAATGGCCCCGCACGCGGCCAGCAGGCGCGGCCACTTGCCGCCAAAACGCACGGCGAAGAAATCGGGCACGGTGTAGAGCTTCATCGCGCGCAGGCGCGGCGCGATCAGCAGGCCCACCAGGCAAAAGCCCCCCGTCCAGCCCAGCACATAGGCCAGCCCGCCCGGCTGCGCGGCGGTGCCGGAAAAGCCCTGCAGGTACAGCGCCCCTGCCAGGCTGATGAACGAGGCGGCGCTCATCCAGTCTGCCGCCGTGGCCATGCCGTTGTACATGGCCGGTATGCGCCGCCCGGCGACGTAGAACTCTTCCGGGTCGCCCGTGCGCGCATAGATGCCGATGCACGCGTACAGCATGACCGACAGAAAAAGGAAGATCGGCCCGATCCAGTCGCGCGCCAGGCCGGCGCGCTCGGCCCACGCCATCAGCACCAGAAAGAGGATGAAGCCTGCCGTGAACAGCAGCAGGTTGCGGTGAATCCGCCAGTTGGACGAGGGCGCGCCGCTAGCCATGGGCGCCTGCGTCGTCGCTAAGTGCGCTGGCTGTCGGCTCGGCAGCGGGGTCGTCGTCACGCTGCGTACCGCGTTCGGCGCCCGGGAGCCCTTCGGGCTCTGGGTCCAGCCGGTTCAGCGCCCAGGCGTAGACCATGACGACGGCCAGAAACACCAGCACGCCACCCTGCGCCGTCAGCCAGAAGTTCAGCGGCCAGCCGGCCACGACCACGTCCAGGTCACGCGCGAAGATGGCCACGCCAAAAGACGCGCAAAACCACACAATCAGCAGGGCAGCGCGCACCCAGCCTGCGCGAGCAGCTAGCTTCTCGCTAGCAGACCTCATCGCCGTGTGCGCTGCATGCCCTGCCCCGGCCTCAGCTGGCCAGCAGCGTCCAGGTGTCGATCACGCTGTCAGGGTTCAGCGAGATGCTGGCAATGCCCTCATCGGCCAGCCAGCGCGCGAAGTCCGGGTGGTCGCTGGGGCCCTGGCCGCAGATGCCGACGTACTTGCCCTGCGCCTTGCACGCGCCGATGGCACGCTTGAGCAGCGCCTGCACCGCCGGGTCGCGTTCGTCGAAGTCGGCCGCCAGCAGATCCAGGCCGGAATCGCGGTCCAGGCCGAGGGTGAGCTGCGTCAGGTCGTTTGATCCGATCGAGAAGCCGTCGAAGTACTGCAGGAACTCGTCGGCCAGCACGGCGTTGCTGGGCACCTCGCACATCATGATGACCTTCAGGCCGTTGTCGCCGCGCTTCAGGCCGTGGTCGGCCAGCAGTCGGGTGACGCGGTCGGCCTGGCCCAGCGTGCGCACGAAGGGCACCATCACCTGAACGTTGGTCAGGCCCATCTCGTCGCGCACGCGCTTGAGCGCCTCGCATTCCATCGCAAAGGCTTCGCGGAAGTCTTCGCTGATGTAACGCGCCGCACCGCGAAAGCCCAGCATCGGGTTTTCTTCCTCGGGCTCGTAGCGGCTGCCGCCGATCAGCTTGCGGTATTCGTTGCTCTTGAAATCGGACAGGCGCACGATCACCGGCTTGGGCCAGAAAGCGGCGGCGATGGTCGCCACGCCTTCGGCCACTTTGTCGACGTAGAAGGCGCGCGGGCTGGCGTGACCGCGGGCGACGCTTTCCACGGCCTTCTTCAGATCGGCATCAACCTGCGGGTAGTCCAAGATGGCCTTGGGGTGCACGCCGATGTTGTTGTTGATGATGAATTCCAGCCGCGCCAGGCCCACGCCTTCGTTGGGCAGCTGCGCAAAGTCGAAGGCCAGCTGCGGGTTGCCGACGTTCATCATGATCTTGGTCTGGATCGGCGGCATTTCGCCGCGGCGCACCTCGGTCACCTCGGTTTCCAGCAGGCCGTCGTAGATGTGGCCGGTGTCGCCCTCGGCGCAGCTCACGGTCACCAGGGTGCCGTCTTTCAGACGCTCGGTGGCGTCGCCGCTGCCGACCACGGCCGGAATGCCGAGTTCGCGCGCGATGATAGCGGCGTGGCAGGTGCGGCCCCCGCGGTTGGTGACGATGGCGCTGGCGCGCTTCATCACCGGCTCCCAGTTGGGGTCGGTCATGTCGGTGACCAGCACGTCGCCGGGCTGCACCTTGTCCATCTCGCTGATGTTGTGCACCAGGCGCACGGGGCCGGTGCCGATCTTCTGGCCAATGGCGCGGCCCTCAGCCAGCACCGTTCCGCTGCTCTTGAGTTTGTAGCGCAGCTCGGTCTTGCCCTTTTGCTGGCTCTTCACCGTCTCGGGGCGCGCCTGCAGGATGTACAGATGGCCATCCTGGCCGTCCTTGCCCCACTCAATGTCCATCGGGCGGCCATAGTGGTTCTCGATCACCAGCGCGTACTGCGCCAGTTGCTCAACATCGGCGTCGCTCAGCGAGTAGCGGTTGCGCAGCTCGGTGGGCACGTCCACGGTCTGCACCAGCTTGCCGCTGGCGGCTTTTTCTTCGGGCGTGGCAAACACCATCTGGATCAGCTTGCTGCCCAGGTTGCGGCGGATCAGCGCGCGGTTGCCGGCGCTCAGCATCGGCTTGTGCACGTAGAACTCGTCCGGGTTGACGGCGCCCTGCACCACGGTTTCACCCAGGCCATAGCTGCTGGTGATGAACACCACTTGGTCGAAACCGCTTTCGGTGTCGATGGTGAACATGACGCCGGCAGCACCCAGGTCTGAGCGCACCATGCGCTGCACACCGGCCGACAGGGCCACGCCGTCGTGCGCGAAGCCCTTGTGCACGCGATAGCTGATGGCGCGGTCGTTGTACAGGCTGGCGAACACTTCCTTCATCTTGTGCAGCACGTCCTCGACGCCCACCACGTTCAGGAAGGTCTCCTGCTGACCGGCGAAAGACGCATCCGGCAAGTCTTCGGCTGTGGCCGAGGAGCGCACGGCGAAGCTGGCCTGGGCGTTGCCTGCGGACAAAGTAGCGAAGGCGTCGCGGATGGCTTTTTCGAGGTCGGCGGGGAACGGCTGCGCCTCGACCCAACTGCGGATTTCAGCGCCGGCCTCGGCCAGGGCGCGCACGTCCTCGGTGTTCAGCGCCTTCAGGCGCGCGCTGATGCGATCGGTGAGGCCGCCATGCGCCAGAAACTGCCGGAATGCGTGCGCTGTGGTGGCAAAGCCCGTGGGTACGCGCACGCCCTGCGGCAGTTGCGAAATCATCTCGCCAAGGCTGGCGTTCTTGCCGCCAACGGCCTCGACATCGGTCATCCTCAGTTTTTCGAAAGGCACGACCAGGTCGGTCGGCTCAAACAGTGCGGACATGGGAAAAGCTCCAGAGTTTAAAAACCGGTGCGAGCGCGGCGGCCTGCCCTCAAGGTGCAGGCGGGGGGTACGACAGTTTGTTCGGCGTTGTTTTCTGTCGACACTGCGCGGCTTCGCATAATGCGCAGATTGTATTGACCGCCAGCAACCATGTCAGACCGCACCGTGTTCTTTATCTCCGACGGCACCGGCATCACGGCCGAAACTTTCGGCAACGCCATCCTTGCGCAGTTCGATTTCAAGCCCCGCCGTGTGCGCCTGCCCTTCGTCGACACGCCTGACAAGGCGCACCAGGCCGTGCGCCAGATCAACCACACGGCCGAACTGGAAGGCAAGAAGCCGCTGGTGTTCACCACACTGGTAGACCGGCAGGCGGTGAACATCCTTCAGGAGGGCTGCAAAGGCATGCTGATGGACATGTTCGGCACCTTCGTGCAGCCGCTGGAGCAGGAACTGTCGATCAAGAGCCACCACCGTGTGGGGCGCTTTTCGGATGTGAGCAAGAGCCGCGAATACCACGACCGCATCGAGGCGATCAACTACAGCCTGGCGCACGACGACGGGCAGAGCAACCGCGATCTGACGGGCGCCGACGTGATCCTGGTGGGCGTGAGCCGCAGCGGAAAAACCCCCACCAGCCTGTACCTGGCCATGCAGCACGGCCTGAAGGCGGCCAACTACCCGCTGATCCCCGAGGATTTTGACCGCCGCCAGTTGCCGCCTGCACTGGTGCCGCACAAGAAAAAACTGTTCGGCCTGACCATCGCGCCAGAGCGGCTGTCGGAAATCCGCTCGGAACGCCGCCCCGGATCGCGCTATGCCGACCTGCAGAACTGCCGCATGGAAGTGTCCGACGCCGAAGCGATGATGCGCCGCGCGGGCATCCGGTGGCTGTCCACCACCACCAAGTCGATCGAGGAAATCGCCACGACGATCTTGCAGGAAGTGCGGCCAGAGCGCCTGAGCTACTGACGGCCATCGGGCGCGGGGGGTGGCCGCCCAGGTTGCATAGTCTTGGCTGGTGACGGAATCGCGCGGCCGCACGCGGCACGCCGACAGCCCGCCTGCGGTGAGGGCGCTCACCTTCCGGGCCGTCACGATTCCGTCATTTTTCGCAGGTGTGCTTGTGGAACAATGCGCGGCCCGCGCTTGGCGCGGGTGACCTGCCCGCCTCAAACAAATGCACGCTTTGCCTGATCTGAAGCGCACCGCCAATGCCTCGGCATTCGGCCTGCTGCCCAACCGTTGGGACGCTGCGGCCTTGGTGTTGATCGTCGGCATGGTAGCCATGATGGCGATCGGCTTCGAGCAGACCACCGCCCCCATGGCCACGCTGAGTGAACACCCGGTGTCACTGGATCCGGCCATGCTGCCGGAATATGCGTTGCGCACCACCTTGCGCATGCTGGCGGCCATGGTGGCATCGCTGCTGTTCACCTTCACCTACGCCACGCTGGCCGCGCGCAACCGTCGCGCCGAGAAGCTGCTGATCCCGGCGCTGGACATCCTGCAGTCGGTGCCGGTGCTGGGCTTCATCTCGTTCACGGTCACGTTTTTCCTCGCCCTGATGCCCTCGCGCGTGATGGGCGCAGAGCTGGCCGCCGTCTTTGCCATTTTCACCAGCCAAGCGTGGAACATGGCGTTCTCGTTCTACCAATCGCTGCGCTCGTTGCCGCGCGACCTGCTTGAAGTGTCCAGCAGCTTCCGGCTGTCGGGCTGGCAGCGCTTTTGGAAGCTGGACGTGCCCTACGCCATGCCCGGGTTGGTGTGGAACATGATGATGTCGATGTCTGGTGCGTGGTTCTTCGTGGTCGCCTCAGAGGCCATCACCGTGGGCGACCGCACCATCACCCTACCGGGCGTCGGCTCTTACCTGGCGCTGGCCATCGCCCAGAAAGATCTGCACGCCATCGGCTGGGTCATCCTGACCATGGTGGTGGTGATCCTGGCGTACGACCAACTGCTGTTTCGCCCGTTGGTGGCCTGGGCGGACAAATTTCGCATGGAGAACACGGCCTCGGCGAACGCCCCGCAGTCCTGGCTGCTGGACCTGATTCGCCGCACCCGTCTGGTGCACCGCCTGCTGCTGCCGCTGGGCGCCGCCCTGGCCGCCTTGGCGCGCCTGCGGCTAAGCCCCGCGTCCAGCGCGCCCGCCGCACCTGACGAGCCGACAGCCACCCGAACGCGCTGGGTCGATCTGTGCTGGAACGCCGGAATCATGGCGCTGGCGCTGTACCTGCTGTGGCGCGTGACCAGCTACGTCAGCGCGGGCGTGAGCTGGCGCGACGTGGGCGAAGTGCTGGTGCTGGGCGGCATCACGCTGCTGCGCGTCACCGTATTGATCGCCTTGTCTTCGCTCTTGTGGGTGCCGCTGGGCATCCTGATCGGCTTGCGGCCGAAATGGGCCCAGGCCGTGCAGCCGCTGGCTCAGTTTCTGGCGGCGTTCCCGGCCAACTTGCTGTTTCCGGTGTTCGTCATCGGCATTGCGCACTGGCATTTGAACCCAGACGTTTGGCTGTCGCCGCTCATCGTGCTGGGCACGCAGTGGTACATCCTGTTCAACGTGATCGCCGGTGCCAGCGCCTACCCGAACGACTACCGCGAGGTGGCGGCCAACTTCGGCATTCGCGGCTGGCAGTGGTGGCGCCGTTGCATGCTGCCAGCCGTGTTTCCGTATTACGTGACTGGTGCGATCACCGCGTCCGGCGGTGCCTGGAACGCCAGCATCGTGTCCGAAGTGGTGCAGTGGGGCGATACGCAGATCGTCGCCCACGGCCTGGGCGCCTACATTGCGCAGAACACCGCGGCCGGCGACTTTCCGCGCATCATCCTTGGCGTCAGCGTGATGGCCTTGTTCGTCACGCTGTTCAACCGACTCGTTTGGCGCCACCTGTACGCCTATGCGGATACGCATCTGCGCATGAACTGAACCGATTACCGCCATGCCAGCCCCTGTGCCAACTTCACCCCACGCCGGACAAACACCGTCGCAAGAAATCCTCAGCGTGCGCCACGTGTCGCGCGGGTTCGACAAGACCCAGGGCGAATTGCTGGTGCTGGACGACGTGGATCTGTCGCTGCAGAGCGGGGAAATCGTCGGCCTGCTGGGCCGATCAGGCTCCGGCAAATCGACGTTGTTGCGCATCGTCTGCGGGCTTATCCAGCCAACCTCGGGCGAGGTGATGTACCAAGGCCAACGCGTGCAGGGGCCTGCGCCCGGCATTGCCATGGTGTTCCAGAACTTCGCCCTGTTCCCCTGGCTGACCGTGCTAGAGAACGTCGAGGTGGGGCTGGAGGCGCAGCGCGTGCCCGCCGCCGAGCGCCGGGCACGGGCCTTGTCTGCGATTGACCTGATCGGCCTGGATGGGTTCGAGAACGCGTACCCGCGCGAGATGTCGGGCGGCATGCGCCAGCGCGTTGGCTTCGCGCGCGCCCTGGTGGTCAACCCCACCTTGCTGTTGATGGACGAGCCCTTTTCGGCGCTGGACGTGCTGACCGCCGAGACGCTGCGCACCGATTTGCTGGATCTGTGGACGCAGGCGCGCATGCCGATCCAGTCGGTGCTGATCGTCACCCACAACATCGAAGAAGCCGTGCTGATGTGCGACCGCATCCTGGTGCTGTCGTCGAACCCCGGCCGCGTGGTCGCCGAGATCAAGGTGCCGTTTGCCCGGCCCCGCAACCGGCTGGACCCGGCGTTTCGCGACCTTGTCGATGACATCTATGCCACGATGACGGCCCGGCTGTCGAGTGAGCAAGGCCGCCGCGCGTTGACACTGGGCAGCCGCTTGCCCCCCGTGTCCACCAACTTGCTGGCCGGCCTGGCGGAAATGCTGGTGACTGCGCCCTACCAAGGTCATGCAGACATGCCGGAAATCGCCAGCGCGCTGCTGCTGGAGGTGGACGACCTGTTCCCGGTGGCGGAAACGCTTCAGTACTTGGCGTTTGCCGAACTGCGCGAAGGCGACATCGTGCTGACGCCGCCCGGCCACGTGTTCGCCGAATCAGGAACGCAAGAGCGCAAGCGGCTGTTTGCCGACCACCTGCTGCGGCACGTTCCGCTGGCCGCCCGCATCCGCCAGGTGCTGAATGAGCGCCCGGGCCACCACGCCCCACGCGTGCGCTTCGAGCAAGAACTAGAAGACTTCCTGACCGACGGCGCCGCACGCGAGACGCTGGACACCGCCATCAACTGGGGGCGCTACGCCGAGATCTTCTCGTACAACGACAAGAGTGAGATGTTCAGCCTGGACGACGTCGAGGCCTGACGGGCTTGGCGCATATCCGCGGCAGAGAGCGCTGATGCCGCAAACAGTAGCCCGGGGCCTCTAGCAGCCAGTTGCCTAGTAGCCCTGAGGCCAAGGCCAATACTACAGATTTGATAGCTTCCAGCGCTGGTGGGACCGGCGCCGGAGGCCCATTCCTCTGAAAACCACGCGGAGCTTTAAGTCGGTGGCCGCCCCGCCAGGGCCGTCGGGTCGCCGCACATCACCGCCCCTCATGGAGCGGTGATCAGCGACACGGCGACCAAATGCTATGAATAGCATAGCTGCCTGCGCAATTCAGGCGGGCGCCAGAGACCGATTTGGCGCCGAATCCTTACGCGATCAGGCGCCCAGTGCTGCCACGCCAGCGCGCGCCACCTGCGCATCTTCCGGCGCCTTCACGCCGCTCACGCCCACGGCGCCAATGCATTGGCCATCCTTCATGATCGGCACGCCGCCTTCGAGCAGCCCCTCGACGGTGGGCGCCGACAGGAAGGCGTAGCGCCCTTGGTTGATCATGTCTTCGTAGCCCTTGGTGTCACGCCGGCCCAGCGCTGCGGAATGGGCCTTGGCGGGGGCAATGTGCGCGCTGACGGGCGCCGCGCCATCCAGGCGGTGCAGATGCAGCAGATGCCCGCCGTCGTCGACGATGGCGACCGTGACGGCCCAGCCCTGCTTGGTGGCTTCGGCCTCGGCAGCGGCAGCAATGGCCTTCACGTCGGCGGCTTCAAGATACGGTTTGCTTTTCACGATGAAATCTCCTTTCGGGCGATCTTAGGCGAAGTGCGGCGGCACCCTACCCGAGCAGATCGGAGAAGGTTGGCAAGGCGCCAGTCGCCTCGGTGCAGCGGCTGAGGCAGCTTGATGCCTTGCCAACCTGCATCTTTTTGATTTTTAAGGGAATTTTTCGCTTCCACCCCCACTCTACGTACAATGAAACCGAGGGGCCGTCGTGGGGGCGGCCACCGGATCTATTCCACTGGAGAGACGAAACAATGAATGATCGATCGCAAACCCTGGCTTACGCCGACCTCGCGCGCGGCGGCGTCGTATCGCAAGAGCAGCGCAACAAGGTTTTGCGCAACACCTACTGGCTGCTGGCCCTCAGCCTGCTGCCCACCGTGCTGGGCGCCTGGGTGGGCCTGAGCACCGGCATCACCCGCAGCCTGGGTGGTGGTTTGGGCCTGGTGGTGTTCCTTGCCGGCGCATTCGGCTTCATGTTCGCCATCGAGAAAACCAAGAACTCGGCCGCAGGCGTGCCTGTGCTGCTGGCTTTCACGTTCTTCATGGGCCTGATGCTCTCGCGCATGATCGGCGCGGTGCTGGGCATGCAGAACGGCTCTCAGCTGGTGATGACCGCCATGGCGGGCACCGCAGGCGTTTTCTTCGTCATGGCCACCTTGGCCAGCGTGATCAAGCGCGACATCTCCGGCATGGGCAAATGGCTGTTCGTCGGCGCGATGGTGATCTTCGTGGGCGCCATCATCAACGTGTTCCTGGGCTCGACCGTCGGCATGATGGTCATCAGCACCCTCTGCGTTGGCGTGTTCAGCCTCTACATGCTGTATGACCTCAAGCGCATCATCGACGGCGGCGAAACCAACTACATCAGCGCCACGCTGGCCTTGTACCTGGACCTGTTCAACGTGTTCCAGGGCCTGCTGGCACTGCTGGGCCTGTCGGGCGGCAACAGCGACTAAGCCTCGCTGATTCGCACCTACAAGCTCATGCCACCACCCACCACCGCGTGGCGCAATCTTGCGAAATCAAAAGGGGCCCTTACGGGCCCTTTTTGCATTTGCACCGACACTTTTGCGCCGGAACAGCCGCGACGCCATGAATTCGCAGATATAATGCTCAGTTCTAGACGGTGGCTGTAGCTCAGTTGGTAGAGTCCCAGATTGTGATTCTGGTCGTCGTGGGTTCGAGTCCCATCAGCCACCCCATCTTGCCTTTTTGAGTCGCTAAGCTGTTGTCCAGCAAGAAGATTCAGGCACATCAAGCACTTAGGAAACGCTGCCCGGACACAAAACCGGACAGTTCCCGCGATCAGCTCGGGCACTTGCTCCGACTTTTCGATCAGGGAAAAGCCATGCCTGCTTGGTCTGGTTATCACGTCAAATCCGACGGCCGCGCCTACTTCCGACCGTACGTTCCCAAGGACCTAAGACCGATCATCGGGCCGCAGCCGATGGTCAATTTGGGCATGAAGGCTTCCAAGGAGGCAGAGCGGCTAGCGTTGATCCACTACATCGCATTTGAGTCGATGTTGAGTAAGCGGCGCGAAGAGCTCGCAGCTGAGGCAGCCCGTCCTCGACCGATACCCTTGGGCGAAATGTCAGAGGAGAGTCGGCAGTCCTTTGCCGTCCAGCTGGCGCAAGGGTTCAACCGCACGCAGCACGCCGCATTGAAGGGGCTACGCCCCCGCGAGGAGCTTCTCAGTCTTCACGAGTCGCTTTCTCAGATTGCGGGGGATGTGCTTTCAGCGACAGGCACCGAAGGGCTTGCATGGCTCACCGAGGCGTTTTTGCTCGCGGCTGAAATTCCGTTCGACAAGACTGAACGAGCCTTTCGATCCTTAGTGTTCGAGTTCGCATCTGCGCTGGATTCCGACTTCCTCAAGCCCAGTACTCGGCGCCTGCATGGCCGGGAAGCCGTTCCACCTCCTCCGCTTCCCCGGTCAGATACGGCACCTCTCGGGGCGGAACCTTCACGGGGCCTATCGGTTGGACAACTGATTGCGGTCTACACACAAGGAAAAGAGCGCAACCCGAACGGCTACACGCGCAAGATTGTTCGATGCTTGACACTGTTCCGCGAAGTAGTTGGGAAAGACCTCCCGATTGCGCAGCTGCGACAGCTTCACGTCACCGACTTTCTTCGCACCATCTGTCGCCTCCCCTCCGATTGGGCAAACCGCTTCGACGAAGGCGAGTCCATAGTGGGGCTACTTGCAGCTGAGGCTGACGAAGTAATGTCTCCGACGACGTACAAGGACAACTATCGAGCTCCGCTCAAAGCCTTTCTTCGGGATAGTCGGCGCGACTATGGGGATGTTGGTTTCCCTGCGCTGATCGTCGACGGCATCGAATACACGGGCGATCGCGAAGCAGGCGAGGATAAGCAGCGTGCGCTACGGCCTGACGAACTAAAGCGCCTGTTCGAGAGCCCTGATTTCGCTTTGATTGCCAACGATCCCTCAGCCGACGCGGCATACTGGCTTCCCGTCATTGCACTCTTCTCTGGGGCTCGCCCTCGCGAAATCTGCCAGCTCAATCCTCAGACTGATTGGGGGTTCTCAGAGGGCATCCCATTTCTATTGTTCAGCCAAGCCACACCTGCTGGAAAGGGCGTCCGGAAGACCGTCAAGACTGGCGAGGAGCGCAGAATTCCGATGCACTCGGAACTGTTGCGCCTTGGCTTACCGGACTACCTCGGCAGCCTCAAGCAAGCCGGAGCCGACCGACTGTTCCCCACTGCCGCCATCAAAAAAGGCAACCCGTACGAGGCCCTGGGCGGGGCGTTCACGGATTTGCTTAAGCAGGTCGGGCTCTACGACAATGCCGCGCCACCAGGCCGCAAGGTACTTGGCATGTACATCATGCGTAAGACCTTTATCACGTTCGCCGCTCATCAGCGCGTGATCAGCTACGAGATGACAGGACACAGCACCGAGACGACTACCATCCAGCGGCGCCACTACATCACCGAGCACGAGCCCCTAGGTGAACCGCCCCGTATTTTGAGGAGGCTCCAACACTTGAGAAGATGGAGCCATGAACAAGTCACCGAAGTTCTCCCCGGAAGTGCGCGAGCGCGCCGTGCGCATGGTGCAGGAGCACCGAGCCGACTACCCGTCGCTGTGGGCAGCCATTGAATCGATTGCTCCCAAGATTGGCTGCGCGCCGCAGACCTTGAACGACTGGGTCAAGAAGGCCGATGTCGACAGCGGCCAGCGCCCCGGCACCACCACTGCAGACGCCCTGCGCATCAAGGAGCTGGAGCGTGAGGTCAAGGAATTGCGCCGGGCCAACGACATCCTGAAGACGGCCAGCGCGTTTTTCGCGCAGGCGGAGCTCGACCGCCGATTGAAGTCGTGAAGGCCTACATCGACCGCCACCGTGATGACTACGGGGTCGAGCCCATCTGCCGGGTGCTGCAGATGGCCCCGTCGTGTTACTGGCGCCACGCAGCCCGACAACGCAACCCGCAACTGCGCAGTCAACGCGCCCAGCGTGACGAGGGCTTGAAGGCCGACATCCAGCGCGTGTGGCACGCCAACTGGCAGGTCTACGGGGCCGACAAGGTCTGGCTGCAGATGAACCGCGAGGGCATCGTGGTGGCGCGCTGCACGGTCGAGCGTCTGATGCGTGCCATGGGCTTGCAAGGGGCACGCCGTGGCAGGGCGGTGCGCACCACCACGCCGGATACCTCGGCCCCGTGCCCGCTGGACCACGTCAACCGGCACTTCAAGGCCAGCCGTCCCAACGAGCTATGGGTGTCGGACTTCACCTATGTCTCCACCTGGCAGGGCTGGCTGTATGTGGCCTTTGTTGTGGACGTGTATGCCCGGCGCATCGTGGGCTGGCGAGTCAGCCGCAGCATGCAAACGGACTTCGTGCTGGATGCGCTGGAGCAGGCGCTGTATGACCGCCAGCCAGCAGCCCATGCCTTGACGCACCATTCCGACAGGGGCAGTCAATACGTCAGCATCCGCTACACCGAACGGTTGGACCAGGCGGGCATACAGCCCTCAGTGGGCAGCAGGGGAGACAGCTATGACAACGCGCTGGCCGAGACCATCAACGGTCTGTACAAGGCCGAGTTGATTCACCGCCGGGGACCTTGGAAGACCAGGGAATCCGTGGAACTGGCCACCTTGCAATGGGTGCACTGGTTCAACCATGTCCGATTGCTCACGCCGATTGGGGGCATCCCTCCGGCAGAAGCTGAGGCAAACTACTGGAGGCAACTAGCCGTCAGCGACACCTCGGCAGAGGTGTCAACTTAAACCAAGCGGCCTCCTCGAAAGTCGGGGCGGTTCACCGGGTTGACCTGCCGTACCCGCGACATCGTGGGGATGCTCGCCTGGCGGAGCTGCGCCACCAGGCTTTGCGCCATTTGGGCTTGGATGCCAGCTGGTGAGCCGCGCTCGCTGGCCCGCTTGAGATTGCGACCGAGGTGGCAGCGTCTCTCGAAACACACTGGTTGCAAGCGCTGATCGCTGCACTGCAGGGCGGCCAGCTGGCGTTGCTGCACCTGCTGGCTGCGCTTGGCTTGACCGAGTCCCCCTATGGACAACCTGCATGGCCTTGGCCCTGGCGACTGTCTGGCGAGAATCTGCTGATAGACCTCGGTCAGGCGCGTCGTGCTGGCATAGCGCTGATCTTTGGCGCGGCAGCATGCCTGATGCTGCTTGCCGCGCTGTTGTGGCGGCGCGCGCGCTGGTATCTGATCGCCACGACGGCACTGGTGGCACTCGCCATGCCGTGGCCCGATCCGGCGGCCGTGCTCGTGCCAGCCAACCCGACCAGCTTCCACGTGGCGCCTAGCGCCGTCGACGCAAAGAGTTTGGTGCGCGGTGGGTGGCTCTATGCCCAACACTGTGCGGCTTGCCACGGTGCCGATTTGCGCGGACAGGGCGAACGAGCGAAATCGCTAGCCGTATGGCCGCCAAACCTGGCGGGGCCGTTGATGTGGCGGCGGGCCGACGGCGATCTCGTGTGGCACGTTCTGCATGGCGTACACGACGATCGCGGCCACGAGACGATGCCGGGCTTCCACGACACCCTAAGCAGTGACGACGCCTGGGCATTGCTCGATTACCTGAAGGTACGGGCAGCCGGAGAGACGCTCAAGTCCGAGGGGCAGTGGACCATGCCGGTACGTGTGGCCGACACTGCAGTGGATTGCCCGCGCGGTGCCCGGCAGTTGGCCAGTTGGCGCGGACAGCGTCTGCGCTTGTACCTGCCCGCCAGACCCGCGGCAGCGGCGCCAATGGAAGACCCGCGCCTGGTGACCGTGCGGGTAGAGCCAGGCGCCCCGCCCTCGCCGGACGGCTGCGTGGCCAGCGCGCCAGAGATCGCGCAGACCCTGGCTTGGGTGGCTGGCGTGAACTCGCCTGCCGGACTTCAGTTCATTGTGGACCGTGAGGGCTATCTGCGCGCCCGCAGCAGCCCAGACCGAGCGACTTGGTCGGAAGGCGACCTCCTATGCAAAAGCGGCGGTACCGCCCCCACACCGGCCCCGCCGCAAGACGGACTTGGCGCATTGATCGCTCGCATGGACGCCGAACCCGTGCGGTTTGTCAAGGGCGGCGTCGTCCATTGACGCTGCGCTTTGCCGGCCCTTGCGCCGGGCGCACTCGCTACGCTACAAAGCCCACGTGCCGCCATAACCTCTTCTTCGGGGCAAGGCTGTCTGCTGCCGGTGTTCTTCTCACCATCCCGGTGAGAGCGCAACCAAGACCCACGCTGCGCGTCAACTACCTGAAGGGAGGGTGGTGGGCGTCGCCGAGCGGCGTGCGGGGGCGCCCAGACTGCACCGGCCAACGTCCAACAAAAAAGCACCTCTGAGAGGTGCTTTTTGCATCTGCATTGCTGGCGGAAACGGAGGGATTCGAACCCTCGATGAGGCTCTACACCCCATACTCCCTTAGCAGGGGAGCACCTTCGGCCACTCGGTCACGTTTCCAGCAAAGAGCCGATATTATGCCATCAACTCAGGCGGAAACCGGCATATCGAGATCGAATGCGCGATGAAGTGCGCGAACGGCCAGTTCCATGTACTTCTCATCGATCACGACCGACGTCTTGATCTCGCTGGTGGAGATCATCTGAATGTTGATGCCCTCCTCGCTCAACACGCGGAACATCTTCGACGCCACGCCCACGTGGCTGCGCATGCCGATGCCCACGATGCTGACCTTGCAGATCTTGGTGTCGCCCACGATTTCAGCCGCGCCCAGGCCGGGCATGACTTTTTCCTTGAGCAGATCCACCGTGCGCGCGTAGTCGTTGCGATTCACGGTGAACGAGAAATCGGTCAGGCCGTCCTTGCTGATGTTCTGGATGATGACGTCCACCTCGATGTTGGCGGCCGCCACGGTGCCCAGGATCTGGAAGGCAATGCCCGGCTTGTCGGGCACGCCCAGCACTGCAATCTTGGCTTCGTCCCGGCTGAAGGCAATACCGGACACCACTGCTTGTTCCATTTGCTCGTCTTCCTCGAAAGTGATCAGCGTCCCAGATTGGGCCTCTTCGGTGATGTCGATGTCCCACGGCGTGAAGCTGGACAGCACGCGCATGGGCACTTTGTATTTGCCGGCGAATTCCACCGAGCGGATTTGCAGCACCTTGCTGCCCAGGCTGGCCATCTCCAGCATCTCTTCGAAGCTGATGCTGGTCAGGCGCCGCGCCTCGGGCACGACGCGCGGGTCGGTGGTGTACACGCCGTCCACGTCGGTGAAGATCATGGCCTCGTCGGCCTTCAGCGCCGCGGCGATGGCCACCGCCGAAGTGTCTGAGCCACCCCGGCCCAGCGTGGTGATGTTGCCACCCTCGTCCACACCCTGAAAGCCGGTGATGATGACCACCTTGCCCGCGTCCAGATCGGCGCGCACCTTCTTGTCGTCGATGCTGTCGATACGCGCCTTCGTGTACGCGTCGCTGGTGCGCACGGGCACTTGCCAGCCCGCGTAGCTGACGGCGGGCACGCCCTCGGCCTGCAGCGCAATGGCCAGCAAGCCCACAGACACTTGTTCGCCGGTAGAGGCCAGCATGTCCAGCTCGCGCAGGTATTCGTTGGTCTGCTTCTTGGGGGCCAATTCCTTGGCCATGCCCAGCAGGCGGTTGGTCTCGCCGCTCATGGCGCTGGGCACCACCACCATCTGATGCCCTGCGCGCGCCCATTTGGCCACGCGCTTGGCGACTTGCGTGATGCGCTCGGTCGAGCCCATCGACGTGCCGCCAAATTTCTGAACGATCAATGCCATGACAGGTGAAAAACAGGTTGCGGCGCCACGCCAACGGGCGCCGGAAAACCGCGCATTTTAGCCGCTGGCCTGAGGTGGTTCGCTGGCGGGCAGCCAATGGAGCGCGCCGCCCTCGCGCACGACAAAGCCGCGCCCCACCTTAAGGCGGATGGCGTGCCCGCGTGTTCGGCAGGCGGCGATCTGCGATTGCAGCTCGGCCAGCTGCGCGGCGCTGGGCACGCTGGCGTGCGCGTGGGCCAGCCAATGGCGCAGCGCGTTGGCCTGGCGGGCGGGCGTCAGCGCCTGCAGATCGGCCAGGCGCGGCGGCAGCCCGCAGGCAGCCAGATCGGCGGCCGCCACTTCGTCCAAAACGAGCTGCGCCTGCGCCGCATGCTGGGCGCTGCGCGCGAGGGTGGCGCGGTACGTAGGAAACACGGCCGCCAGCGCGGGAGCCAGCTGGCTGCGGATGCTGTTGCGGGTGTAGCGCGTGTCGGCGTTGCTGGGGTCTTCGATCCACGCCTCCCCGCGCTGGCGCAGCCAGTGGCGCAAAGCCGCACCCGGCACCGCCAGCAAGGGCCGGTAATAGTGCAGCGCGCCGCGATGCCACTTCGCGGGCATGGCGGCCAGCCCAGGCAGGCCGCTGCCGCGCGACAAGGCCAGCAGCAGCGTTTCCACCTGGTCGTCGGCGTGCTGCGCCAATGCTACAGATTGAATAGCTGCCAGCTCTGTGTGGGACTGCGCTAGAAGGTCAAAAGCCTTGTAACGGTGTTGGCGCGCGGCGGCCTCGGGGCTTTCACCGGGCTGGGCGCGGGCGTCCACGTGGGCCACGGCCAGCGGCACGCCCAAGCGGGTGCAAACGCCGCGGCAATGCGCCTCAAAAGCATCGGCGGCGGCCTGCAGGCCGTGGTGCACATGCCAGGCGCGCACCTGACCCGGCCAGCGCTGCGCACAGGCCAGCAGCAAGGCGGTGGAATCGGCCCCGCCGCTGTAGCCCACCGCGATCGGCAAGGCGGGCGCACGGGCGGCGAACGCGGCCATCGCCTCGTCTACCAAGGCGGCAGCGGCCGTGTCGATCGCGGCGACGCCTGATTCGGCAGCAGGCAGCGGAGGCTCGGGCGATGGTGCGGCGGGCTCGGTCATGGTGCACGGGCTTTCATGGCCGCCATGGTAGTAAAAGTAAACGCGCGAAGCGCGGTTCTGCCCGCCTTGTCATCCGCCGCCGTGCCCCTACGTTATGGGGTGGTCGCCTTGCCCAGGCAAGCCGCCAGGCCACGATTGAACCTGACACTTTTGTTGGAGGTGCCGCGTATGTGGAAGTTGGGACGCCTTTGGACCCTGTTTCGCAAGGAATTGCTGCTCGCGTGGGCCGTGCTGCGCGATCCGCGTGCGCCCCGTGCGGCCAAGCTGGCCACGTTGGCGGCCGTGCTGTACGTCGTGAGCCCCATCGATCTGGTGAGCGACTTCATCCCCGTGCTGGGCTGGCTGGACGACGGCATCATCGCCTACCTGCTGCTGCAAGTGGCCTTCAAATTCCTGCCGCCTGAGCTGATGGCCGCGCTGCGCAGCAAGGTGGAGTCGCGCGCGCGCCCGGTGGCGCGCTGACGCCCAGGCGCCGCACATGGCCTGCGCCGGCCAGACAAAAGGGACCGGAGGGTCCCTTTGTCGTATCTGGCGCGCCATGCTTGCGCGACAGGCTCAGTGCTCGGCCTTGGTGTCGTTGAAGCGGCCGTAGCTCTGCAGCCGGTCGTAGCGGCGGTCCAGCAGCTCTTTGGTCTTCAGATCGCTGACCTGGCGCCACGCGTCGCCCAGCGCGCGCTTGAGGAAGGTGGCCATCTGGCGCGGGTCGCGGTGCGCGCCGCCCACGGGCTCGTTCACGATTTTGTCGACCAGGCCCAGCGCCTTCAGGCGGTGCGCCGTGATGCCCAGCGCCTCGGCCGCTTCCTGCGCCTTGTCGCTGGTCTTCCACAAGATCGAGGCGCAGCCCTCGGGGCTGATCACCGAATAGATCGAGTACTGCAGCATCAGCACCTGGTCGGCCACCGCAATCGCCAGCGCGCCGCCCGAGCCGCCTTCGCCAATGATGGTAGTGATGATGGGCACTTCCAGCTGCGCCATCTCGTAGATGTTTCGGCCAATGGCCTCGGACTGCCCGCGCTCCTCGGCGTCGATGCCTGGAAAGGCGCCCGGCGTATCCACGAAGGTGAACACCGGCAGCTTGAACTTCTCGGCCAGCTTCATCAGCCGCAGCGCCTTGCGGTAGCCCTCGGGCCGCGTCATGCCGAAGTTGCGCACCGTGCGCTCTTTTGTGTCGCGGCCCTTTTGCTGGCCGATCACCATGCAGGCGTGGCCGTTGAAGCGCGCCAGCCCGCCGACGATGCTTTTGTCGTCGGCAAAGTGGCGGTCGCCGTGCAGCTCCTGGAAATTGGTGAAGCAATCGCGCACGTAGTCGAGCGTGTAGGGCCGCTCGGGGTGGCGCGCGATCTTGGTGACCTGCCAGGGGGTCAGGTCAGAGTAGATGTCTTTGGTGAGCTGCTGGCTTTTCTTGTCCAGCTGATCGATCTCTTCCGAGATGTCCACCGCGCTTTCGTTTTGAACGTAGCGCAATTCTTCGATCCGATTTTCAAGCTCTGCAATGGGCTGCTCGAAATCCAGAAATGTTCGTTTGGCCAACGTGGCTCCTTGGGTACGAAACTTTTTCGATGTTAACGGATGCACCCAGCGCCGCGCCCATACGGGTCGCGCTGTTACACGGCACGGCTTCAGTAGGCGACGGGCACCGGCTCCAGCGAGCGCCACATGTACCACGTGGCCACGGTGCGCCAAGGCGCCCAGGCTTCGGCCACTTCGCGCGCTTCGCTGCGGCTGACCGGCTCGCCAGAAAAATAGTTGTGGCTGATGCCGTTGATCAGGCCGACATCGTCCAGCGGCAGGATGTCGGGGCGCATCAGGTGGAACATTAAAAACATCTCAGCCGTCCAGCGGCCGATACCGCGGATGGCCACCAGCTCGGCCACGATGGCCTCGTCGTCCATGTCCTGCCACTGCTTGACGTGGATGCGCCCGCTGTCGAAATGCAGGGCCAGATCCACCAGGTACTCGACCTTGCGTGCCGACAGCCCGGCGGCGCGCATGTCGTCCACCTTCAGCTTGAGCACGTTGCCCGGCGTGACGCGGCGCGGCAGTTGCTCGAACCGGTTCCAGATCGACTGTGCAGACTTCACCGACACCTGTTGCCCCACGATAGAGCGCGCCAGCGTGACGAACGCATCGCCACGCGACTCCAGGCTGGCATCGCCAAAGCGCGGGATCAGCCGCTTGAGCACGCGATCGCGCTTGGCCAGGTGCGTGCAGGCGTCGCCCCAATAGTGGGGCGTAGCGACCACGGCCGCTGCAGTTTTTGTAGCTGCCACCGCCCTACCCACCTGCGCCAGAGGCCAAAAAGACCATGAAACGAATCACTGCACCGCCTCCCAGGTGGTGCCGGTGGGCGAATCCTTGAGGACGATCCCTGCGGCCAGCAGCTCGGCGCGAACGCGGTCGGCTTCGGCAAAGTTTTTGGCGGCCTTGGCGGCGGCGCGGGCGTCGATCTGTTGCTGGATCGCCCCTTCGTCCAGCGTGTTGCCGGCGCGCAAAAAGGCCTTGGGCTCACCCTGCAAAAGGCCCAACGCGCCGCCCAGCGCCTTCAGCAGGCCCGCGTCTTCAGCGCGGCGGCTGCGGTTGACCTCGCTGGCCAGCTCGAACAGCACGGCCACCGCTTCGGGGGTGCCGAAGTCTTCGTCCATCGCCGCCTTGAAGCGCGCGGCGTAGGGGTTGGCCCAGTCGATGGTCACATCGGCGGGCGCCACCGCGTCCAGCGCGGTATAGAGGCGCTTGAGCGCGGCGCGCGCGTCCTGCAAATGCACGTCGCTGTAGTTCAGCGGGCTGCGGTAGTGGGCGCGAAGAATGAAAAAGCGCAGGGTTTCGGCGTCGAACTGCTCCAGCACCTCACGGATGGTGAAGAAGTTGCCCAGCGACTTGGACATCTTCTCGTTGTCGATGTTGACGAAGCCGTTGTGCATCCACACCTTGGCCAGCGGCACGCCGTGCGCGCCCTCGCTTTGGGCGATTTCGTTCTCATGATGCGGAAACTGCAGATCGGCGCCGCCGCCGTGGATGTCGAAGGTTTCGCCCAGCAGCGCGCAGCTCATGGCCGAGCACTCGATGTGCCAGCCAGGGCGGCCCAGGCCGAAGGGGCTTTCCCACTTGGCGCCTTCGGGCTCGGTGGGCTTGGCGGATTTCCAAAGCACGAAATCCAGCGGGTCGCGCTTGCCATCGCCGACGGCGACGCGTTCGCCCGCCTGCAGCTCGTCCAGCGACTTGCCCGACAGCTTGCCGTAGCCCGGGAACTTGCGCACCGCGTAGTTCACGTCGCCGTTGTCGGCCTGGTAGGCGAGGCCTTTTTCCTGCAGCGTGCGGGTGATGTCCAGCATCTGCGGCACGTAATCGGTGGCGCGCGGGTCGTGCGTGGGGCGCTCAACACCCAGCGCGTCGAAGTCGCGGTACATCTCGGCGATCATGCGGTCGGTCAGCTGGCGGATGGTTTCGCCGTTTTCCACCGCGCGTCGGATGATCTTGTCTTCGATGTCGGTGATGTTGCGCACGAAGTTGACCTGGTAGCCGCTGGCCTTCAGCCAGCGCTGCACCACGTCAAAAGCCACCACCGAGCGGGCGTGGCCGATATGGCAGAGGTCGTAAACGGTCATGCCGCACACGTACATGCGCACACAGCCAGGCTCGATTGGGGAAAAGTCTTCCAACGCACGCGAAAGCGTGTTGTAGATGCGCAAGGTCATCGAAAGCGGTTCGGGAAAGCAGGGGGCGGCGCCTGCGGGTCAGCGGCTTCTGGCAGCGCGCCGGGCTGCGGTGCTCGCCGGTGTGGTGGGGCGCCACAGCAGCCCGTGGCCAAGGCACCCCGCATGGCTACAATGCCTCGCAGTATAGACGCGGGCACGGTTCCGTCCAGCGCCAAAGCCCTTCGGCTGGCGCTGTTCGACCGCCCTCATTTCGCCCATGACCCTGCGCCCCCCTTTTCTTTTGCACTGCCGCCAACTGGCTGCCCAATGCCTGCTGGGCATCGGCTTGCTAACGGCTGGCGCAGCGGCCCTGGCCGACGAATACGCCGAGGTGCAAAAACTGCAGCAAAGCGGCCAGGCGGCAGCAGCGCTGGCGCGTGCCGACAAGTACATCGCCGCCAACCCGCGCGATCCGCAGATGCGCTTCATCAAATCGGGGCTGCTTTCAGCCGTTGGCCAGCGCGCTGAGGCGGAAGAGTTGCTGACTAACCTGACGCGCGACTACCCCGAGCTGCCCGAGCCGTGGAACAACCTGGCCGTGCTGTACGCCAGCCAGGGCCAGCTGGACAAGGCCGAGGCCGCGCTGCAATCGGCCCTGCGCATCAACCCCGCTTACGCCACGGCCCTCGAAAACCTGGGCGACGTGCGGGTGCGCAAGGCGGGCGAAGCCTATCGCCGCGCCCGGCAGCTGGACGCGCGCAACGCGCGGCTCGCGCCCAAGATCGACAGCCTGCAGCGCGTGCTGACCGACGGCGCCAAGTAAGCAGGTGCATCGCCCCGGCGGCGCCGGGAACTTGCGGCGGCCGCCGCCGAACCAAACCGTTTTGTTATTGCTGAGCCAGGAGCTTGCCCAGATGACTTTCTCCAGAAGAACCCTTGCCCGCGCCGCCGTGGCGCTGGGCGCCGTTGCCGCCCTTGGCACCGCGCTGCCCGCCTTCGCCGCTGATCCGCGCGTGAAATTCGTCACAAGCGAGGGCGATTTCGTGATCGAGGTGTACCCGGACAAGGCGCCTAAGACGGTGGCCAACTTCCTGCAGTACGTCAAGGACAAGCACTACGACGGCACCATCTTCCACCGCGTCATCAAGAACTTCATGGTGCAAGGCGGCGGCTTCGACAAGGACTACAAACAAAAGCCCACGCGCGCACCTGTTCAGCACGAAGGCCGCGCGGCCGTGGCCAAGGGCCTGAAGAACGTGACCGGCAGCGTGGCCATGGCGCGCACGGGCGACCCCAATTCCGCCACCTCGCAGTTCTTCATCAACGTGGTGGACAACGGCCGCCTGGACCCGGTGATCATTCCGCCGGGCGACCCGGTGCCCAAGTTCGAATACATGGGCCAGACCTACGAGAACGTGCCCCGCGCCCAGCTGGAAAACCACCCCCAGCTGTACGGCTACACCGTGTTCGGCAAGGTCGTGAGCGGCATGGATACCGTCGAGAAAATCCGCAACACGCCCACGGGCGCAGGCGGCCCCTTCCCCACCGATGCACCGCAGAAAATGGTGGTGATCGAATCGGCCACCCTGGTCAAGTAAGGCGGGCGGCGCCCCGCCGCCGCGCTTGCCCGGCCCGCGCTACAGTGCGGGCCACTGTTTCAAGTTCACCCAACCCATTTCCCGAAGGACCTACCCATGGCCAACCCCCAAGTTGATCTGCACATTGCCGGCCGCGGCGTCATCACCATCGAGCTGGACGAAGCCAAGGCGCCGAAATCCGTCGCCAACTTCCTGTCCTACGTGAACAGCGGCCACTACAACAACACCGTGTTTCACCGCGTGATTCCCGGCTTCATGATCCAGGGCGGCGGTTTTGAGCCCGGCATGAACCAAAAGCCCACGCAAAAGCCCGTGACCAACGAGGCCGACAACGGCCTGAAGAACGACAAGTACACCGTCGCCATGGCGCGCACCAGCGACCCGCATTCGGCCACGGCGCAGTTCTTCATCAACGTGGCCGACAACGCCTTCCTGAACTTCACGGCGCCTACGGCCCAGGGCTGGGGCTATGCGGTGATCGGCAAGGTCGTCAAGGGCCAGGACATCGTGGACGCCATCAAGGGCGTGGCCACCGGCCGCAAGGGCTCCCATGACGACGTGCCCAAGGACGACGTGGTGATCGAAAAGGCCGTGGTGGTCTGAGCGCCTGCCTGAGCCCAACCCTCACACCGACCATGTCGACCGTGCCCCGCTTTGGCGTGCTGAATGCGCCCAAGGACTGGCGCACGGTCGATTTCATTTCCGACCTGCACCTCATGCCCGAGGAGCCGGCCACCCACGCCGCCTGGCAGCGCTACATGGCCAGCACCCCGGCCGACGCGGTGTTCATCCTGGGCGACCTGTTCGAGGCCTGGATCGGCGACGACGCCGCCCTGCCCGGCAGTTTTGAAGGCGACTGCGCCGAGGTGCTGCGCCAGGCGGCCGCCCGCTTGCCGGTGTACCTGATGCACGGCAACCGCGACTTTCTGGTGGGCGAGCCGTTTCTGGCCGCGCACGGGGTGCAGTTTCTGGCCGACCCCACCGTGCTGGCGTGGGCAGGCGCGCGCTACCTGCTGACGCACGGCGACCTGCTGTGTACTCAGGATGTGGCCTACCAGCGGTCTCGCCAGCAGGTGCGATCGCCCGACTGGCAGCGCGCCGTGCTGGCCCGCCCCTTGGCCGAACGCCAGGTGATGGCCCAACAGATGCGGGCGCAAAGCGTGGCCGCGCAGGCCGGTGGCGTGGTGTATGCCGACATCGACGCGCCGCTGGCGCGCGAATGGCTGATGGCCGCGCGTGCCCACACCTTGATCCACGGCCACATCCACCGGCCGGGCGACCACGCCCTCGGCCACGATGACGCCGGGCTGCCCTTGCAACAGGTGGTTTTGAGCGACTGGCACATCGCCGACCAGGACCACCGCGCGCAGGTGCTGCGCCTTTCGTCAGACCACCAACTTGAGCGGATCAACCTTGGCCCCATGTGACGGCCATGGTCCTGCAAACACTGAACCGCTGGCTGCGCCGCGCCAGCGGCCAAGCCCCCCCGATTCCCGATGAGCTGTGGCAGGCCACGCTGGCGCGCTACGCGTTTCTGGCACGCCTGAGACCGCCTGAGCAGGCGCGGCTGCGCACGTTGGCAGGCCACTTTCTGGACCGCAAGGAGTTCACCGGCGCGCACGGCTTGGTCGTGACCGACGCGATGGCCCTCGACGTCGCCGCGCAGGCCTGCCTGCCCCTGTTGCACATGGGCCCGCCCGGCGCGCCCGAAGACGCCCTGCGCTGGTACGACGACTTCGTAGGCATCGTCATGCACCCCGACGCGGCGGTGGCGCTGCGCCAAACCATGGACGGCGCGGGTGTCATCCACCACTATGAGGAAGTGCTGTCGGGCGAGGCCATGCACCACGGCCCGGTCATGCTGAGCTGGCCCGCCGTGCAAGGCGCCGGCCAGGCTGGCCAGCACGGCGGTTACAGCGTGGTGATCCACGAATTCGTGCACAAGATGGACATGCAGGGTGGCGGGGCCGACGGCGCGCCGCCCCTGCCGCGCGGGTTCATGGGCGCGCGCAGCGTCCGCGAGGCGGCGCACCACTGGTACCACACCTGGGCGCCCGCGTTTGAGCGCTTTCGCGAAGAGGTGATCATGGCGCAGCGCTTTGGCGCGCCCGCGCCCTGGCTGGACGCCTACGGGGCCAGCGCACCGGCAGAGTTCTTCGCCGTGGCGTGCGAGGCGCACTTTGTCGAGCCTGAGCGCTTCGCGCAAGAGTTCCCTACCCTGAGCGTCGCGCTGCGGGCGTTCTTTAAGCAAGATCGGGCTCTGGCGCTGGCGGGATAAGCGCTGGCAGCTACGATTTTGATAGTATTTTGAGCTGCCCCGCGTGCCGCGAAGGTGCGGCCTCCTCCATGTCTTCCATGGATGCGCGGCCGGCGGCTGCGGCTTTGTCGCCCCACGGCTAAGGCGGCACGACGGAAATGCGCAAGGTCTCACGCCAGCCCTTCGCGCGTTGAAGGCGAGCGGTTCTTAACCCAGCATCAGCCCCCGACTTCGGCAACCTTTAGCCCAGCCAGCCCACGTCAACCTCAGCGCGGCTCAGCAGCCGCCGGCCACACCACCCGCACACGCAGCCCGCCGAGATCCGGGCTGCGGTCCACCGTGACCTGCAACCCATATACATGGGCCAGGCGCCGCACGATGGACCAGCCGAGGCCGCTGCCCGACTGGCCGGTGCCCAGCACGCGAAAGAACCGGTCGCCCAGGCGCTGCAGATCGGCGTCGGCAAGGCCGGGGCCGCTGTCTTGCACCGTCAGCTCGGCGCTGGCGCCGGATGGCGTGGCGACGGTGACGGCCACCTGCGCGCCGTCGGGACTGTAGCGCGAGGCGTTGTCCAGCAGATTGCGAAGCAGTACCGCCAGCAAGGTGGCGTTCATCGCCACGGGCACGGCGTGCTCGGGCCGCTGCAAGCTCAGCTGCTGGCCGCGCCGCTGCATCTGCGGCTGCACCTCGGCGGCCTGCTCGGCAGCGGCGGCGGCCAAATCGTTGGTGGGGCCGTGTGCGAAGGCGCCCGCCGCGCGCGCGCCGCCGTTGGATGGGCCGTGGCTGGTCTCCTCGGTGTCAATGCGCGCCAGCTGCAGCAGCTGCTCCACCAAGCGTGTGGCGCGGTCGCACCCTGCCACGGTGGCATCCAGCGCGGTGCGGCGGTCGGCGTCGTCCTTCGCGCCGCGCGCCACCTGCGCCTGCATGCGGATCGCGGCGATGGGGGTGCGCAGCTCGTGCGCCGCGTCGGCGGTAAAGCGCCGCTCGCTGGCCAGCAGATCGGCCATGCGGGCGAAAAGGCCGTTCAGCGCGTGCACCAGTGGCCGCACCTCGGGCGGCGCCTGGTCTTCGGCCAGTGGCGCCAGGGCCTGCGGGCTGCGCGCTGCCACGTTGTCGCCCAGCGCGCGCAAGGGCCGCAGCGCGCTGCGCACGCTGCGCACCACCGCCAGCGCCAGCAAGGGCAAGGCCAGCAAGAGCGAAAACAGGGTGCCGCGCAGGCTGTCAACCAGCACGTGGCGCCGCGCGGACAAGCGCTCGCCCACGTAGATAACTTCTTTCGCCGCAGTCCCGGTACCCGACACGGCGGTGAACACGCGCCAGCTCAGGCCGCTCAGAGTTTGGTCCGACAAGCCCGGCTGCGCGCCAGGCGCCAGCGGGGTGGCGGGCGCGTCGGTTGACCGGGCGCGCAAGTGGCCTTCGTGCCAGATCTGGAAGGCCACGCGCGACTGGTATTTGTGCATCAGCACGGGCGCCTGCACCACCGCGTCGTCGCCATCGCTGACGACCTGGCCGGTGGCCAGCAGCGCGGCGGTTTGCGCCAGGTGGGCGTCCAGCAGCTCGTTCAGCTCATGCTGCGCAACGAACCACGCCACCAGCGCGGCCAACACCCATACCCCCAGTACGAAGGCCAGCACCGTGGCGACCAGGCGCTTGGCCAGCGACAACGAGCGGCGTGGCACAGCCAGTCAACCCGCCGGGCGGCGGCTGACGTAGCCCACACCGCGCACGGTCTCGATCACGCTGGGGCCCAGCTTGCGGCGCAGGTTGTGCACGTGCACTTCCACCGCGTTGCTGCTGACTTCGCTGCCCCATTTGTAGATCTGCTGCTCCAGCTGCTCGCGGGTCAGCACCCGGTCGGCATTCAGCAGAAAGACCTGCAGCAGGTTGAATTCGCGGCCCGACAGATCGACCAATTCGTCGCCCTGCCACACCTGGCGCGCGGCCGTATCCAGCCGGAGGTTGCCCAGCGTGAGCTGCGCGGAAGGCTCGCCATGCGCGCGGCGAATCAGCGCGCGCAGGCGGGCAGCCAGTTCACCCAGGTCCACCGGTTTGACGATGTAATCGTCGGCCCCGCCGTCCAGGCCGTGGATGCGCGCGTCGATGGCGTCGCGCGCGGTCAGGATCAGCACCGGCGTGCGGTTTTGCTGCGCGCGCACGGCACGCAGCGTGTCCATGCCGTCCTGGCGCGGCAGGCCCAAGTCCAGCACGGCCGCCTGGAAGTTGCCGGTGAGCAGTTCGCGCTCGGCCGCAACGCCGTCGCGCACCCAGTCCACCGCGAAGCCGTGCTGCGCCAGCCCGGCGCGCAGGCCAGAGCCCAGCAGATCGTCGTCTTCAGCCAGCAGAATGCGCATGCCAAGGCTCGTTTGAGGTTACGGTGGTATGAAACAGGTTCATCGTACGCTGCCAACGCCTGCCCCGCAGCCTGCGCTGACAAACCGCAACAGGTCGCCCGGCATACTGGCGCCGAGTGCTCTTATATCCATAGCTGCCAGCGCTGGTGGCACCAGCGCCAGAGGGTGATTTGGCTTGCAGGATCAGGCCAGCTCACCCGCCACGGCGCGGCGCAACGCCTGCTCGAAAACCTCAGGCGGCTGGCCGCCCGAGATCAAATGGCGCCCGTTGATGACGATGGCCGGCACCGACTGGATGCCCGCCTGCTGCCAGCGCTGCTCGTCGGCGCGCACTTCGGCGGCGTAGGCGTCGCCTTGCAGCACGTCGCGGGCAGCGGCTTCGTCGAGCCCGGCGGCGCGCACGGCGGCCAGCAGCACGTCGTCCTGGTCCACCCGCTCGCCCCGGCCGTGGTAGGCCTGCATCAGCGCCTGTTTCAGCGCCAGCTGCGCCTGCGCGCTTTGCAGGCCAGCCCAGTGCAGCAGCCGGTGCGCGTTGAAGGTGTTGACCACGCGGCCGCGCCCTTCGGGCTTGAAGTCAAAGCCCACCGCCGCACCGCGCTGACGAATGGTGTCGCGAATCTGCGCCTGCTGCTCGGCGGTAGAGCCGTATTTGCGCGCCAGGTGTTCGCCCACGTCCTCGCCTTCGGGTGCCATGCCGGGGTTGAGCTCGAACGGCTGAAAGTGCAAATCCACCTGCGGGGCGGTGCCGGTGCTGGCCAGCGCCTGCTGCAGCGAAGCCAGGCCGATGGCGCACCAAGGGCAGGCGATGTCTGAGACGAAGTCAATGCGGACGTTCGGGTTCATGGCAGGTTCCTCATGCTATGTTTTGAATAGCTACTGGCGCAGATCCGGCCTGCGCCAGAGGCATATTTGAATCGGATTGCAGCACGCGTTGCAGCGCTGCATCCAATGCGTCGGGCGCCTCAAACTGCACCCAGTGCCCGGCGCCGTCGATCAGTTGCAGGCCACGAAATTCGGGTGCGGTGCGCGCGAAGGCGGCGCCCAGTTGTGGCAGGTGGTTGCGGTACAGCACGTCGTGCGCGCCGTAGATCGCGTGCACCGGGCATGGCACGGCGGCCAAGCTGCGCGCCAGCACGTCGGTGTGGGCCAGGCGGCGGCGCGGCAGGCGGTCGCGCTGCACGTTGGCGATGTGCACTTCCAGCGCCAGGCCGTCAATCAGGCCGTGGTCGTGCAGCATCAGCACGCCCAGGTTGTGGCGGTGAATGTCTACCTGGTCTTGCGCGGCCTTCAGGTGGCGCCAGGCTTTCAGCTCGAACTGGCGGCCGGGCACCACGCCCATGGCGGGCGCGCCGACCAGCACCAGGCGCCGCGCCAGCGCGGGGTGTTCAGCCAACAGCATGCCTGCGACCATGCCCCCGAAGGAAAAGCCGACCAGATCGGCAGCCTCGTCGCCCAGCAGCGTGCGCAGGCCGGCGGCCAGCGGCTCGACCATCGCGTCGGCGTCGGTGCCGCGCTCGGGCGCATCGGAATCGCCGAAGCCGGGCAAGTCGGCGGCCAGCACGCGGCGGCCCTGGTCCAGCAGCGCTGGAATGTTCTTGACCCAGTGCGTCCAGCTGCCGCTGCCGCCGTGAAACAGCACCACTGGCGCTGCGCCGGGCACGGGCCGCTCAGGCGCCCATAGGTGCCACACCAGCTGGCGCGGCGCTGCCGCATCGCCCCACGTGGTGAGCAGCCGCTGCCCCTGGGCCAAGCGCGTGCGCTGGGCCAATGGCAGGAGCGAAGGGACTTCGGGCGGCACGCGCGGCGCGAGCTTGGTGTTGATCATGGGCAGGCGTGGGCTGGCGGCGGGCATCAGTCGCCCAGCGTGGCACTCCAGCGCTCGTTCCAGTCGCCGCGCCGTTGGGCGTCCAGCGCGCGGCGGTCGCGCTTGGTGGGCCGGCCCTGCTCGATGGCGTGGGCGGGCTCGGGCGCGATGCGGCGCGTGGCGGCCGCCTGCTCGCGCGCGGCCACGCTGGCGGGGGTTTCCTCATACAGCTGTTGCGCAACGGGCGCGGGCCCGCGCTGGGTGCTCAGTGCGCGCACCTGCACTTCGCGACTGACCAGGCCCTGGCGCAGGGTGACCACGTCGCCGGGGCGCAAATCGCGCGAGGGCTTGGCGTTGGCACCCGCCACTTGCACGCGGCCGCGCTCGATCTCCTGCACCGCCAGCGCGCGGGTTTTATAGAAGCGGGCGGCCCAGAGCCATTTGTCAAGGCGCATCGCGCCCGTATCAGAATCAGCGGAAGATGAACGCATTCAGGCAAGTCAGAGCGGCAGCGTGACGATGACGTCGAAGCGGACGACCTGCCCATTTTGCCTGCGTTGCACCATGTCGATATGCCCGTGCAGGCTTTGCACGATCTCATGACATATCGCCAGGCCCAGGCCGGTGCCAGAGCCGCCCTCGCCCGCGCTGAAGGGCTGAAACAGGCGCTGGGCCTGCGCCGCATCGATGCCCGGGCCGCTGTCGCTGATGCTGAGCCGCACGTGCCCCTGCACCGTATCGACGTGAATGGCCAGCAAGCCTCCGCGCGGGGAATGGCGCACGGCGTTGTGCAGCAGGTTGCGCGTCAGCTCGCGCAGCATCCATTCGTGCGCGCGCAGGGTGACAGGCGTGAACTGCAGCTCGAAATCCAGCCCGCGCTCGGCGATCAGCGGCGCGATGTCCAGCGCCACTTCCCGCACCACCGCGTCCAGGTCTGCGGTGACGGGCTCGGCCTGCTGGCGCACCTGCGCCACCTTGGCCAGCGCCAGCATCTGGTTGGCCAGGCGCGTGGCGCGGTCCACGGTTTCCTCGATTTCAGTCATCGCCTGCGCGGGCGGCACGTCGCCGCGCCTGGCCGACTGCACCTGCGCCTTGAGCACCGCCAGTGGCGTGCGCAGCTGGTGCGACGCATCGCGCACGAAGCGCTTCTGGCTGGCCAGCATCTCGCCGTGGCGGCGCATGTGCTGGTTGGTGGCAGCGATCAGGGGTTGCAGCTCGCGCGGGGCGGCGGGTGCCGCGATCGGGCGCAAGTCGTCGTCGCGCCGGCCCTGCAGCTCGTGGCTGAGCTGGCGCACCGGCCGCGTGGCGCGCTGCACCACCCAGATCACCGTGCCGGCAATCAGCAGAATGAGCGCCGCCTGCCGCGCCAGCGTGTTCCACAGAATGCTGCGCGCCAGCGCATGGCGGATCTCCAGCGTTTCAGCCACCTGCACCACGGCCACGGCGCGCCCGTGGGTGCTGGCCACGGGCTGCAGCAGCACGGCCATGCGCACGGGCTCGCCCCGGAACTGGCCGTCGTAAAAGTCGACCAGCGCGGCGTACGGCGGGCGCATGGGGATTTCGCCGCGCCACATCGGCAAATCGTCGTAGCCCGACAGCAGCACGCCCCGGCGCGTGGAGATGCGGTAGGCCATGCGGCTGCGCAGGTCGGCCTCAAATGCCTCCAGCACCGCCGAAGGCACTTTGGCCTGCAGGCGTGCGGTGTCGCCTTCGCCGTCCACGTCGATCCATTCGCCCAGGCTCTTGGCCGAGGCCAGCAGCGTGCGGTCGTACGCGGTGTGCAGCGCCGCCAGCGCCTGCCGGTACAGGCTCCAGGTGTTGAAGCCGACGATCAGCACCAGCGGCACGAGGATGCCCAGCAGCAGCTGCCGCCGCAGGGAGCGCGCGCGTTGCTCGGTCACGCCTCGGCCCGCAGCAGGTAGCCCAGGCCACGCAGCGTGACCAGTCCCACCCCGGTGCCGGCCAGCTTGCGGCGCAGGCGGTACGCCACCACCTCGATGGCTTCGTAGCGCACCTCGGCTTCGCCGGGAAAGACCTGCTCGAACAAGCGCTCTTTGATCACCGCCTGGCCGGGGCGGGCCAGCAAGGCGCACAGCAATGCCAGCTCACGCGGGGGCAGCTCCAGGGGCGCGTCGTCCAGGTAGACCGCGCCGTCGGTGCGGTCGTGCCGCAGGCGGCCAAAGCGCACGTCGGCTGCCAGGGCGGCCGAGCCGCTGCGGCGCACCAGGGCGCGCAGGCGCGCCTCCAGCTCATCCAGGTCGAAAGGCTTGGCCAGGTAGTCGTCGGCCCCGGCGTTCAGGCCCAGCACCCGGTCGCCTACGGTGCCGCGCGCCGTCAGGATCAGCACGGGCGCGCCCAGCCCCTGTGCGCGGGCCTGGGCCAGCACCTGCAGGCCGTCCAGGCCGGGCAGAGAGAGGTCTAGCACCACCGCGTCGGGCGGTGTGGCGGCCCAGCGCTGCAGCGCGGCCACGCCGTCGCCCGCGGTGGCCACCACGAAGCCGCGGCGCGCCAGCGTGCGTTGCAGCGTGGCCTGCAGCGCTGCGTCGTCCTCCACCACCAATACCTTCATGCGCGACACGATAGCGCAGCGCCGCTGGCCCGCCGACTGCGGGTAAATCCCAAGGCCGTGGACAGCCAATTGACAGCCTGCCCTTCCATCATCCGGCCACAACCTCAAGGAGACATTGCCGTGCGACGCGACACCTTCCTCAAATCCCTTGCCGCGCTGGCCGCCACCGGCGCCCTGCCCACCGCCTGGGCCCAGGCTGGCGCCAACCTGAAGATGCTGATCCCCGCCAACCCGGGCGGCGGCTGGGACACCACGGGCCGCGCGCTGGGCAAGGCGATGCTGGACGCCAAGCAGGCTGCCACGGTCACTTACGACAACAAGGGCGGCGCCGCCGGTGCGCTGGGCCTGGCGCCCTTTCTGGCCAGCGCCAAGGGTGACCCCAACCAGCTGATGGTGATGGGCGCGGTGATGCTGGGCGGGCTGATCACCAGCAAATCGCCGCTGAACCTGATGCAGGCCACGCCGCTGGCGCGCCTGACCACCGAATACAACGTGTTCGTGCTGCCGGCCAATTCGCCTTTCAAGACCATGGCCGAGGTGATTGCCCAGCTCAAGAAAGACCCCGGCAGCGTGAAATGGGGCGGCGGATCACGCGGCGCAACCGAGCACATTGCGGCCGCGATGATCGCGCGCGAAGCCGGTGTAGACCCGGCCAAGATCAACTACGTGGCCTTTCGCGGCGGCGGTGAAGCCACGGCCGCCATCCTGGGTGGCAACGTGACCATTGGCGGCTCGGGCATGAGCGAGTTTGCCGAATACATCAAGACCGGCAAGATGAAGCCGGTGGCCGTCACCAGTGGGCAGCGGCTGGCCAGCGACAAGAACATTCCCACGCTGAAAGAGCTGGGCATCAATGTCGAGATCGGCAACTGGCGCGGCGTGTTTGGCGCCCCGGGCATCACCCCGGCGCAGCGCAAGGGCCTGATCGACGCACTGGTGGCCACCACGCAATCGGCGTCGTGGAAAGAAGCGCTGGCCAAGAACGACTGGATGCCGGCGGTACTGACAGGCGACGACTTCACCAAGTTCGTTGACAGCGAATTCGCCAGCCTGCGCGCCATCATGGCCAAGTCCGGCATGATTTCTTGATGGTCTTTCAGGCCGCCAGCGCCCGCTGCTAGAGCGCTGGCAGCTATAAAAAACAAAGTATTGGCCGCCGCCCGCGCTCAAGCTGAGCCGGGCGGTCCGGCCTGAGGAGACAGCCCATGAGCAGCCCGCAACCCAACCTGCCGCTGGATATGCGGCCCGACCACCCCGCGCCTGCCCACCCCTCGCGCCGCACGCTGATCTGGGAAACGCTGGTCAGCGCAGGGACCATCGCCGTGGGCGCTGGCATGGCCTGGGGCGCCAAGGACATCCCGTCCGAAGCGGGCTACGGCGGCGTAGGCGCCAACTTCCTGCCCTGGGTGGTGGCCATGGCCTTGATGGTGTGCGGCGCCGTGCTGCTGTGGCACGCGCGCACGGGCGGCTACCGCGAGATGGAAGAAGTGCCCGGCGAAGAACAGCCCGACTGGGCCGGCTTTGTCTGGGTGACGGCGGGCATGCTGCTAAACGCCGGGCTGATCGAGCACATCGGCTTCATCCTGGGCTGCACACTGACCTACCTGCTGGCCGTGCAGGGCATGAAGCGCGCCTACGGCAAGCCGCACAACACCTGGGTGGCCGATGCGCTGACGGGCGCGGCCATTGCGGCGCCGGTGTACTGGCTGTTCACCCAATTCCTGGCCATCAACCTGCCGGGCCTGACCAGCACCGGCTGGATCTGACGCAAGGAGCGCTGCCATGGATACCTTCAGCCTGCTGCTTCACGGCTTTTCAACCGCCCTCACCGTGCCCAACCTCCTGTGGGCGCTGTTCGGCTGCGCGCTGGGCACGGCCGTGGGCGTGCTGCCCGGCATCGGCCCGGCCACCACGGTGGCGATGCTGCTGCCGATCACCGGCAAGGTAGATATCACCGCGTCGATGATCTTCTTTGCCGGCATCTACTACGGCGCGATGTACGGCGGATCGACCACGTCCATCCTGCTGAACACGCCGGGCGAGACGGCCAGCATGGTCACCGCCATGGAAGGCAACAAGATGGCCAAGAGCGGCCGCGCCGGGCAAGCGCTGGCCACGGCGGCCATCGGCTCGTTCGTGGCGGGCACCATCGCCACGGTGGTGGTCACGCTGTTTGCGCCGCTGGTGGCGGATTACGCCGTCAAGCTGGGCCCGCCCGAATACTTCCTGCTGATGGTGCTGGCCTTCACCACCGTGAGTGCGGTGCTGGGCAAGAGCACGGTGCGCGGGCTGACGGCGCTGTTCATCGGCCTGGCCGTGGGCCTGATCGGCATGGACCAGATCAGCGGGCAGCCGCGCTACACGGGCGGCAAGCCGGAGTTTTTGGACGGCATCGAGATCGTGCTGGTGGCCGTGGGCCTGTTTGCCGTGGCCGAGGTGCTGCACGCCGTGCTGTTCGAAGGCAAGATCCACGAAACGCAGAACCGCCTGACCCGCGTGCACATGGACCGGCGCGACTGGCGCCGCAGCATCCCGGCGTGGCTGCGCGGCACGGCCATCGGTGCGCCGTTTGGCTGCATACCGGCCGGGGGCACCGAGATTCCCACCTTCCTGAGCTACGCCACCGAGAAAAAACTGGCCAAAGGTGAAGACCTGCGCGAATTTGGCACCACGGGCGCCATCGAAGGCGTAGCGGGGCCCGAGGCGGCCAACAACGCCACGGTGACCACGGCGCTGATCCCGCTGCTGACGCTGGGCATTCCCACCAGCAACACCACAGCAATCTTGCTGGGCGCGTTTCAGAACTATGGCATCCAGCCCGGCCCGCAATTGTTTGCCACCAGCGCGGCGCTGGTCTGGGCGCTGATAGCGTCGCTGTACATCGGCAACCTGATGCTGCTGGTGCTGAACCTTCCCATGGTCGGGCTGTGGGTGAAGCTGCTGCGCATCCCCAAGCCGCAGCTGTATGCGGGCATTCTGATCTTTGCCACCGTGGGCGCTTACGGCATGCGGCAAAGCACGTTCGACCTGTTCTTGCTGTACGTGATTGGCGCAGTGGGCGTGGTCATGCGGCGCTTTGACTTCCCCACGGCGCCGGTGGTGGTCGGCATGATCCTGGGGCCGTTGGCCGAGGCACAGCTGCGCAACGCCATGTCGATTGGCGAAGGCAAATGGTCGGTATTTGCTGACCGGCCGGTGTCGGTCTTCCTGCTGATCGTGATCGCCGCCGTCCTGATCGTGCCGCGGGTGCTCAAGCGCCGCGCAGCCGCGGCCTGAGGGCCAGCGCAGCGTTGCGGCGGAATGAGCAACGGGGTGCGGCGGCGCGCACCCCGCGCTCACACCCAAATTGCCCGCACGCTCACACCAGGCGCTCGATCTTGCGAAAGCGCCACACCAGCAGATAAAAGGCGCTCTGCAAGACCAGCATGGTGCAGAACACCACCGGGTACGACATCCACACGCCCGACAGCCCGTAGCGGGCCGACAGGAAGTGCGCCGCCGGCAGCTGCACCAGCACGATGCACGCAATGCTGATGCCGGTGGGCACCCACACGGTGCCGCTGGCACGCATCACGCCCGCCACCAGCGCCTGCATGCCAAACACCACGCTGGACCACAGCATCACGTGCAGCAGCGCCTGCGCCATGTCCAGCACGCGCGGGGTGGTGATGAAAAACCCCAGCAGCCAGCGCGACAGCACGTAGCCCAGCAACACCAGCGCGCCGGTCAGGATGACGTTCAGCGCCAGGCCCGTGCGCACGATGCCGGACAGCCGCTCGGTGCGGCCCGCGCCAATCGCTTGCGCACCCAGGATCGACGCCGTGATGGCGATCGACAGCGCCGGAAACTGCACGTAGTTCACGATCTGGTTCACCGCGCCGTAGGCGGCCGTGGCGTCGGCGCCGTAGCGGTTCACCAGGCCCAGGATGGCCAGCTCGGCCATGGCGATGGTCACCATCTGCACGCCCGTGGGCACGCCAATGCGCAGCACGGCGCGCAGCAGCGGCGGGCTCACGCGCAGCGCGCGGCCCAGTTCGGCATCGGGCGCCAGGGGGCTGTTCTTGCGCCGCAGGTATGCCCACAAAAACGCCAGCGATACGGCAAACGACACCCACCCCGCCACCGCAGCGCTGATCACCCCCAGCTGCGGAAGCCCCAGCCAGCCGCGGATCAGCGCCGGGGTCAGCAGCAGGCCCACGGCGGTGGACAGGCACAGCGCCAGCAGCGGCGTGACGGTGTCGCCCACGCCGCGCAGCAGTTGCGTGGCCAGGATGAACACCAGCAGCAGCGGCATGCTGAGCATCATCACGCGGGCGTAGGCAACGGCGTCGGTCAGCAACTCGGGCGCCGTGCCCAGCGCCGTGAGGGCCGGGCGCGCGAATACTTCACCCAGCACGGCGGCCGCCAGGCCGATGCCAGCGCCCAGCGTCAGTGCCGTGCCTGCGATGGCTTTGACCTTGTGCGGCTCGCGCGCGCCCCAGGCCTGCCCGATCAGCACCGATGCGCCCGCGCCCACGCCGATGATCAGCGCGATGAAAAAGAACACCACCGGGAACATGCCCGACACCGCCGCCAACGCCGGCGTGCCCAGCATCTGGCCGATGTAGACCGCGTTCGCGCTGCCCGACAGCGACTGCAGGATGTTCGACAACACCATCGGCCCAAGAAAGGCCAGGTAGGTTTGCCACAGCGGGCGCGGCGGCGCGCTGGGCGGGTGGGGGGCGGTGCTCATTGGGGTAATCCTTGGGCCTCGTCGGCCAAAAAGGCCGCTTCGGCCAGTTGCATCAGGTAGGTGCGCACGTCGGGCGGCCAGTCGGCCACATGCCCGGCAAAACGCACAGCATCGCCTGCGAACAGGGCACGGGCCGCTTCTTCAAACTGCGGCTGGTCACCGGCGATGGCGCTCATGAATTTGTAGCTTCTCTCGCTGGCTGCACGCCGGCTGTCGGCCGATTTGTTGTCTTTTCTGGCTTTGTCGATCAAGCGGCGCAAAGCCGCCGACGCGCCGCCCGGCTGCACCGACAGCCATTCCCAATGGCGCGGCAGCAGCGTGACTTCGCGGGCCACCACGCCCAGGCGCGGCCGCCCTGCCGCGCGGGGGGCCGGCGAGCATTCGTCTGCCTTCGCAAGGGCCTGTGCGGCGGATATGGCCGCCCTGCCCGCGCGGGCCGCCTTCAGCCGCGCAGCGTCTTGCGGCAGCGGCGGCGTGTCGATGGGCGCGCCGGTGGCGTCGTCAAACACCAGCCACGGCGCAGGCACATCCGCCGGGGTTGCGGCCACCGCAGCGGCCAGCGCGCGGGCAATGTCGTCGTAGCGGCCGTGCGCCACGCGGCGGCCCTGCGAAAACGCGGTGTAGACAGAGTTGTGGGGCGAAGAGTCGGCTGTCGGCATGCCGCGATTTTATCCGGGTTTTATATTTTTACCCGGGTTTATTTTCTGGCCGCCGCGAGGGCGCTGCAAATCCCCCCGCACCGCCACCCGCTACGATGCGCCATGCGCTCGCCCAATCAGTCCGCCGGTGTGACCAACGCCTTGCCGCGCGACGCCGCCAGCATTCTGGAGTTGGCCGCACGCAGCATGTTCGACCTGTTTGCCAGCGCCAGCGAAGGCATGCTGCTGGTCGACCGCGACGCCCGGGTGGTCTGGATCAACGACCAATACCGCCGCTTTCTGCCCGCGCTGGGCTACCCGCGCGAGGAGGATTTCGTGGGCCACCCGGTCTCGTCCGTGGTGCAGCACACGCAGATGCACCAAGTGCTGCAAACGGGCAAGCCGATCCTGATCGACCTGCTGCACAACCGCGCGGGCACCTTCGTGGTCAGCCGCATTCCGCTGCGCGACGACGCGGGCGAGGTGATCGGCGTGCTGGGCATCGTGCTGTTCGACCAGCCCACCACCAACCTGCAACCGCTGATCGCCAAGTTTGCGCAGCTGCAACAGGACCTGGACGACGCGCGGCGCGAGTTGGCCAAGAAAACGGCCCCCAGCGCCCTGGCCACGCGCGCCGCGCGCTACAGTTTTGCGAGCTTCGTAGGCAGCAGCCCGGCCGCAGCCGAGGTCAAGCGCCAGGCGCGCCGCGCGGCGCAATCCAGCAGCCCCATCCTGCTGCTGGGAGAGACTGGCACCGGCAAGGAGCTGCTGGCCCACGCCATTCACGGGGCGTCGGCGCGCGCGGGAGGGCCGCTGGTCAGCGTGAACATCGCGGCCGTGCCCGACACGCTGCTGGAATCGGAATTCTTCGGCGTGGCGCCCGGCGCCTTCACCGGCGCCGACCGGCGTGGCCGCGTGGGCAAGTTCAAGCTGGCCGACGGTGGCACGCTGTTTCTGGACGAGATCGGCGACATGCCGCTCAGCCTGCAGGCCAAGCTGCTGCGCGCGCTGCAGGAAGGCGAGATGGAGCCGCTGGGCAGCAACGAGCTGGTGCGCTTTGACGCCCGCGTGATCGCCGCCACCAGCCGCGACCTGCAGGCGCTGGTGCAAGGCGGCCAGTTCCGCGAAGACCTGTACTACCGCCTGAACGTGCTGCCCGTGCGGGTGCCGCCGCTGCGCGAGCGGCGCAGCGACATCCCCGCGCTGATCGAGGTGCTGGGCGAAGACATGGCCCAGCGCGGCAGCCACCCGCCCGAGCTGAGCGAAGGCGCCGTCGCCCTGCTGGCCGCCCAGCAGTGGCGCGGCAACATCCGCGAGCTGCGCAACGTGCTGGAACAAGCCGCCCTGCGCGCCGACACCGACCGGCTGGAGGCAGAGCAGATGGAGGCCCTGCTGCGCCAGTCCGGCCTGACCCACGTGCAGCCCGCCGCCGCGCCCCCGTCGTCGCCGCCCGACGCGGGCGACCTGCTGCGCCCGCTGGCCGAGCAGGTGGCCGAGCTGGAACAGCGCGCCATCGCCGCGGCCATGGCGGCGACCGGCGGCAACAAGCTGGCGGCCGCGCGCCTGCTGAACATGTCGCGCGCCACGCTGTACGCCCGGCTGGCTGAGCATTGAGGCGCGCGCGATTCAGGGGTTTACCCTGATCAAACTTTGTACAAATGTCTTTTATTCAGTCAATGTATTTGCCTGAATTTCATACATATCGCTTTGCCATCTGGCGCCCTTCCTTATCCATCAAGGGTTTAGCCGCTGGCACGGCGCGTGCGATAGGTATTCCATTGCCACCTGTGCACACCAAAGGAGACAAACCATGCACCGCCGCAGCCTCATCGTCCTGGCCACCCTGGCCGCCGTGGTTTCCGCGCCCGCGCTGGCGCAATCTGAAATCAAGATCGCCCACGTCTACAGCAAGACCGGCCCGCTGGAAGCCTACGGCAAGCAGACCCAGGCCGGCCTGCTGATGGGGCTGGACTACGCCACCGGCGGCACCATGGCCGTCAATGGCAAGAAGATTCGCGTGATCGAGAAGGACGACCAAGGCAAGCCCGACCTGGGCAAGAGCCTGCTGGCCGCCGCGTACGCCGACGACAAGGTCGACCTGGCCGTGGGGCCCACGTCTTCTGGCGTCGCGCTGGCCATGCTGCCCGTGGCCGAGGAATACAAGAAGATCCTGCTGGTTGAGCCCGCCGTGGCCGATTCCATCACCGGCGACAAGTGGAACAAATACATCTTCCGCACCGGCCGCAATTCCAGCCAGGACGCGATCAGCAACGCCGCGGCCATGGACAAGGACGGCGTGTCCGTCGTCACGCTGGCGCAGGACTACGCCTTCGGCCGCGACGGCGTGAAGGCGTTCAAGGACGCGCTCAAGCACGCCAGGATCGTGCATGAGGAATACCTGCCGCAGAACACCACCGACTTCACCGCAGGCATCCAGCGCGTGGTGGATGCGCTCAAGGACAAGCCCGGGCGCAAGGCGGTCGAGGTGATCTGGGCCGGCGGCGTGCCGCCCTTCAACGCCTTGGCCGCGGCCGATTTGCAAAAGCGCTTCAACATCGAGGTGTTCACCGGCGGCAACATCCTGCCCGCCATGGCCGCGTACAAGAACTTCCCCGGCATGGAAGGGGCCACCTACTACTACTTCGGCCTGCCGAAGAACCCGGTAAACGACGCGCTGGTGGCCATGAACTACAAGCAGTTCAAGGCACCGCCCGACTTCTTCACCGCGGGCGGCTTCAGCGCGGCCATGGCGATCGTCACCGCGCTGAAAAAGACCAATGGCGAGACGAACACCAACAAGCTGATCCAGGCGATGGAGGGCATGAGCTTCGACACGCCCAAAGGCAAGATGACTTTCCGCAAGGAAGACCACCAGGCCATGCAGAGCATGTACCACTTCAAGATCAAGAACGACCCGGCGTTTGCCTGGGGCGTGCCGGAGCTGGTGCGCGAGATCAAGCCTGAAGAGATGAATGTGCCGATCCGGAACAAGCGTTGAGGCATCCCCCTGAGCGGCTTGCGCCGCTTCCCCCTTCTCTCGATGGGCTGCGCCCATCCGGAAGGGGGACACCACCTGCGCGGCGGGGGCGGCCCTTGCGCGGTGGTTGCTTGAAGGCGCGTCGTTTTGAATCGATGCTCTCGGCTCTCTTCACTTCTTTTTTGATAGCTGATTGCGCAATCTACACCTGCGCCAGCGGCTGATTTGGCTTTTATTCTGGAGCCCTCGTTTTCATGCTCGCCACCCAAGATCTGACCATTCGCTTTGGCGGCCACGTGGCCGTCAATGCGGTGACTTGCGCGTTTGAGCCGGGCACGCTGACGGCCATTGTCGGGCCCAACGGCGCGGGCAAGACGACGTACTTCAACCTGATTTCCGGCCAGCTGAAAGCCAGCGCGGGCAGCGTGCACCTGGACGGGCGCGACATCTCTGCCCTGTCGCCCGCCGCGCGCACGCGCGCCGGCCTGGGCCGCGCGTTTCAGCTGACCAACCTGTTCCCGAATCTGTCGGTGCAAGAGAACGTGCGCCTGGCCGTGCAGTCGGTCGCCGGCGGCCCGCACCGCCACGGTTTGAACCTGACGAGCATCTGGAGCAGCCACCGGCAGCTCATGGCCCGCGCCGACGAGATCCTGCAATCCGTGTCGATGGCGGACAAGCGGGACATGCCCGTATCCAGCCTGCCGCACGGCGACCAGCGCAAGCTGGAAGTGGCGCTGCTGATGGCGCTGGACCCGCAGGTCTACATGTTCGACGAGCCCACCGCGGGCATGAGCCACGACGAGGCGCCGGTCATCCTGAACCTGATCCGCCAGCTGAAACAAGACAAGCGCAAGACCATCTTGCTGGTGGAACACAAGATGGACGTGGTGCGCGAGTTGGCCGACCGCATCATCGTGCTGACCAACGGCACGCTGGTGGCCGACGGCGACCCGGCCGAGGTGATCGCCTCGCCCGTGGTGCAGCAAGCGTACCTGGGCGTCAGCGCCGACGAAGACCAGCGCGCGAGCGCGACCGAGGTGACCGCATGAGCGACAACCTGCTCACGTTGGAAGGCGTGCATACCCACATCGGCGCGTACCACATCCTGCACGGCGTGGACCTGCAGGTGCCGCGCGGGCAGCTGACCATGCTGCTGGGCCGCAACGGCGCGGGCAAGACGACCACGCTGCGCACCATCATGGGCCTGTGGCAGGCCAGCCAGGGCCGCGTAACGTTCAACGGCGCGGACATCACCAAGAAGCACACGCCGCAGATCGCGCAGCTGAACATCGCCTACGTGCCCGAGAACATGGGCATCTTTGCCGACCTGACCGTCAAGGAAAACATGCTGCTGGCCGCGCGCCAGGCGCGCACGGCGGCGCAGATCGATACGCAGCGACTCGCGTGGATCTTCAAGCTGTTTCCGGCCGTGGAGAAATTCTGGAACTACCCGGCCGGCAAGCTGTCAGGCGGGCAAAAGCAGATGCTGGCCGTCAGCCGCGCGATCGTCGAGCCGCGCGAACTGCTGATCGTGGATGAGCCCAGCAAGGGCCTGGCGCCGGCCATCATCAACAACATGATCGACGCCTTCCAGCAGCTGAAAGCCAGCGGCGTGACCATCTTGCTCGTCGAGCAGAACATCAACTTCGCCAAGCGCCTGGGCGACCACGTGGCGGTGATGGACGACGGCCGCGTGGTGCACGCGGGCAGCATGCAGGCGCTGGCCGAAGACGCGGCGCTGCAGCAGCGCCTGCTGGGGTTGTCGCTGTGAACCTTTCATGCCAAACAGGCCACCAGCGCTGGCGGCACCTGCGCCGGCAGCTATGGAATTGATACCAACGCCATGAAATCGACCGACTTCGACTACAAGCCCCTGCTGCTGGTGCCCGCGCTGATGCTGCTGGCGCTGCCGCTGGTGGGATCGGCATCCACCTGGCTCACGCTCACGGTGGCGGGCCTGGCCATGGGCATGATCGTGTTCATCATCGCCTCGGGCCTGACGCTGGTGTTCGGCCTGATGGACGTGCTGAATTTTGGCCACGGCGTGTTCATTGCGCTGGGCGCCTTCGTGGCCACCAGCGTGCTGGGCGGCATGGCCGACTACACGCAAAGCGACAGCCTGTGGCGCAACCTGATGGCGGTGCTGCCGGCGATGGTGGTGGCGATGCTGGTGGCCGGCGCCATCGGCCTGGCGTTTGAGCGCTTCATCGTGCGGCCCGTGTACGGCCAGCACCTGAAGCAGATCCTGATCACCATGGGCGGCATGATCATTGGCGAAGAGCTGATCAAGGTCATCTGGGGCCCGCAGCAGATTCCGCTGCCGCTGCCTGCGGGCATGCGCGGCTCTTGGCTGATCGGCGACGCAGCGATCGAAAAGTACCGCGTGGTGGCCGTGGTGGTGGGCGTGCTGGTGTTTGCCGCGCTGGCGTGGACGCTGTCGCGCACCAAGGTGGGCCTGCTGATTCGCGCGGGCGTGCAAGACCGCGAGATGGTCGAATCGCTGGGCTACCGCATCCGGCGCCTGTTCGTGGGCGTGTTCGTGGTGGGCAGCGCCCTGGCGGGCCTGGGTGGCGTGATGTGGGGGCTGTACCAGCAGAACGTGGTGCCGCAGATGGGTGCGCAGGTCAACGTCCTGATCTTCATCGTCATCATCATCGGCGGGCTGGGCAGCACCACGGGCGCGCTGATTGGCGCGCTGATGGTGGGGCTGATGGCCAACTACACCGGCTTTCTGGCGCCCAAGGTGGCGCTGTTCTCGAACATCGCGCTGATGGTGGCGGTGCTGCTGTGGCGGCCGCAGGGCGTTTATCCGGTGGCGAATAGATGATGAACTCCCCCCTGAGTCGCCTGGCGGCGCCTTCCCCCCTCTCTCTGCGCGCTGCGCGCTCCGGGAGGGGGGACAACGCGTGTCGCCGCCGCATGTGCGGCGACCGCGTTCGCTGGGCTGGCCTGCTCCGCGGCCGTTCGTGCAGCGGCTTGCTGGAGGGCGGCTGGGCTTTGGCTGGCCGCACGCTAGGGCGCGCCTTGGGGGCGGCCCTCGCCATGGCCAATGAAGCGCCTTCGCCCAACGCCTGCCGGCGTTCGATTCATTTCAATTTTGATAGCTGCTGGCGCAATGTAGACAAGCGCTGGCGCCTGATTTCACTGTCAAGACTATGCTGAGTCGCTTCTTATCCAACGACCTGCCGCGCAGCAAGGTGCTGGCGGTGATCCTGGTGGCCATCGTGGTGGGGCTGGCGCTGGCGCCGTTCCTGTTTCCGGGCGTTAAGGCGCTGAACGTCGCGGCGAAGATCCTGATCTTCATCGTGCTGGTGGCGGCGTTTGACTTGCTGCTGGGCTATACCGGCATCGTCAGTTTTGCGCACACGATGTTTTTTGGCATTGGGGCGTACGGCATCGCCATTGCTACCACGCGCATCGGGCCGACGTGGGGCGCCATCGCGGCGGGCGTGGTGGGCGCGCTGGTGCTGTCCACCTTGCTGTCGCTGGCGATCGGGCTGTTTTCGCTGCGGGTGCGCGCGATCTTCTTCGCGATGATCACGCTGGCGGTGGCGGCGGCGTTCCAGACGCTGGCCTCGCAGCTGTCTGAATGGACGGGCGGCGAGGATGGGCTGACCTTCAAGCTGCCCGAGGTGCTGATGCCCAGCTTCGAGCCGTTCGAGACCGAGGTGTTCGGCGTGCTGATCGACGGCAGGATCATCACGTACTACCTGCTCTTCGTGGTGGCGGTGGTGCTGTTTCTGGCGCTGCTGCGCATCGTCAATTCGCCCTTTGGCCGCGTGCTGCAGGCGATTCGCGAGAACGAATTCCGTGCCGAGGCGATCGGCTACCGCGTGGTGGTGTACCGCACGCTGTCCAACGTGCTGTCGGCGCTGTTTGCCTGCGCCGCCGGCTGCATGCTGGCGATCTGGCTGCGCTACAACGGGCCGGAAACGTCGCTCTCTTTCGAGATCATGATGGACTGCCTGCTGATCGTGGTGATCGGCGGCATGGGCACGCTGTACGGCGCCGTGGTCGGCTCGGTGCTGTTCGTGGTGGCGCAAAGCTACCTGCAGGATTTGCTGCGCCTGGCCAGCGAAGCCACGGCCAGCGTGCCTGTGGTGTCCGCCCTGCTCTCGCCCGACCGCTGGCTGCTGTGGCTGGGTGTGCTCTTCGTGCTGTCGGTGTACTACTTCCCGACCGGGGTGGTGGGCAAGCTGCGCGCGCGGGCCGCCGCGCGCCCACCGGCATCACCACCCGCAACGCCTGTGGCGCAGCGCCATTGAACGCCTTCGCGCACGCCGCGCGCGCCGCTGGCAAGCCTGACGCAACCGCCGCGCACACCCGACCCGTCCCGTCAACGCCTTGAACCCTTTTGCCATGCCAACACCCTCTTCCCTCTACGTGCGCAGCGCGGGGCGCGAGCTTCATGTGACCGACTGGCAACCCGCCCCCGGCCAGCGCCCGCGCGGCACGGTCGTGGCCTGGCACGGCCTGGCCCGCACGGGCCGCGACATGGACGATCTGGCCGCGCACCTGGCGGCGCAGGGCTGGCGCGTGATCTGCCCCGACACGCTGGGCCGGGGCCTGAGCCAATGGGCTGCGAACCCCCAGGACGAGTACTGCCTGGCGTTCTATGCCCGCCTGGCGCGCGAGCTGCTGGACGCGATGGACGTGGGTGCGTGCCACTGGGTGGGCACGTCGATGGGCGGCGCCATCGGCACCGTGGGCGCCAGCGGCTACTTTGAGCCGGCGCTGAAGTCGCGCATCCAGAGCCTGGTGCTGAACGACAACGCCCCGCAGCTGGCCGCGCCCGCGCTGGAGCGCATCAAGGCCTACGCCGGCCAGCCGCCCGCATTCGGCACGGTGACCGAGCTGGAAGCCTTCTTCCGCACCGCCTACCAGCCCTACGGCCACCTGACCGACGCGCAGTGGCGCCGCCTGACCGAAAGCAGCACGCGGCGCCTGCCCGACGGCCGCGTGACCCCGCACTACGACCCGGCCATCGTCGGCCAGTTTGTGCACCACCCGGACGACTACCTGATCTGGCACCACTACGACGCGCTGCAAGTGCCCGTGTTGTTGCTGCGCGGCGTGGACTCCGACCTGGTGCTGAAGCAAACCGCCGAGGCAATGACCCAGCGCGGCCCCGGCGCACGCGGCCAGCTGAAGTGGGTGGAAGTGTCCGGCTGCGGCCACGCGCCAGCGCTGAACGTGCCCGAGCACTTCGCGCTGATCGACGACTTTCTCGCCCGCGCCGGATAAGCAACGTCCGGCGCCGAACGAGCGCCGCTCGCCAGTCTGGCGCCGCAGGCCGGCTGGTTAACGCTTTCAGGCCAAATCGCCCTGTAGCGCCCTGAGGACCAGCGCTGACAGCTACGCTATCAATAGCAGACCGAAGCAAGACTTGGCGCAATGTAGCGCGTGCCTCTGCCCACGGCATATGCCGCTCGCGCGGCGGCAACACGCACCCCAGCAGGCTTGCGCTTAGCGCGCCGTAGCGTCTTCGCGCTCTGCGCGTGTCGGCCAGCCTTGCAGATGCTGCTGCACCAGATCGGCCAGGGCCGCCATCCACACCGGGCTGTCGTTCAGCGCGGGGATGTAGTGAAATTCCTTGCCGCCCGCAGCCTTGAAGCTGTCGCGCCCTTCCATGGCGATTTCTTCCAGGGTCTCCAGGCAGTCCGCTGGAAAGCCGGGGCAGATCACATCGACACGGGGCACGCCCTGGCGGCCCAGCTGCTCAAGCACCGTGGCGGTGGCCGGCTCCAGCCACTTGGCCTTGCCAAAGCGAGACTGGAAGGTGATCACCCATTCATCCCCCTTGAGCGCCAGGCGCTGGGCCAGCAGGCGCGCGGTAGCTTGGCATTCGTCGTGGTAGGGGTCGCCCAGCTGGCGCGTGCGCTCGGGCACGCCATGAAAGCTCATCACCAGCTTGTCTGGCCGCCCGTGGGCCTGCCAATGCTGCTGCACGCTGCGCGCCAGTGCGCCGATGTAGCCTGGGTCGTCGTGGTAGCGGTTGATGAATCGAAACTCTGGCACGTGCCGCGCCTTGCCCGCCCACTGCACGACGGCATCCACCACGCTGGCCGTGGTAGTGCCAGAGTATTGCGGGTACAGCGGCACGACCAGGATGCGGGTGCAGCCCTCGGCGCGCAAAGCGTCCAGTTGCGACGCGATCGACGGATTGCCGTAGCGCATGGCCAGCCGCACGCTGACGCTGTGGCCGCGCTCGCCAAGGTAGCCACGCAGCATCGTGGCCTGCCTGCGGCTGTACACCATCAGCGGCGACCCTTCAGGCAACCACACGCTGCGGTATTTCTCGGCCGATTGGCGCGGGCGGGTCGGCAGGATGAAGGCGTAGAGGATCAGCTTCCACAGCGCGGGCGGAATTTCCACTACGCGCGGGTCGCTCAGAAACTCGGCGAGGTACTTGCGGGTGGCGGCGGGGGTGGCGGCATCAGGTGTGCCCAGGTTGCACAACAGCACGCCGGTGCGGCCGCCGGCCGCTTGGGCCGCCTCGGGTTCAGGACGAAAACGCATGCGCTATTCTCGGTCATGCCTTGCTTCATCCGCCATCGCCGGGCGCGGCGCCTGCCATGAGCGCGCCCACGCTGGACATGGGCCGCGTGCGCGCCATCACCCTGGACTTGGACGACACGCTGTGGCCCGTGTGGCCCACCATCGAGCGCGCCGAAAAAGCCATGCGCAGCTGGCTTTCGCACCGCGCGCCCGTCGCCGCACGCCTGTCGGGCGATACGCAGATTCAGCGCCGCCTGCGCGACGCCGCCGTGGCCGACCATCCCGCCATCGCCCACCACCTGGGCGATTTGCGGCGCGAAGCGCTGAGGCGCCTGCTGGTTGAATCGGCCGAAGACCCGGCGCTGGCCGAGCCGGCGTACCGCGTCTTCTTCGACGCGCGGCAGCAGGTGGATCTGTACCCCGACGCGCTGACCGCGCTAGAAGCGCTGAGCGCACGATTTCCCATCGTCGCGCTGTCCAACGGCAACGCCGACGTGCACCGCGTGGGCATCGGCCACTTCTTTCGCGCGGCGGTGAACCCGGCGATCACCGGCTTCAGCAAGCCCGACGCACGCATCTTTGCAGCAGCCGCCGCCCAGGCTGGCGTGTCGCCCGCGCAGGTGCTGCACATTGGCGATGACGCTCAGCTCGACGGCGCGGGCGCCCTCGCCGCCGGGATGCAGACGGTCTGGATCAACCGCCGCGACGAACGCTGGCCCGCTGAGCTGCCCACCGCGCCCCACGCCGAGGTGGCCAGCCTGACGGCGCTGTGCGCGCTGCTGCGCTGACGCCCGAGCGCCTTCGCTTCATCGCTCCAACAGACACTCGGGGACGCGGGCGCACAGCGCAGACCTGCGCAGCCGTGTGCAGGCATAAGGATTTCCCCAACATCTTCTGGCTGCTCGCCTATCTAGAATCGGAAGGCTTTGCGGATGCGGCGCGGCCACGCTGTGGCGAGCCAGCCGCGCGGTCTGTTCTTGACGGGAAATACGTGATGCTGCCTCTACTCATCCGCTTCGCGCGCGCGGTCGACTGGACGACCCGCCAGCTCGGCAAGCTGGCTTCGTGGGCCGTTTTGCTGGCAGCACTGATTTCGGCCGGCAACGCGTTCATACGCTATGGGCTGGACATGAGCTCCAACGCCTGGCTCGAGATTCAGTGGTACCTGTTCGCGGCCACCGTGATGCTGGGCGCGCCCGTGGTACTCAGCCTGAATGAGCACGTGCGGGTGGACATCATCTACGGCAAGCTCAAGCGCAATGGGCCGGTGTATGTCGATCTGTTCGGCCTGGTGTTTTTCTTACTGCCGGTGATGGGGCTGATGTTCTGGCTGACTTGGCCGTTCTTCTGGGGCATGTACCAGACGGGCGAGGTGTCGGGCAGCATCGGCGGCCTGATCCGCTGGCCGGCGGCGCTGTTGCTGCCGCTGGGCTTCGGGATGATGTTCCTCCAGGGGGTCGCGGAAATCATCAAGCGTGTGGCGCACCTGACGGGCCTGCACACGATGGATACGCACTACGAAAAGCCGCTGCAGTAACGCGCGCACCAGAAAAAACGAAACGATCAGGAATCGCGCGGTATGCACATGGAAAACTTTGCCCCTTTGATGTTCGCCGGCCTGGTGTTCATCATGTTGATCGGCTTTCCGGTCGCCTTTTCGCTGGCCGCGCTGGGGCTGTTCTCGGGCTTCGTGGCCATCGAGATGGGCTGGTTCCCGGCCAACTTCATGGCCAACCTGCCGCTCAACGTGTTCGGCATTCTGTCGAATGAGACGCTGCTGGCCATTCCCTTCTTCACGCTGATGGGCGCCATACTCGAGAAGTGCGGACTGGCCGAAGACATGCTCGACTCGATGGGCCAGCTGTTTGGCCCTGTGCGCGGCGGCCTGGGTTACTCGGTCATCATCGTCGGCTTCATCCTTGGTGCCATCACGGGCACCGTGGCCGGGCAGGTGATCGCGATGGCCATGATCTCTCTGCCGGTGATGATGCGCTACGGCTACGACACGCGCTACTCCACTGGCGTGCTGGCCGCCTCGGGCACCATCACCCAGCTGGTGCCCCCTTCGCTGGTGCTGATCGTGATGGCCGACCAGCTGGGCACCGACGTGGGCAGCATGTACAAGGGCGCGTGGGGCCCATCCATCCTGCAGGTGCTGATCTTCGCCATCTACACCTTCATTCTCGGGCGGCTCTACCCGCAGAAGGTACCTGGCCTCCCGGCCAGCGCGCGCACCTTGCATGGCTGGGCGCTGTGGGGCAAATGCCTGCGCGGCATCATTCCCTCGGCGATTTTGATTTTCGCGGTGCTGGGCTCGATGGGCGGCCTGCCCTTCATGGACCACGCCATCGCGACGCCCACCGAAGCCGGTGCGATGGGTGCAGTCGGCGCGCTGGTGCTGGCGTTGATCCATCGCCGCCTGTCGTGGCCGATGCTGTGGGAAGCCATGCAGGGCACCATGCGGCTGACGGCAATGGTGGTCTTCATCCTGATCGGCTCGCGCGTCTTTTCGCTGGTTTTCCAGGGCGTGGACGGCGCGGTCTGGGTCGAGCACATGCTGTCTAACCTGCCGGGCGGCCAGGTCGGCTTCCTGCTGGCGGTCAACGTGTTCGTGTTCTTCCTGGCGTTCTTCCTCGACTTCTTCGAGATCGCCTTCATCATCCTGCCGCTGCTCGGCCCCGTGGCGCACAAGATGGGCATCGACATGGTGTGGTTCGGTGTGCTGCTGTGCGTGAACATGCAAACCAGCTTCATGCACCCGCCGTTCGGTTTCGCCTTGTTCTATTTGCGCGGCATTGCCGACACCTTGTTCAAGAACGGCACGCTCAAAAAGCGCATTGAATCGCGCGACATCTACATGGGGTCCATCCCGTGGGTCGGCCTGCAACTGCTGCTGGTGGTGATCGTGATCTTCTTCCCGCAGACGGTGACCGTGTTCCTCGACAAGGAGGTCAAGGTCGACACCGACAAGGTGCAGCTTGAAATGCCGGCCGAGTTGCAGTCACCCAGCGACAACATCGACATGGACAACCCCTTCGGCAACGCGGCGCCAAGCCCCGAAAGCGCTGCCAGTGAGCCCACGCCACCAGCATCGCAACCGTGATGCAGGATGAAGCATCGCTGCACGCCAGAGAAAGCGCCGCCTTTCCCGCCTTCACCCGTGGCCTGACGGTCGCCATGATGGTCATCCTGATCGTCACGGGCATGGCGCAAGTGCCGCAGCTGCGCGCGGCCGACTGGTCAACGAGTGGCGCCGTGCTTTTCGGCTCAACGGCGCTGCTCGTGCTATGGATGGGCACTTGGATCGTGCGCAGCCGCACCCGCCTGGATGACGACGTGCTGACCCAGACCTGGCTCTGGAACAAGCGCGTTCGGGTGGCAGAGGTGGCCTCTCTGAAGCTGGTCTTCTTGCCTTGGTTTCAGCGCGTGATGGCACCAAGGTTGCTGGTGCGCCAACGCGGCGGGGGCATGACATGGATTCACAGCGCCGACCCGCAGATTCTTCTGGAATTCATGGCACGCGTGGCGCAACGCGATCCGACAAAGAAAGTCCCATGAAAAAGCCCGCCAACCGGCGGGCTTTTTTTACTCGATTGAAACCGAATCAGCTCAGTTTCTGCTGCTGCATGAAGCGGTCGAACAGACCTTCGCTGAAGCGGAACCAGGCATTTTCGTCGGCCAGGAACTTGCTGTAGTCCTTGTAGACCTTGGCCCATTCCGGGTTGCTCTTGTTCAGGTCGGCATAGATCTGCTGCGCGGATTTGAACGCCGCAGTCATGATCTCGTTGCTGAACGGACGCAGCTGCGTGCCCGAGCCCACCATCTGCTTGAGCGCGGTCGGGTTGCGGGCGTCGTACTTGGCGGTCATCGTCACGTGGGCGTGCGAGGCGGCGGCCTCGACAGCGGCCTTGTACTCCGCAGGCAGGGCGTTCCAGGCCTTGGTGTTGATGTAGAAGTCCAGCTGCGGGCCGCCTTCCCACCAACCGGGGTAGTAGTAGTACTTGGCGACCTTGTTGAAGCCGAGCTTCTGATCGTCGTACGGGCCCACCCATTCGAGTGCATCCAGCGTGCCTTTTTCCAACGCAGGGTACAGGTCAGCACCTGGAATGGATTGGGGCACCACGCCAAAAGGCTCAAGCACCTTGCCGGCAAACGGGTTGGTGCGGAACTTGAGGCCTTTCAAGTCGGCGACGGTCTTGATTTCCTTGCGGAACCAACCGCCCATCTGTGCGCCGGTGTTGCCGCCGGGCAGGTTGAAGATGTTGTACTTGGCGTAGAAGTCGCGCATCAGCTTCAGGCCGTTGCCTTCGTACATCCAGGCGTTCATCTGGCGGGTGTTCATGCCGAACGGCACCGCACAGCCCAGGCAGAAGGTGGGATCTTTGCCGTAGTAGTAGTAAGGCGCGGTGTGCGCCATCTCCACGGAAGCGTTCTGGACGCCGTCGACCACGCCAAAGGCAGGCATCAGTTCGCCGCCTGCGTGCACCGAGATCTGAAACTTGCCCCCGGTGATGTCGCTGACCTTCTTCGAGAACACCTCAGCGGTTCCGAAAATGGTGTCCAGCGATTTGGGGAAGCTGGATGCACAGCGCCAGCGCACAGCAGCTTGCGCATGGACCGCAGGCGCAACGCCAGCAGCCAAAACGCCGGCAATGCCGGCGCGTTTGATAATGGAACGACGGTCCATGAGAGATTGTCTCCTTGACATATGGATACAGGCTCTCAGAGTTTAGCGGTCAACCCCCGCGCCGCAGATTAGGGATTAACCTGTCCACGGCGGCTTTTTTTAAGGCCGCCAGGGCGTTGCGAGGCGGTCAGCGAACCACTTTCAGATCGGGCGCGGTGGCTTGCAGCAGGTGGCCGAAACGGCCCCGCACAGACGCCTCGATACCCGCCGCATCCAGGCCTTGCGCCGCCAGCAGTCTTGCCGGATCGCCGTGCTCGATGAACTCGTCCGGCAGCCCCAATTGCAGCACCGGCATCGCGCTGCCGGCGGCGGCCAGGGCCTCCAGCACAGCACTGCCTGCGCCGCCCATGATGCTGCCCTCTTCCAGCGTGACGAGCGCCTCATGGCGGGCAGCCACATCCGCCAGCAAGGCCGTATCCAAGGGCTTGGCCCAGCGCATGTTGACCACCGTGGCGCCCAAGCGTTCGGCCGCCTGCAGCGCGGGGTACAGCAAGGTGCCGAACACTAAAAGCGCAATGCCGCTGCCCTCGCGACGCACCTCGCCACGCCCGAAGGGCAGCGCCGACAGGTCTGGCAAGGTTGGCACGCCCACACCAGCGCCACGCGGGTAACGCACCGCGACCGGATGGTCTTGTTCGAACGCCGTTGAAAGCAACTGGCGGCATTCGCGCTCGTCCGCCGGGCAGGCCACGCTCACGTTGGGAATGCAGCGCAGATAGGCGATGTCGTAATTGCCCGCGTGGGTGGCTCCATCTGCCCCCACCAACCCGGCGCGATCCAGAGCGAACACCACCGGCAGGTTTTGGATCGCCACATCGTGAATCAGCTGGTCGTACGCGCGCTGCAGGAAAGTGGAATAGATAGCGACGACGGGCTTCAAGCCCTCGCACGCCATGCCCGCCGCGAACGTGACGGCGTGCTGCTCCGCAATGCCCACGTCGTAATAGCGCTCAGGAAAGCGGCGATGAAACTCGACCATGCCAGAGCCTTCGCGCATGGCGGGGGTGATCCCCACCAGGCGCTTGTCTTTCTCGGCCATGTCGCACAGCCATTGTCCGAAGACCTGGGTGAAGGTCTGCTTGCCCGGTGCGCTGGGCGCCACCAAGCCGACGGCCGGGTCAAACTTGCCGGGGCCGTGGTAGGCCACGGGGTCGGCCTCGGCCAGCTTGTAGCCCTGGCCCTTCTTGGTCACCACGTGCAGGAACTGCGGGCCTTGTTTGCTGGCCATCAGATCGCGAATGTTCTCCAGCGTGGGGATCAGCGAATCCAGATCGTGTCCGTCTATGGGGCCGATGTAGTTGAAGCCAAATTTCTCGAACAAGGTGGCGGGCACGACCATGCCCTTGGCCTGCTGCTCCAGCCGCTTGGCCAGCTCGAACAGCGGCGGCACCGGGCCCAACACGGTCTTGCCCACGTTCTTCGCCGCGGCATAGAAGTTGCCGCTCATCAGCTGGGCCAGGTAGCGGTTCAGCGCACCCACGGGCGGGCTGATGCTCATATCGTTGTCGTTCAGCACGACCAGCAGGCGCGCGTCGCGCTCCACCCCGGCGTTGTTCAGCGCTTCAAAAGCCATACCGGCGGTCATCGCGCCGTCGCCGATGATCGCCACGGCATCGCGGTCTTCGCCCTTCTGGCGCGCCGCCAAAGCCATGCCCAGCGCGGCGGAGATGCTGGTGGACGAATGCGCCGTACCGAACGTGTCGTACTCGCTCTCATCCCGGCGAGGAAAGCCCGACATGCCCCCCAGCTGGCGCAGCGTGGGCATGCGCTCACGGCGGCCGGTAAGGATCTTGTGCGGATAGGTCTGGTGGCCCACATCCCACACCAGCCGGTCGTGCGGCGTGTTGAAGACGTAATGCAACGCGATGGTCAGCTCCACCGTGCCGAGGTTCGAGCTGAGGTGCCCGCCCGTGCGCGCCACGTTGCTGAGCACGCATTCGCGCAACTCGTCGGCCAGGGCCTTGAGTTGCTCGCGCGTCAGCTTGCGCAGATCGGCTGGGGTGTGAACGGAGTCGAGGTAGGTTGTCGCCATGGTCAATTACTGCGGTTTACCACGCGGTCGGCCAGCACGCGCAACAACTCGACGTCGGCCAGACCGGTGGCGGCGAGCGCATGGTGCGCCTCATCCCCCAACTGCGCCGCCAGCGCGCGCGAGGCGTCCAGCCCCATCACCGAAACGTAGGTGGGCTTGTCGGCGGCTGCGTCCTTGCCAGCCGTCTTGCCGAGGGCGGCGGAATCGGCGGTGACGTCCAGAATGTCGTCGACCACCTGAAATGCCAGGCCGACAGCGGCCCCGTAGCGCGCCAACCCGTCACGCGCCTGCGGCGTCAGCGGTGATTGGGCGCAGTCGGCGCCCATCTGCACGCTGCCTTGCAGCAACGCGCCAGTTTTCAGCATGTGCATATGGCGCAGTTGGGCTTCGCTCAATGGTTTGCCCACGCTGGCAAGATCAATGGCCTGGCCGCCGGCCATGCCCGCTTCACCGGCCGCACGCGCCAGGCAGCGGCACAGGTCGGCCTGCATCGCTGGCGGCACTTGGGCGGGGTCGGGCGTCAACAGCTCAAACGCCAGCGCCTGAAGCGCATCGCCCGAGAGCAACGCCTGCGCCTCGCCAAACTGCACGTGCACGGTGGGCTTGCCGCGGCGCAGCACATCGTTGTCCATGCAGGGCATGTCGTCGTGGACCAGCGAATAGGCGTGGATCAACTCCACGGCACAGGCGGCACGCAATGCCGCCTCGGCATGGCCTTGCACGGCGGCGGCGGTGGCCAGCACCAACAGCGGCCGAACGCGCTTGCCCCCATCCAGCACGGCGTAGCGCATTGCATCCCCCAAGCCGGCGGGCGCTGCTGCTGGCACCCAGTCGGACAAGGCCTGCTCAACTTGGCCCAGCGCATCCGCCGACCAGGCAGCGAAATCGGTTGTAATCATTCCAGTGCCCACGGCTTCAGCGCGCCCGCATCGTCAAGCACCTTGACCTGGTCTTCGATGGCCTGCAGGCGGTCACGGCAATAGCGCAGCAACTCGGTACCGCGCTGGTACTGCGTCAGCAGCTCCTCCAGCGGCATCTGGCCTGATTCCAGCCCGGTCACCAGCTGTTCCAGCTGCTGCACCGCATCGCCGTAACTGGTGGGTTGCGTGTCGCCGTTGGCGGGTTTTCTAGCCATTCCGATGTGCGCAAAAGCGCTCATTTTAGGTGTGGCGAAGCGCCGCGCTTGATGACCGTCACCAAACCCCCTCGCCGCAAGACCCTCATGCCCTGCCTGAAATGGGCACATGGGTTAAAATTCGCGGTTCCTTTGCCGAAATCGGCATACGGTTCGCGCGCCTAATATCCTCGGATCCCAAGCGCTTACTTCCTGCCCCTTCATAGGGGGAGTCTTAAACATCGGAACACCATGTCTGATTTAAGTCTTCAGTTACAGCAGGCGGCAAGTCAACTTTCCGTCCACTCCTATTTCGACCCTGCGCTGCTAGAGCGTGAGCAGAGGCTCATCTTCGAGTCCGGGCCGCGCTACGTCGGCCATCAACTCGCTGTGCCGAACGAGGGCGACTACTTTGCCTTGCCGCAAGAGGCGCAAGGCCGCGCGCTGGTGCGCAACGCGCAGGGCGGCGTCGAGCTGATCTCCAACGTCTGCCGTCACCGCCAGGCGGTCATGCTCAAGGGTCGCGGCTCGCTGCAGGGCCAGGGCAAAGGCCACGCGGGTGGCAACATCGTGTGCCCGCTGCACCGCTGGACATACTCGCCCAAAGGCGAACTGCTGGGTGCGCCGCATTTCCAGCACGACCCGTGCCTGAACCTGAACAACTACCAGCTGCGCGAGTGGAACGGCCTGCTGTTCGAGGACAACGGCCGCGACGTAGCCGCCGACTTGGCGGGCATGGGTGTCGCGCACGACCTTTCTTTCGAGGGCTTCGCGCTCGACCACGTTGAGCTGCACGAATGCAACTACAACTGGAAGACCTTCATCGAGGTTTACCTCGAGGACTACCACGTCGGCCCCTTCCACCCCGGCCTGGGCAACTTTGTCACCTGCGACGACCTGAGCTGGCAGTTTGGCCGCGACTATTCCGTGCAGACCGTCGGCGTGGCGCCCACCTTCGGCAAGCCGGGCTCTGACATCTACAAGAAGTGGCATGAAGTGCTGGTGAACTACCAAAACGGCGCCCTGCCCTCGCGCGGCGCCATCTGGTTGACCTACTACCCCCACATCATGGTCGAGTGGTACCCGCACGTGCTGACCGTGTCCACGCTGTACCCGATGGGCGTGGACAAGACCATGAACATGGTCGAGTTCTACTACCCCGAAGAAATCGTTGCCTTTGAGCGCGAATTCGTCGAGGCGCAGCGCGCTGCCTACATGGAAACCTGCATCGAAGACGACGAAATCGCCGAACGCATGGACGCGGGCCGCAAGGCGCTGTGGCTGCGTGGCGACAACGAAGTCGGCCCCTACCAAAGCCCCATGGAAGACGGCATGCAGCACTTTCACGAGTGGTACCGCCGCGCCATGGGCATGACTCTGGTGGCCTGAAGAAGCGGCACCACCAAACTCTTTATTTGATAGCAGCCTGCGCTGGCCCAATGGGCGGCGCAGGCGTTTTTTTGTTCAAAAGCACACCGACATGCAAGCCGCCTGGATGATCGCCGCATCGCTCTTCTTTGCCCTGATGAGTGTGTGCATCAAGTTCGCATCGCCCTACTTCGGGCCGATGGAAATCGTGTGCTACCGCGGCGCGATCGGCATCGTCTTCATGTGGATGCTGGCGCGATCGCGCGGCGTTTCGCTGCGCACCACCGTGCCGATGATGCACGTGTGGCGCAACGTGGTAGGCGTGTCGGCACTGGCCTGCTGGTTCTACGCCATTGCAGCCTTGCCACTGGCCACGGCCATGACGCTGAACTACATGAGCGGCGTGTGGGTGGCGGCCTTTCTGATCGGCGGCACGCTGTTGATGGGGCGCTTGAGCGAGGTGCGCCGCCAGGGCCCGCTGATCGTCGCGGTGATGGCCGGTTTTGCCGGCGTGGTGATGATGCTGCGCCCCACGCTGGAGCAAAACCAGCTGTTCGCCGGGCTGATCGGGCTGATGTCCGGCCTGCTGTCTGCGCTGGCCTACATCCAGGTGGCCGCGCTGGGCCGCGTGGGCGAGCCCGAGGCGCGCACGGTGTTTTACTTTTCCGTGGGCGCGGCGCTGGTGGGCGCCATTGCCATGCTGTTCTTCGACATCCACCCGCTCAACACCCGTCAGGCGCTGTGGCTGATCCCCATCGGCGTGCTGGCCGCACTTGGCCAGCTGTGCATGACGCGCGCCTACACGCGCGGATCGACGATGGTGGTGGCCAACCTGCAGTATTCCGGCATCGTTTTTGCCGCGCTGTTCGGGTTGTTCTTGTTTGGCGACCAGATCCCGCTGATCGGCTGGCTGGGCATGGCCACCATCATCGCAAGCGGTATGCTGGCCACCTTCTTGCGCAGCCGCGCGCTGCCGAACCCACCGGCCGAGGCCCATTGATGACCGCCTACACCCACCTGATCACCGTCCCCCAGTTGCAGACCCTGCAGGCCAGCGACGCCCCCTTGCTGGTGGTGGATTGCAGCTTTGACCTGGCCGACCCGGCCAAGGCCGATGCGATGTTCGCTGAACAGCACATCGCCGGCGCCGTGCAGGCCCACCTCGACCGCGACATGAGCGCCCACAGCGCCGAAGACGCCGTCAACGGCGGGCGGCATCCGCTACCAAAACGAGAGCTTCTGGCGCACACCCTGCGGGCGCTGGGGCTTGATAACGCCATGCAAGTGGTGGTGTACGACCGCAACGGCGCCAACTACTGCGGGCGCCTGTGGTGGATGCTGAAATGGGCCGGCCACGACGCCGTGTCCGTGCTGGACGGCGGCCTGCAAGCCTGGGTGGCCGCCGGCGGCGCCACCCAAAGCGGGCCTGCGCCCGCGCACCGGGCCGGCAACTTCGAGCTGGGCGCGCCGCTGCGCCGCCTGGTGCTGATCGACGAGGTCATCGCCCAACTCGGCCGCCCCACGCAAACCGTGATCGACGCGCGCGGCGCCCTGCGCTACCGGGGCGAGACCGAGCCGCTGGACCCGGTGGCCGGGCACATCCCCGGCGCGCTCAACCGCCCGTTCAGCGACAACCTGGGCGCCGACGGCCACTTCAAGCCCGCCGCGCAACTCAAGCAGGAATTCGACGCCCTGCTGGCCGGCCACGATGCTGGCGGCGTGGTGCACCACTGCGGCAGCGGCGTCAGCGCCGTACCCAACGTGCTGGCGATGGAACTGGCCGGCTACGCCCCGGCCAGCCTGTATGCCGGCAGCTGGAGCGAATGGAGCCGCCGCCCCGAATTGCCCATGGCGCGCGGCTGAGGCGCGGGGCGCCGCGCGGGCCTGTGCTTGTAGCCGTGCCTATGCCCGTTGCCGTGGGCGCTGCGCAGCGCCCGCCCCAGTAGCACGCGCTGCGTGGTGGCTTCAAAGCGCGGGCACCGCAAGGTGCGCTGACCGCAGATCCGCCAACGGGAATCCGTCGGCGCCTCAAAGCTCGCCGCCGCCCCTACCCGCCGCAGCCGTACGCCAACCGCATCACTCTGTTTTTCATAGCTGCCAGCGCTGGTGGTGCCTTCGCTAGAGGCCGATTCAATCAATAAACCTGGGCGCGTGATGTTTGCGCCGCAGGGGTGACCCTGATGCACTGCGCCCCGCTAGTCGCAGCCACGTCACGCACTCCCTGCGCAGCACTGCGGCGGCGCCCAGTCGGCCACGCGCTCAATCCACGCCGTGCTGCTTGAACCAGGCCAGCATGCGCTTCCAGCCGTCTTCCGCCGCTTCCTTGCGGTAGCTGGGGCGGTAGTCGGCATGAAACGCGTGCGGCGCGTCGGGGTACACCACGAAGGCAGACGCCGCAGCCGCCGCGTTGCCCTTGGCGCCCGCGTCGGTCAGTGCGGCCTTCATCTTCTCTACCGTGTCGTGCCCGATGCCCGTGTCGGCCTCACCGTACAGGCCCAGCACCGGCGCCTTAAGCTGCCCCGCCACATCGACAGGGTTGCGCGGCGCCAGCGCCGTCGGCTCGCCCACCAGGCGCCCGTACCACGCCACCCCCGCCTTCACCCTGGGGTTGTGCGCGCAGTACAGCCAGGTCTGACGCCCGCCCCAGCAAAAGCCCGTCACCCCCAGCTTGCGGGTATCGCCGCCGTGCGCAGCGGCCCAGGCCACGGTGGCGTCCAGGTCGGCCAGCACTTGCGCATCGGGCACTTTGGCAATCACTTCGCTGACCAGCTTGCCGATCTCGGTGTAGCGCTTGGCATCACCCTGGCGAATAAACAGCTCTGGCGCTATCGCCAGATAACCCAGGTGCGCCAGTCGCCGCGCCGTGTCGGCGATGTATTCGTGCACGCCAAAGATCTCTGACAAGACCAGCACCACCGGCAAGCCGGTCTTGCCCGCAGGCTGCGCGCGGTAGGCAGGCATCTGAAAGCCTGCCACGTCGATGGCCACTTCGCCCGCCGTCAGCCCTTCGGCCGACGTCTTGACCGCAGTCTGCGCCACGACAGGCAAGGCCGCCGCCGCGTAGCCCGCCCCCAGGGCCAGCTGCATCGCCCGCCGGCGCGATGGCGCCGCGCCAGCGTCCAACAGGGCAGCGGCGTCAGAAACATGGTCGGGTTTGAGCATCGGGGCGACTCCTCGTTGGTGCAATCAAACCCCCAGTCTAGAGTGCACCGCCCGCCTTGGCCACGAAGGCCCCGCGCGCGCGCTGGCGATGCCCCGGCCTGGTATATACTCTCGGGTTCTTGATTTCGCCGACTTAGCTCAGTTGGTAGAGCAACGCACTCGTAACGCGTAGGTCGCCAGTTCGATTCCGGCAGTCGGCACCACTCATAAATCCGCATAGCTCCTAGAGCGTGCGGATTTTTTTTGCCTTCCTAGGGGAAAGCGGCAATTTTAGGCCGGATGCGTCCGGATAAGTGCGCATGCATCCGGGGCAAAGTGGGGGCACATTTGGGGGCATCTTTTCCCAAAGTGGGGGCACATCCACACCGCCATAGCGGACGCCCCCTGGCCAATCCATCGCGGAATTCCATCCCTCAAAAACGAAAAGCCCGGCGAACCGGGCTTTTCGGGCAACCACGCTACACAACGGGGCCAGAAGGAAGCCTCCATGGGCACTGGCGCTGCGGTGTTGCTGTCGCCTCTTGGGGTTCGTTAAGGGCACTCGCCAAGTTATCCCTGCAACGCCCATGCGGGCGCCGCTCGTTCAGTCTTAGGTCACGCGGCGGTGCCGGTGGACTTCACCCACCCGATAGGTGCCGCCCATCCGCATCCGAAGTCAAGGCGCGCACGGTATTCGACGCCGTCAACCTCGAAACCGCCGCGCTCCACCATCTGGACACCTTCAGCGCCTTCCAGGTAGCCGTATTCCAGCGCAGACTGGTTGCGCGCCACCAGATACCACGCAGTGGCGCTGGCGGCGTCCAAACGCGGCTCAACGGCCACCGTCAGGCCAGAAAATGGCTGTACGTCGTCGGTGCGAGCGGGCGACAGGCTGGTCACCAGCTGCAGCGCCTTGAGCTCAAGCGCTGCAGGGACAATCAGCGTGCCAGGCTGCTGCGCGAGCAGACCACCATGCAGGCCGCGCTGGCCGCGCAGCGCAAGCACGGCGGCGGCAAGCCCCTCAGCGGTCAGCACCTTATCTACGCTGGTGCCGCGCGTGGCGTCGAACACCGGAGCGCCATCGACGGTGCCAGGCGTCAGCAGCATCGACGCAAGCCGGTCGGCCTCAAGTCGGGCCGCTGAGGCCGCGAAGCCTGAGATAGCGGCTGCAAAGGCGCCCAGATCGTCGTTGATGATGGCCTGGCGCGTCAGTGCCAGGATGCGCCCGAAAGTGGCCACGCCCCAGCCGTTGCTGGCCTCAGCAAGCGAGCCGTATTTGTATTCGCCGTGTTCATTGACTTTGAGCAGATCGGGCGCGCTGTCGGCCCGAACCGAATTGAGAATACGGAAGTCCGGGCGGTTGACCTTGCGCGCGATGGCCTTGATCGGTGATTGCTGGTCTTCCATGGCCTGCGCCAGTACGCGCGCCGCAGCGGTGTTGAGCAGCTGCGGAAAGTCGCTGGTGGTGCCTGCGCCGAAGGCCCGCTGAAAAATCGTGTCGCGATGCTCGCCGGGCGCGATGCGCTGGCCTCCAGCTGTCAATGCGCGCTCCGCAAGGTCGATCAGGCTTGCGCGCCCCAGCGTTGGGCCGGTGGCCGTGCCGCCCATGCGGCTGGCCAGCGTGTTCAAGATCAGCTCACGGTCGTTCGCCGCAGGACGTTCAGCGCGGGTATTGTGGTGTCCGCCGGTGAGCAGGTCGCGCATGGCGAGCTCGTTCATGATCATGTCCTTGGCGGCCTCAACGCTGGCCGAACGCTGAATGATGTTCAACGCCTTATCGGCCATGCCATGTCGGGTGCAAAGCTCAAGGATTTGCTCCGCTCGCTGCTCAGGCTTCCAAGTTTGAATTGGATCGGCTGGCGCCGGGGTTTGTGCGGGCACGGGTGCCGGGGCGGCTGGGGTCTTGGTTGCTGTGGTGGTCATGTCGTTCTCTGCGGAATGGTTGCGATAGAAGCCTGCCGATGCGTCGGCAGGAACGGAGACAATCGAGGCCTCAACGGGGCGCCAGCGGTATTCGGTGGCACCACTTTCCGGGTCGGTTGCGCGGATGCCGGTGCGCTCATAGCCGACGCTCAGGGATCGGTGAATCCCCGCTTCTACGTCGGCCCGAATGGCCTGCGCTTCCGCGCTGGTGCCAAACCGCGCCAGGCCGGTGACTTTGTCGCCCGTGCATCGAATGCCATCAATCAGGCCAACGGCCAGTCGGCTTTGGTCGTGTCCGATCAGCAGCGGCAGCGGTGCGCGGGACAGATCAACATCTTCAGGTGCGCAACTGAGCACTTCGAACTCACCGCCGCGGCCTACTGGCGCGGTCGTGGCGATGGTGCAAGGAATGTCAGCGCCGTCTGCGCGGCCAAACATCACGGCGCGGGTCAACAGATCAGACATGGCCGTGCTCCTCGCGCCAGCGCTCACGCGCCTCGATGCTCGCGCGCGCGTCGTTCAAAAGGTCACGGGCCAGGCCCAGGGCTTCATGCGGAGACAGGCGAACCAGCCGGGACACGCCGCCGCCTTGAAGCTCCAGCAGCAGCCCCGGTAGGAGCCTGGCTCGCATCTGCTGGCTTGGCAGCAGTGCGGGGTCGGTATGAAGGTAGTGGTTCATGGCGCCACTTTGCCGCCGTGAACCCCAGTGACAAACAACGGCGCGACGATTTCAGCGCGCGCTGGCGTGCTCCTTGGCGATGCGGAACAGTTGCCGGCTGCTCAAGGCGACTTTGACGCCCTTGAGCTGCCGCAGCTTGACAACATGCGCCTCCAACTGCGCCGGGACAGGTGCCATGCCACGCAGGGCGCGACTGAGCCACTCAGCGCTGGCGCAGCTCACACTGCCACCGTGCGTAACCATCGCCTCGTGAATCAACGCGGCACGCGCTTGCTGGGCCACGCGCCGCCGCGGCTCTTCATTGCATCGCCCCTGGCGCGCACGCAGGCCCAGACACGTCGCCAGGTCGCCGGAGCCGGCAAAGTACCTGTCAAGCCCGCGCACGAACTGCTTACGGGTTTGCTCAGGGGGCACGGTGCCGCGCTCCATGGACATGTGCACTTCCCGAAGCACGTCCACCGGGTCCAGTGCGGCGGGCTGACTCGCCCACACGGAATGAAGCAGGAACGTCATGACGCAGAAGCTCCTTGACCGAGGGCGGTGTTCGATTCGAGTGAGCCCGTCAGCCCTTCCAGCGCTTTGCATAGCTCGTCGCTGAGCGTGGTGAAAACCACTTCCGAGCTGGTCTCGGCAGCCAACACCGCCGATACCCGCGCCGGAATCTGCAGTAAGCCGTCGCGGGTGGCCGCCAAGCGGTTGGCCAGCTGGGTGCGGACCGCGTCAACCCGGATGACTTCGCCGCGCTGCTCGGCCAGCTGGATTTCTGCCTGCTCGCGCTTTGCCCTCACCAACCGTGCGCGCTCGTCGGTCAGCATGGGGTCGTTGTCACTGGCACGGCCGGCCGCCTGGCCTCGCAGCCGCTCGCAGTAGGCGCGCGTCCAGTCGCGCAGCGTGCCACCCGCTATCAGTACCCCATCACTGGCCAATTGGCTGGCCCTTGCCTCGCTGATGCCGACGAATGATGCGAATTCAGCTTGTGTCGCCTTGTCCATCTTCACTTAACCCCCTTGGGAAGTCCCGTACCTAGTCCGAGGTCGCGGCGCGAATTACCCGCACCGAGAAGTGCCAGGAAGGACCCGCGAACTTTTCGACAGGTCATAGCCAGCGCGCCGACATCCATCCTCCGGATCAGCGGTTCATGCACATGTACACGCGCTGGTAGGGTGAGAAACGTGATTAACGTGAGCAACGAAGCGGCATCAGCGTCACTCACGTTTTTCACGTTATTCACGCGGTCTAGGCGCTTGCATGCGTATCTATATATAAAGAAAGAGAATTTCATTTATTCCTCTCTATGGAGAAACGTGGATCACTGAAGGAACAGCCGTGGATTGACGTGCCACACCGCAGAAGGGCGCGCCTTTTCGTTCTTGCGCAGCTCATGCCGAACGCAGCCATTGGCTTGCAGGCGCTGCAGTGCAGCCACCAAGCGCTCCTTCTTCGTGAAGCGGCTGCGCATTGCGAAGTGCGCATCGGCTTGCTTGAACTCGCCGCGCACACCAGATCGCACCACCCAAGCCAGCACCGCATCGGCATCGCGGTCAGCCTCATCCGCAGCCAACAGACGGAACGCAGCCTTGGCATGCGGCACCAGCAGGCGGCACAGCGCGATGGCACGCTGGGTGCTGTCCAGGCACACCAGCTCAGCGCATGGCCCACTGGTCACCAGCTCGAACAGCAGCGCGATGCGCGCGGCCATGCCCGCCAGCTTGGCGCCCCAATCGGCAATGGCGGCCAGCTCGCCGTCGGGCCCCAGCGCGTTCTCAATCTCTTGCGCATAGTCCAGCCATGCCTCGCGCGCATCGTCCGCCAGCGGCAACTGGTGCGGCGGCAGGTGCGGCCCCTCCATTGGGTCGCCCAGCAGCGCGTCAACCTCGCGCTCGTATTCCGTGCGCAGATCGGCAGGCACTGGCTTGTAGGCGCGCACGTTGCGTCCGCCCACCACCTGGCCGGGCAGGGCGTAGGCAAAGCGCGCCATCAGGCCGCTGGCCCTGAATCGGTTGCTACCTGCAGCGTCGTTCAAAAGGTCGGGCTGCAACATCAGGCCCAAGGTCAGGGCAGCGCGGTCGATATAGGCGTGGCGCCCGCCGCGCTCTACCCTCACAGAACCGCCGCTGTGACCCTGCAACAGCACGTCCAGCGCCGGCCCGGCGCCGCCGCCATAGCTGCCGCTGATGGTGTTGAACAAGCCCCCCTCATCTGACAACACCGCCATGCGCGAGCCCTGCTCCACCAACACGGATTGAAGGCGCTCCACCGTCGTGTCGCCGATGAACACTCGGGGCGGAAACATCCGGTCGGCCTTGGCATGCTCTTCGTTCTCGATTTGCTGACGCAAGCGCTCTCGTTCGTTGGGGTCGTCGGTCTTGCCCGCCTGAGTCTTGAGGCGGGCAATCGTTGCCTCGATCACTGTCTGCCGTGAGTTGTGCACGCTGATCGCGCGCCGCATTCGATCACCGGCCCGCTTCTCCCACGCTGCCAGCGGCCTGGCCAGGGCATCCACGATGGCGGACTTGCGCGAACCGCTGGCGGCCACGCTCAGGCTCCAGAACGTGGCCGGCTCGGTATAGCCCGCATCCGCGCCCAGGGGCGCCACCACGTAGCGGCGCTGCACACAGGCAGATACCACGCTCAGCGCGAAAAGCGCGCTCATGGTGGCTGGCGTCTGAGTGGCCTCAGCCAAGGCGCCCACGTACCGGCCCAACCAGGCGGGCAGCAGGTCAGCAGTCAGCGGCGCCGGTTCTGCTGCCGTCAGGATGGGCGCCGGCCAATCGGCCACGCCTTGGATGACGGGCTCCAGTTGCTCGCTCACCGCAGCCAGGCCTTGGGCGGCGGCCAGGTCGTTGAAGTCGGTAGGCAGCGCGCTCATGCAGGCACCCCCGCAAAGTCAGGCGCCACCACTTCACCGCCCACGGCGCGCGCTGCGGCGCGGGCGTGGGTCAGCCCAGGGTTGCCCGGCGTGCCGGCGTCGTTGTCGGCACAGATCACCAGGCGCAACGCAGGGAACTTGGCCCGCAGCGCCCGCGCCACCGGCAGCAGGTTGCCGCAGTTAAAGCACACCGCCACAGCCCGGCCAGTTGCTTCAAAAATAGTAGCTGCCGTGGCATACCCTTCGGCCAGCAGCAGGCAATCCGCCGGCCGGCCCATGGCGTAGTAGCAGCCCTGAATACGCCCACCGGTCAGAAACCGTTTGGCGCCGTCCGGCCCGATGAATTGCAGCGTGCCGATGCGGCCAGCCGTGTCGCGCGCGGGGATCAGCAGCATGTCGCGCAGCTGGCGCAGGCCGATGGCCCGCACGCGCTTGGCGCGCAGATAGGCATGCACGTCGGTCGCAGGCCGCGCGCGCTGCCAAAGCCGCTCTGCCCGCGTAGCCGCAGCCGTTTGCACCGCTTTCAACTCTGCCGCGCGCGCCTGTTGCGCGGCGGCCTGATGACGGCGCAGTGCATCGCGCTCAGCCGGTGTCAGGCGGCGGTCGGTGTTGCCTCGCCAGGTGTGGGTGGCGCCGGTGCGCCAACTGCCGAAAGCGCCTGACGGCACAGGGCCGTCGTGCAATACCACCCAGCCGTTCACGCTGCCCGGCTTGTCGCCTTCAACGCGGTAGCGCACCAGGCGGCCATCGGGCACCAGGTGCAAGTCTTTGACAGGCGTCAGCGCCGCCATGCGCATCGCGTCCAAGATGCCCGTGCTCATGGTTTCGGCCCTCGCGTGCCCGTGGGCGCCAGCGGCGCGGAAACGCAGACCACCTGGCCTGAGCCGGCCTCTACGATGCGCATGCTCAGATCGGGCAGCAGCTCAGCAAAGTAGGTGCGCTGAGCCTGCGTGTCGTAGCGGTGCAGCATGAAGCGTGTCAGCGGCGCCCCCTTGGCCCGGATCGGCAACAGTGCCCACGCATTGGCCAGCAGCCGCTCGGGGCCGTCGGGGTCGATTCGTGCCACGGGTGCCGGCGCAGCCGCAGGCGCCGCAGGCTTGCGACGGGCCGGCAAGTGCAATACACTGCGGCCGTTTTCGAGTCTGATTACGTTATTGGCCGCTGCGGGTGTTTGCACCACCCCGGCGGCTTTCTCTTTGGTGTCGGTCATTTGAGCATTGCTCCCGAATTGGTAGCGTTTGGCGCTTGACTGGCGGCCACGCGCTCGGCAATCCATTGCTGAATCTCTGAGTCGCGCCAGACCACGCAGCGGCGCGACAGGCGCACAGGCTGCGGAAATCGACCGACCTTGGCGCCGGCGTAGATAGCGGACTTCTTGAGCCCGGTTTGTTGCTCAACGGCAGGCAGGCGTAGAAAGCTCTCGCGCTGCGCTGGTGCGCCGGAATTCGATGGATTCATGCAAACCTCCTTAAAAGAAGGCTCAATGCTGCCCACCGGGGCACCGGATCACTAGGCAAACAATGTCCGCAGAATTGTTTGCCTTGACTGAGAAGGCGCAGTGCGCTAGGGCGGGTCGAGTGTGATTTCTGCCGCTATCAGTCCGTGTTCGGCTGTGTCGCCCATCTCAGGCCGCCAGAGCCAACCAACGCCGTCAACAGCCACTAAGGCGCCCTTAGGGTCGCGCCGGAAGGCATCCGGCGGCGCAGCAATGGCCGCCCCCACTACGTCGCCCTCGTCAGTGCGAATAATCAGGACGGAGAGTCCGGCGAGTTGCTTTGCGCCAAGTCGTATTAATCGGTTAGCGCTGGACTCGTCTCCAGCGGGCGTTGGATCCCCTTTGCGTCCCGAGCCGCCCATACCTCGCCAGCCCCTGCTCGTCCACAACTGGAGAACACTGGCACGTGCACGCGCCTCCACCGCGCGCCTGTCGCCCTGTTCGCCCGCCATATACAGGCGCCACGCCAGCGCGCATGCCACATTGCGGCCATGCTTGGGCTGTGCGCCGCGCGGCCGCAGAGGCTCAAAGAACAAATCCCACAGATCGCCATCGGCCCGAGCCGTCATCCGGTGTTCACGCCCGGTGCGGTCCCAGGCCGTCAGAATGGCGGCGCGCACGCCGGTATCGCTGCGCGCTTCCATGATGTCGATGCGCGCGGGCAGAACACCTACAGGCCACTTCACCACTGCGTCGATTGAAGCCGCGCGCGGGGCCCTGCTGCGTCTTGAGGTTGCCATGATGCTCTCCTTGCTGTTCATAGCGGGAAGATGAATTTCTCGTGCTTCATGGTGCATCCTCTTCGCCCCCCGCTGGTGTCGCAGCGACAGCTTTCCCCGCCGTCCGCTCCGCCAGGTGCTCCAGCATCTTGCTCAACACCGTGGCCCGCGATAGGCCAACCTCAATCAAGCCCGCATTCGACGAATTGGCGTCGTAGGCTGCGTGCAGCAGATCAAGCAGTTCCTGCGCCTCGCCCCAGCCCCATGCGATGCAGCTGTGCACGCTGGCAGCGGGGTTCAGCACGACAGGCGGCTGGCCGCCCACCATCGTCCAGTTCTCGTGGCGCCAGCCCGATAGATTCACTTGATTGCCGCTCATGACGCACCTCCGTTGCTTTCAAAAAACGGGTAGCCGCATTGCCATTCCAGGATGCCGCCACGAATCTGGCCGCCCGATGCTTCATCGGCCAGCGCGCCAATTTGCCGCGCCAGACCGGCCAAGCCGAACAGCAGCATGTCTTCGTCGGTTTCGCTCAGGCGCTCTGCGCTTTGCATGGCCAGGTGCGCAATGATGTCCGCCTGATTGGCAATGCTTTCCAGCACCCGCTGGTATTGGTGCGCGTTCAGCGCCGGGCGGTTGTTTGCGCTCATGCCGCACCGCCTTTCGCCTCAACGCCTGCGGATGACAAGCCGGATTGAAGTTGGTTGACGGCGTTCAACGCCTGCACCAGCTTGCGTCGCGCGGCGGTGAAGTTGCCGCGCTCGATGTAGCTGCTTGCCAGGTTGCTGGCGTTGAAGGCACCCAGCACGGCGGTCAGCCGATCGGCGGGAATGGGGTCAAGGGTGCGGCCAGGAAAGGCCAGGGTGCCCGCGTCGGCAGCGGGGCGGGATGCGGCGGTGTTCGCCATGGGTCAGTTCTCCTTTGCGAGACTTGAAACCCACTCGCTGCGTTCCTACGCGCAGCGGGTGGACGGGATGTTAAGAACACTCGCAAAGAAGTGCGGGCAGCCTTACGGTAAGCCCCATCCCGCCCAAAACTGTGGCCAGCGCGCCCTGCGGGGCACACAGCCAGAATCCAGACGTGACAAAACCGCGCTGTCGGGGCGGTTTAGCCGCTTTGCGAAAAGGTGTTCTTACGCACCGGCCCCGTGAGGGGTTGGCACGATTGTGCGGGGCCGGCGCGAAGGCGTCAAGCGCTGGCCTGGCGAACCCTTGCCTTACCAGCGCCGTCGCGCCGCTGGTCCAGCAGATCAGCCCACCACTGCATCAGGCGCACGCGCTCAGCGTTGTACGTGCTGCGGTGGTACGCGGCCCGCACCTTGTTGCGCTCGATGTGGGCAAGTTGCCGCTCGATCACGTCGCCATTCCAGTCCGCCTCATTGGCGATGGTGCTGAATACGGCCCGAAAGCCGTGCGCCGTGGCCATGCCCTTGTAGCCCATGCGCGCCAGGGCGCTATTGAAGGTGTTTTCACTGATGGGCTTGCCCGGATAGTGCGGGCTGGGGAACACCAGATCGCGATGGCCCGAAAGCGGTTGCTGCGCCTGCAGCACGGCCACGGCCTGGCGCGACAAGGGCACGCGGTGTTCGGCGCCCATCTTCATCCGCTCAGCGGGTATCACCCACTGCGCGCCGGCCAGGTCGAATTCAGCCCAGCGGGCGCCGCGCACCTCACCAGGCCGGGCCGCAGTCAGCACCAGCAGTTGCAGCGCGTGCTTGACCGTGGGGTCGCCTTCGTAGGTGCCCAGCTTGCGCAGGAAATCGGGCAACTCGCGCTCAGGCAGGGCGGCGCGGTTGGTGACGTCGCGGGGCTTGAGCAGCTCGCCGGGCACCAGGTCAAGCATGGGGTTGGATTCGATGCGCTCATGGGTGACGGCCCATCGAAAGATCGCCTTCACGCGCTGCAGCACGCGGCTGGCTGTGTCGCCCGCCCCGGTTGCCTCTACGGCCTTCACCACCGTCTGCACATCACTCGGGCGAATGCTGGCAAGTGGGCGCGTGCCCAGCCGGGGGAATACGTGCATCTCTAGCGAGCGGCGGATGCTTTCTGCCGTGCCCCCACCCCATCGCCCAGCCTGATGGTGCATCCATTCGGCTGCAACCGTCTGCAGGGTGTTCGCCGCGTCGTGCGCGGCCTGCGCCTTGGCGGCTTTTCGCTCCGCACCGGGGTCTGTGCCAGCGGCCAGCAGCTTGCGAGCCTCTGTGGCCCGTTCGCGCGCGTCCTTGAGGCCCACGGCGGGGTAAACGCCCAACGCCAGACGATTTTCTTTGCCGGCGTAGCGGTATTTCAGCCGCCAATAGCGTCCGCCCGCGGCAGTCAGCTCCAAGTACAGCCCTGCCCCGTCGAAGTGCTTGCCAGGTTGGCTCAGGCTGCGAAGTTTGGCGTCTGACAGCTTCATGGGGGGCATCCTTGCGACGATGGGGGCACATTTGGGGGCACATTTCAATGCTACCCCTGTGAAGGCAAGGATTGGCGCGGCTTTGCGGCCTGAGTGCGGTTGCGGCAGTCGCACCAAAGTAAAGGCCGCATGGTTCTATCACCGTGCGGCCTTTTTCTTTGGCTGGTTATTTCGGCCGCCCGGCGCGCGGGCACCCCAAAAAAAAGAGCGCCTGCAGCGAGGCGCTCTGGTGTAACAGCTTCGCCGTTACTGTGAAACGGTGCGGCTTACTGGATCAGCGTCACGCCAGTTTGGCTTTGGGCTTCATCGAAGCTGACGCCATCGGCCAGTTCCACCACTTTCAGGCCCTTGTCGGTCACATCGAACACGCCCAGGTCGGTGATGACGCGGTCCACCACTTTCACGCCCGTCAGCGGCAGCGTGCATTGGGGCAGGATCTTCAGATCGACCGAGCCGTCTTTCTTCTTGGCCACGTGCTCCATCAGCACGATCACGCGCTCCACGCCGGCAACCAGATCCATGGCACCGCCCATGCCCTTGACCATCTTGCCGGGGATCATCCAGTTGGCCAGGTCGCCGCCTTCCGACACCTGCATGGCGCCCAGGATGGACAGGTTGATCTTGCCGCCACGGATCATGGCGAAGGACTGGTCGCTGCCGAAGATGGACGAGCCGGCGATGGTCGTCACCGTTTGCTTGCCGGCGTTGATCAGGTCGGCATCCACTTCGCTCTCGGTCGGGAACGGGCCGATGCCCAGCATGCCGTTTTCTGACTGCAGCCAGACTTCCTTGTCGCCCGTGTGGTTGGCCACCAGGGTGGGAATGCCAATGCCCAGGTTGACGTAGAAGCCGTCCTGCAGCTCTTGCGCCGCGCGCGCGGCCATTTGATCTTGGGTCCAAGCCATGGTGTTCTCCTTACGCGGGGCGGGTGGTGCGCTTTTCGATGCGCTTTTCGGGGTTGGCGTTCAGCACGATGCGGTGCACGTAAATGCCCGGCAGGTGCACGTCGTCCGGCGCGATCTCGCCCACTTCCACGATCTTTTCCACTTCGACGATGCAAACCTTGCCGGCCGTCGCTGCCGCAGGGTTGAAGTTGCGCGCGGTCAGGTGAAAGCGCAGGTTGCCGCTTTTGTCGGCCACCTCGGCCTTGACCAGGGCCACGTCGGGCACCAGCGAACGCTCCATCACGTAGGTGTGGCCGTCGAATTCGCGCAGCTCTTTGCCTTCGGCCACCACGGTGCCCACGCCGGTCTTGGTGAAGAAGGCGGGAATGCCCGCGCCGCCAGCGCGCAGCTTTTCAGCCAGCGTGCCCTGCGGGGTGAATTCCAGCTCTAGCTCGCCGGCCAGGTACTGGCGCTCGAACTCTTTGTTTTCGCCCACGTAGCTGGCGATCATTTTCTTGATCTGGCGCGTTTCCAGCAGTTTGCCCAGGCCAAAGCCGTCGACACCGGCGTTGTTGGACACGCAGGTCAGATCTTTCACGCCGGAATCGCGCAGCGCTTCGATCAAGGCCTCAGGAATGCCGCACAGGCCAAAGCCGCCCACGGCCAGCATCTGGCCGTCTTTGACCACGCCTTTGAGCGCCTCGTCGGCCGATGGATAAATCTTGTTCACGGGTGATTGCTCCTGACTCTTGTGAAAGAAAACGGGACGGTCCTGCAGCCCAGGCCTTGACGATACACGCGCAGCCAAAGCCTGAAGGGCACCGACGCATCGGCAAACCATGCGGGGTTGCAGGATGCGCCAACGCTGTGACATCATGAAACTGCCCGGTGTACCACCTAGGCGCAGTCGCCAATCTGGCCCAGCCGGCGCCACGCCGGGCATTATTCAACAGATAAGAATCAGGAGACTCGCTGCCATGACCATTTGTCGCTTTGCGCGCGGTTCCTACCGGGCCCGCCTCACCTTGATCGCCGGTGCCTCGCTGGCTGCGCTTGCCGCGTGCGGGGGCTCAGGTGACGACGATAGCCCGCCTGTTCCGTCGGCTAAATACAGTGCCGAGATCCGGCGCACCGAGATGGGCATTCCCCACATCAAGGCCGCCAATTGGGGATCGCTGGGTTATGGGTCTGGCTATGCGCAAGCACAGGACGTGCTGTGCACAATCGCAGATTCGATGCTGACTTACCGTGGCGAACGCTCTCGTTATTTCGGTGGCCAGGCGCCGGCGGTCTACAACAGCACGTTGGCGATGCCGCGCAACATCGATTCGGACTTTTACTTCAAGCACGTACTGACCGACGAAGCGGTAGCCCGCATGATGTCTGCCCAGCCAGACAAGCTGCTGCGCATGATGGAAGGTTATGCGGCTGGCTACAACCGGTATGTTGCTGAAGTCAAATCAGGCGAGAGCAAAGCCAACGCCGCCTGCAGTGGGGAGCCCTGGGTCAAGGCCATCACCGTGCAGGACTTGTGGCGTCGCGTGTACTCCGCCAACTTGGCTGCGGGTTACAGCAACTTTCTGCCTGCGATCGCGAATGCAGTACCACCGCAGCCCAAGGCCAAGATGGGGGCGGAGGCTTCGCCCGTCCAACCGTCCTCGCCCTCCGCCATTGCCCCTGGCACCATGAGCATCCCTGCCCTGCAAGTGGGCGGCCCCAATGGCGTGGGCAGCAACATGTACGGCTTCGGCACGCAGGGCACGGGGACCGACAGCCCGCTGATGTTCGGCAACCCACACTGGTACTGGAAAGGGCCGGACCGGTTTTACCAAGCGCAACTGACCATCGACGGAGAGGTGAATGTCAGCGGTGTGTCCTTCCTGGGCATCCCCTTGACTCAGATTGGCTTCAACAACGACATCGCCTGGAGCCACACCGTGTCCACCGCGCGGCGCTTTGGCTTCTTCATGTTGACGCTCGACCCAACCGACCCCACGCGTTACATGCTGGACGGGAAGTCAACACCATTGCAGTCGCATGAGGTTTCGGTGGACGTTCGCGGCACCGACGGCGCCATTAGCCAAGTCAAGCGCACGCTTTACCAATCGCCGTATGGCCCTATCGTCAACTTGTCCAACCTGCACCCCGCCATGGGCTGGACGGCGCAAAGCGCCATCGCCCTGCGCGACATCAACGCGGACAACTTCCGCACTCTCAAGAACTGGATGCGCTGGGCGCAGGCCAAGTCGCTAACCGAGCTTGTCCAGATTCAACGCGAAGAAGCGGCCATTCCCTGGGTTAACACCGTTGCGGTGGGCCGTGGCAACGCGCAGGCCTGGTATGCCGACATTGGCACCGTACCCAATGCTCCGCCGACTCTACTGACGGGCTGCAGCACGCCATTCAGTGCTGCCGCAGCCGTCGCCCTGCCCGGAGTACCCGTGCTGGACGGCTCGCGCAGCGCGTGCGACTGGCAGCGCGATGCGGATTCCGTGCAGGCCGGCACCATCGGCCCATCGCGCCTACCCAGCTTGTTGCGCGCCGATTACGTGGCCAACATGAACGACAGCTACTGGCTGACCAACCCCACGCAACCGATGACGGGCTACCCCTCGATCGTGGGCCCCACCGGCACGCCACAATCGCTGCGCACGCGGCTGGGCCACACCATGGCGCTTCAGCGGCTGGCAGGCACCGATGGTTATCCAGGCAACACCGCCACCAGCGAGATCGTGCGGCAGATGGTGCTGGACAGCCGGGTGCAAAGCGCTTATCTCAAGGATCAGGTCATCGCCCTGCTGTGTAGCGCAGCCCAGGCGCCAACAGGCAGCGAGCGCGCCGCCGGGTGCGCAGCGCTGAGCGGGTGGGACGGGCGCGGCACCAAGGTGTCCCGCGGTTCGCACCTGTGGGATGAGTTCTGGTCTGCACTGTCCGCGCTGAAAGTGCCCGCCGCCAAGCTCTACCAAGTGCCCTTTGACCCCGCCGATCCACTGAACACGCCGCGCGACCTGAACAGCGCCGCAGCCGCCGAAGTGGGCCAAGCGTTCGACACCGCCATCGCCAAGATCAAGGCCAACGGCTTCGCGCTGGACGCCATGCGCGGGGATCTGCTGTACGTGACACGCGGCGCTGACCGGCTGCCGCTGTTCGGTGGCTGCGGCGATGTGGGTTACTTCACGTACGTGTGCCCGCAGGCGCCGCTGTCCCCCGCAGGCTACGCCATGGACGGGCAACCGCACGGCAACTCCTACATGCAGGTGGTCACCTTCCCGCAAGGCCGCGTGGATGCGCACACGTTCCTGACGTTCTCACTGTCGGACGACCCCGCCTCGCCGCACTACGGGGACTACACGCGCCGCTTCAGCGACCAGCAATGGCTGAAGGTGCCGTTCAGCGAAACCGAGATCGCCGCCAGCGCTGCGCTGGTGCGCACCACCATCAAGGAATGAGCTGAGCACATGGCATGGGGCTGGGTGCCCCCATGCGGTAGCGACGGTACGGTCGCCCGCAAGTTCAACGCCGGCGATGGGCATCTACCCATCGCCGCCGTTATTTCTTGATTGAATAGGCCTCCAGCGCGCTTCCAACGTGCGCTGCAAGCTATTTAATTCATAGCTATCGAGCAGAGTGATCGTGCGAGGCCTTCACTTACCCTTGATGCCCAGCAGCTCCACCTCGAAGTTCAGCGTGGCATTGGGCGGAATCACGCCGGCTGCGCCGCGGCTGCCGTAGGCGATGGCGGGCGGGCAGGTTAGCTTGGCTTTGCCGCCCACCTTCATCTTCTGCAGGCCTTCCGTCCAGCAGGGGATGACGCGGTTCAGCGGAAACTCGGCCGGCTCGCCGCGCTTGTAAGAGCTGTCGAACTCCTTGCCGCCATCGGCCAGCGTGCCACGGTAGTGCACGCGCACCACGTCGGTAGCGGCGGGGCTGGCGCCGTTGCCGTCTTTCAGCGATTCGTAAACCAGGCCGCTGGGCAGCTTGGCGGGCGCGCTTTGCGCGAACGCGGGCATGGCGACGGCCGCAGCGGCCAGGCAAGAGAAAACCAGGGTGGAACGCAGCTTCACAGGGCAATCCTTCGAGAGACAGACAAGCGCCGCATTATCGGCCTGCGCGCCGCCGCAAAACGCCAGGCAAACAAAGTGGTACAACCCTCGCACACGCGCGAATCAAGCCCGCGCCGAACAACAGGAGACACATCGCCATGCCCGCCCGCTACCCCCTAGCCGACCTCAACACGCTGCCCGACGACATCAAGGCCAAGGTGCTGGAGGTGCAGGAAAAGGCCGGTTTCGTGCCCAACGTGTTCCTGGGGCTGGCGCGCCGCCCGGCCGAGTGGCGCGCCTTCTTCGCCTACCACGACGCGCTGATGGAGCCGGAAAGCACAGGCCGCACCAGCAATCTGAGCAAGGGCGACCGCGAGATGATCGTGACCACCACCAGCGCGGCCAACCAGTGCCTGTATTGCGTGGTGGCGCACGGCGCGCTGCTGCGCATCTACGAGAAAAAACCGCAGGTGGCCGACCAGGTGGCCATCAACTACCGCAAGGCCACCGACATCACCCCGCGCCAGCGCGCCATGCTGGACTTTGCGATGAAGGTGTGCGAGCGCTCGCACGAGATCTGCGACGACGACTTCGCGCCGCTGCACGCGCACGGCTTTGACGATGAAGACATCTGGGACATTGCCGCCATCACCGCGTTCTTCGGGCTGTCCAACCGCATCGCCAGCTTCAGCGGCATGCAGCCCAACCCCGAGTTCTATTTGATGGGCCGCGTGCCGCGCGACAAAAAGCCCGCCTGACGCGCACAGCCAGCGCCACGCCCCGGCCAGCCTACCCAACGCACCATGACCCACGCCACCCTGTACCACAACCCCCGCTGCAGCACGTCGCGCCACGCGCTGGAATTGCTGCGCGAGCGAGGGGTGGAGCCGACCATCGTCGAATACCTGAAGAACCCGCCCAGCCGCGACGAGCTGCGCCGCATCGCCCAGGCCACGGGCGAGCCGCTGCGCGCCCTGCTGCGCACCAAGCAGCCCGAGTACCTTGAGCAAGGGCTGGACAACCCCGCACTGACCGACGATCAGCTGCTGGATGCGATGCTGGCCACGCCGGTGCTGATCAACCGGCCCATCGTCGTGACGCCCAAGGGCGCACGCCTGGGCCGGCCGCTGGAGCGCATCCTGGAAGTGCTGTAGTGCGCCTGCCGCGCAGAACGGACCGGCAGGCTTGGCCTGTGCCCCGCGCGGCTGCAACGAAAACCCGACCATCCGCGCACGCCGGTTTTTCAAGCCCAATGAGCCCTCAGCGCCCGCTGCACCAGCGCCAGCAGCTACATTTTTTGAAGTACCAGCGTGCCGACCAACCCTCCTGCTGCCCAACGCGCTACCGCGGCTGAGCCGCCCGCGCCGCTGAACGCCCCGCGCTCGCGCAGCGACCTGTTCTGGTCGTTCACCTGGCTGGCATTGCAAGGCTTTGGCGGCGTGCTGGCCGTGGTGCAGCGTGAGCTGGTCGAGAAAAAGCGCTGGATGACGCGCGAGCAGTTCGTCGAAGACTGGGCCGTGGCGCAAATCATGCCCGGCCCCAACGTGGTCAACCTGTCGATGATGATCGGCGACCGCTACTTTGGCCTGTCCGGCGCGGCCACCGCGCTGGCGGGCATGCTGCTGCTGCCCTCGCTGGTGGTGCTGTCGCTGGCCATCGGTTTTGCCAGCGTGGCCGATCACGATGTGGCCCAGCGCGCCCTGCGCGGCATGGGCGCGGTAGCGGCGGGGCTGGTTATTGCCACGGGCATCAAGCTGGCCGGGGCGCTGCGCAGCAACGCCATGGGCCTGCCCGCCTGCATCGCGCTGGCCGTGACCGCCTTCGTCGCCATCGCGTGGCTGCGCTGGCCGCTGCTGGCGGTGCTGCTGGGCTTGGGCGGCGCGGGCTGGGCGTGGGCCTGGCATTGCCTGGGTCGCGCGCGGCGCGCGCATGAAGCGGCAAGCGCCCGCGCACGGGCAGCGGTGCCCCCCGACGTACCGGCCAAAGGGGCCGCCGGTGCAGCGCTTGCCGAGGTGGCCGCCGACGCGCTACCTGCCGCGGCCGCCGACACCGCCGCGCCGCCCGCAGGCACCGCAGCCAACAACAACCCCGCCAGCCTGACCGACGCCGATTCCGGGCAGGCGCCGCAGCCATGAGCGCCATCACCTTGACCCCCGCCGACTGGCTGGCGCTGTTCGGCCACTTCCTGTCGCTGTCGCTGATGGCCGTTGGTGGCGCCATCACCACCGCGCCAGACATGCACCGCTACCTCGTCACGCAGCAGCATTGGCTGATGGACGAGCAATTCACCTCGTCCATCGCCATCGCGCAGGCCGCGCCGGGGCCCAATGTGCTTTTCGTCGGGCTGATGGGTTGGAACGTGGGGCTGAACGCCGCAGGCGGCGCGGCCCACGGTGTGAAGGCGTACGCGCTGGGTTTCCTGGGCCTGCTGGTGGCGATGGGCGGCATCCTGCTGCCTTCCAGCGTGCTGACTTTCAGCGCCACGCGCTGGGCGCACCAGCACCGCGAATGGCGGGTGGTGCGCGCCTTCAAGGCGGGCATGGCGCCCGTGGTGGTGGCGCTGCTGATCGCCACCGGCTGGCTGCTGACGGCGGTCAACGACCAGCCCGCGCGCGACTGGCGGCTGTGGCTGCTGACGGCCGCGTCGGCGCTGATCGTCTGGCGCACCCGGCTGCACCTGCTGTGGCTGATTGGCGCAGGCGCGGTGCTGGGGGCGTTCGGTCTGCTTTAACGCCAGGCGACCGCCAATGCTGGCGGACGGCAAGGGCAAGGGTCAGAAATCCAGCAGGCGCGGCAACACGGTGGCCGAAGGGCCGCGCAGCAGCGCATCGGCCTCGTCGTCCAGCGCGGTGGCTTCGGGGTTCACCACGATCACCTTGGCGCCCGCGCGCCGCGCACTGCCTGCCAGCCCGGCCGCTGGCCACACCTGGCCGGATGTGCCCACCACCAGCATCACCTCACACGCGTGGGCGGCTGCCTGCGCGGCGGCCAGCGTATCAACGGGCAGGCCCTCGCCAAACCACACCACGGCCGGGCGCACCAGGCTGCCGCACTGGGCACAGCGCGGCGGGTGGCCGGGCTCGGCCCAACTGACGGGGCAGGCATCGGCGGGGCGGCGCGCCAGCGCGCAGCCGTCCAGCCAGGCGTCGGCAAACAGGTTGCCGTGCAGCGCCAGCACGCCCGGGCTGCCAGCGGCTTCGTGCAGCCCGTCCACGTTCTGGGTGATGACCGTGAGGCGCTCTGGATGGCGGGCCTGGAACTCAGCCACGGCGATATGCCCCGCGTTGGGCCGCACCGCGCGCACCATCTCGCGGCGCATCTGGTACCAGTCCCACACGCGCTGCGGGTTGGCGCGATAGCCTTCTTCGGTGGCCAAGTCTTCCGGCCGATCGTGCGCCCACAGGCCGGTCTGCGCATCGCGGAAGGTGGGCACGCCCGATTCCGCGCTGACACCCGCGCCGGTCAGCATGGCGATGCGCCCGGCGCTTTGCAGCCAGGGGCGCACCTGGTCGATGGCCGCGGCCAGTGCGGGGTCGGCTTCGGTGGTCATTGCGTCACCCGCCCCTCGCTGCGCGGGCCTGCTGCCCAGCAGGCACGTCGCGCGCCGTCAGCAAGCGCACGACGGCCTTAGCCGTGCGCGCGGCCGCACCCCGGTGGGCCGCAGCAAACTCGAATCCCGCCGTTTGCATCGCCCGGCGGCCCGCTTCGTCAGCCAGCAACGCACGCGCCGTGGCCAGCGCCGCCGCCATGTCGGCCACGCGCCGCGCGGCGCCCTGCGCCTCGGCCCATTCGGCCGCCTGCGCGAAGTTGAAGGTGTGCGGCCCCATCAGCACCGGGCAGCCGCAGGCGGCGGCCTCGATCAGGTTTTGGCCCCCCAGCGGCTCGAAACTGCCGCCCAGCAGCGCGACATCGGCCAGGCTGTAGTACAGGCTCATCTCGCCAAGGCTGTCCCCTAGCCACACGTCGGCCTGCGCCGCATCTGGCGCCGGCGCGTCGACCCACTGGCTGCGGCGTGCCACGCGCAGGCCTTCGGCCTCGGCCATCGCCGCTACGTCGCCAAAACGCTGCGGGTGGCGCGGCACGATCAGCCACAGCGGCTCGCGAATCACTTCATTTTTGATAGCTGCCGGCGCAGTTTGCTCGAGCGCTGGAGGGCGAATCTGCTTCAAAAACTGCGCCTCTTCGCCCTCGCGCGAACTGGCCAGCATGACCACGGGGCGCCCGGCCAGCGCAGCGCGCCACCGCGCCGCCTGCGCCTGCTGCGCAGGGTTGGGCGTGGCGTCAAATTTCAAGTTGCCCAGCACCGACACATTCTGCGCCCCGGCGGCGCGCAGGCGGTCTGCATCGCCTTCGGTCTGCGCCCAGACGGCGGACAGCGCGGCGTAGGCCGGGCGCATCAGCCAGCTTGCGCGCTGCGCGCCTTGCAGCGACCGGGGCGACAGGCGCGCGTTGGCCAGCGCCAGCGGCACGACTTGCGCGGCGCATTCGGCCGTCAGGTTGGGCCAGATTTCAGTTTCCATCAGCACGCCCACGTCGGGGCGGAAATGCCGCAGAAAGCGCCGCGCGGCGCGCAGGCTGTCCCACGGCTGCCAGACCTGCACGTCGCCCGGCTGCAGCAGCGTGCGCCCCTCGGCCCGGCCGGTGGCGGTGCCGTGCGTCAGCAGCAGACGCATGCCGGGCAGTTGTGCGCGCAGCGCCTTCAGCAAAATCGCCGCCGCGCGCGTTTCACCCAGCGACACCGCGTGCAGCCAGACCAGCGGCTGGCCCGCTGCAGCGTTGGCATGGGGGCGCGGCGTGGTGTAGTGGCCAAAGCGTTCAGGCACCGCTTCCAGATAGCCTGGTTCGGCCACGCCACGGCGGCTCAGCTTGCGGCGCAGCAGCGGTTGGGCCAGCCAGATGGCCAGGCTGTAGAGGGCGCGGATCATCGGCCTGGGCCTTTCACGCGGGGCGGCGGCAGGCGCCTTGCCAGACGATTTGCTCGCCCGCCACGCGAAGTGCCTGCCGCAGATTGGCGCCCGTCGCAGCAGCGTTGGCGCACAGCTCAGGCACAGTTTTGCTCATGAATCCATAGCTGCTGGCGCTGACTGGACCAGCGCTGGCGGGCGAAAAGGCCATGAATTCACCGCGCCACCGCCAGTCAATGCGCGGCATGGCCCAGTTGCGCATCGGGCTTCACGCGGCGCAGCAGCGCCAGCATGTCGGCTTCGATGCGCGCCAGCGCCTCGGGCGTGTGGCCTTCAAAGCGCAGCACCAGCACGGGCGTGGTGTTGCTGGCGCGCACCAGGCCAAAGCCGTCGGGCCAGTCCACGCGCACGCCGTCGATCACATTGACTTCGGCCGGCGCGCTGAACACCGACGGCGCCAGCGCCTGCAGCTCGGCCGCCAGGCGGTGCGGCTCGCCTTCGGCGCAGGCCACGTTCAGCTCGGGCGTGCTGTGGCTGGTGGGCAGCGCGTTCAGCACGGCGCTGGGGTCGGGCTGGCGGCTCAAAATCTCCAGCAGGCGGGCGCCGGCGTAGGTGCCGTCGTCAAAGCCGTACCAGCGCTCTTTGAAGAAGATGTGGCCGCTCATCTCGCCGCCCAGGGGCGCGTCGACTTCTTTCATGCGCGCCTTGACCAGCGAATGCCCGGTCTTGAACATCAGCGGCACGCCGCCCGCGGCCTGAATGGCGGGCGCCAGGCGCTGCGAGCATTTCACGTCGTACACGATGGTGCCGCCGGGCGCGCGGCTGAGCACGTCCTGCGCGAACAGCATCATCTGCCGGTCGGGGTAGATGGTCTGGCCGTCTTTGGTGACGATGCCCAAGCGGTCGCCGTCGCCGTCGAAGGCCAGGCCCAGCTCGGCGTCGGTGGTTTTGAGCGCCTGGATCACGTCGCGCAGGTTGTCGGGCTTGCTGGGGTCGGGGTGGTGGTTGGGAAAGCGGCCGTCCACCTCGGTGAACAGCTCGGTCACCTCGCAGCCCAGCGCGCGGAAGATGCCCGGCGCGCTGGCCCCGGCCACGCCGTTGCCGCAGTCAACCACGATTTTCATTGGCCTTGCCAACTGAATATCGCCCACGATGCGCGCCACGTAGGCGGGCTGCACATCGTGCTGGCGCACGCTGCCGCCGGGGCGGCGCTGCCAGGTTTCGGCCTCGATCATCTGGCGCAGCGCCTGGATCTCGTCGCCATAGATGGCGCGGCCCGCCAGCACCATCTTGAAGCCGTTGTCGTCGCGCGGGTTGTGGCTGCCCGTGACCTGAATGCCGCTGCGGCACAGCGTGTGCGCGGCAAAGTACAGCATGGGCGTGGTGACCATGCCGATGTCGATCACCTCCACGCCCGCCGCCACCAGCCCGCGCACCAGCGCAGCGCTGAGCGCAGGGCCGGACAGGCGCCCGTCGCGGCCCACGGCCACGGCGCGCTCGCCCGCGGCCAGCGCCTGCGTGCCAAAGGCCAGGCCCAGCGCCTCGGCCAGAGGCTCGGTCAAAGTGGTGGGCGTGGTGCCCCGGATGTCGTAGGCCTTGAAGATGGCGGGTGTGACTTGCATGGCCGCCATTGTAGGCAGGCCGAATACTTCTAAATTGATAGCTGCCGGCGATGGCCCGGCCTGCGCTGGCGGCCAAAAACATGCTGAATCAGCGTTGCAGGCGCAGCAGGGGCGGCAGGGGCGCACCACGCTGGCCGCATCAATGCGCACCACAGATTTCATCAATGGCCGCGCGGTTTGCCAACGGTGGCAGTGGATACTCATCGGTTGACCATGAGCAGCGCCGCCCAGCTTCACCCCACCGCCGCCGACCGGCCTCTGACGCCCGGGCTAGGCGCCGAATTCATCTTTCTGGCGGCGGTGTGGGGCGCGTCTTTTCTGTTCATGCGGCAGGCGGCCGTGGAATTTGGCCCCCTGCCCACCGCCGCGCTGCGCGTGGCCATCGCCGCCCTGGCGCTGCTGCCGCTGATGCTGGCGCGCGGCCTGGGGCCGTCGCTGCGGCGGCACTGGCGGCCGGTGTTCGTGTGCGGACTGCTCAATTCGGGCATTCCGTTTGCGCTGTACGCGTTCGCGCTGCTGCACATCACCACCGGCGTGTCGGCCATCCTGAACGCCACCGTGCCGCTGTTCGGCGCGCTGGTGGCCTGGGCGTGGCTGGGGCACCGGCCGGGCGCATCGCGCTCGGTGGGCCTGGTGCTGGGCTTTGTCGGCGTGGCGCTGCTCGCCTGGGACAAGGTCGCCATGAAGGGCGGCGCCAGCGCCACCTGGGCCGCGCTGGCGGTGCTGGCCTGTCTGGGTGCAACGCTGTGCTACGCCGTAGCGGCCAGCTTCACCCAGCGCTTTTTGAGCGGCCTGCCACCGCTGATGACCGCCACCGGCAGCCTGATGGGCGCGGCACTGGGGCTGGCCGTGCCCGCCGCTTTAACCTGGCCCGCACACATGCCCAGCGCCAAGGCCTGGGGTTCATTGGTCATTCTTGGCGTGCTGTGCACCAGCGTCGCGTATGTGCTGTATTTCAGGCTGATCGAGCACCTGGGCCCGGCGCGCGCGCTGACCGTCACCTTCGCGGTGCCGGTGTTCGCCCTGATTTACGGCGCCACGCTGCTGGGCGAGTCGGTCACGCCCTGGATGCTGGGCTGCGGCGCCGTGGTGCTGTGCGGCACGGCTCTGGCCACGGGCGCCATCAAGCTACGGATTTAATAGCTTCCTGCGCAGGCGCAGCGGGCGCTGTGAGCATTCTTTCTACATAACGGGCGATCAGGTCAATCTCCAGGTTGACCGACACGCCAGGCGCCAGCACATGCAGCGCGGTGTTCTGCACGGTGTGCGGAATCAGGTTGATGCTGAACTCGCAGCCCTCGGCCCGGTCGGCCACGCTGTTGACCGTCAGGCTGACGCCGTTGACCGTGATCGAGCCCTTGTACGCCAGGTAGCGGCCCAGCTCGCGCGGGGCGCGGATGCGCAGCTCCCAGCTTTCGCCCACGGGCGCGAAGTGCGTCACCACGCCCACGCCATCCACGTGGCCCGACACGATGTGCCCACCCAGGCGGTCGTGCGCGCGCAGGGCTTTTTCAAGGTTGACGGGGCCGGGCCGATCCAGCCCGGCCGTGCGCGCCAGCGATTCGGCAGAGATGTCGATGGCAAAGCGGGCGGCGGGCGCGTCGATTTCAACGGCCGTCATGCAGGCGCCGTTCAGCGCGATGCTGTCGCCCAGCGCCACGTCGTCCAGGTAACCCGCGGGCGTTTGCAGATGCAGGCGCAGCCCGTGCGCGGGCGTGGCGCCCAGCGGCTGCACTTCGGCAACCTTGCCCATGGCGGTGACGATGCCGGTGAACATTGGCGCATCCTTCTTCAAGACGGACGGGTATCCAAGGACCCCAAAAACAAAAGCCCCGCAAACATGGTTTGCGGGGCTTTGTCGGATAGATGGCGCGGCTGGCAGGATTCGAACCCACGACCCCTTGGTTCGTAGCCAAGTACTCTATCCAACTGAGCTACAGCCGCGCGAAGCTAAGGAGTATAGCAGCAAATTGGCGATTGTCACCAACTTCCACCATTTTGTTCCAAATTCGTCGTGTCGCGTGGCTCGCTCACACGTCAGCCCGTGGGCGCGCTGGCATTAGTCCGCCCTCATCTGTGTCGCGCGACATAGTGACGCGCGTTCAAGTGCACTACCCTGTCGTTTCTACAGGAGCGCCTAATTGCTGATCGACTATTTTCTTTACACCAGCTGCTTGCCGGACGACGCAGACGCCTCCTCAGTGCCCGCCATCGTCAAGCAGGCACGGGCGCTGAATGCGAGCGCGGGCATCACCGGTGTATTGGCGTTTGATGGCGAGTGCTTCGTGCAGTACGTGGAAGGCCCGCCAGACGCCGTGCAAAAGCTGGCCGCCGCACTGGCGCGCGACACCCGTCACACGCGCTTCAAATTGCACACCCAGGGCAGCATCGAACTGGCTGAGCGCCGCTTCAGCGCCTGGCAAATGGGGTACGCCGATATGGATGTGGCTGGTGAGGACTTAGTGATCCCCACCCTCGCCGGCCTGGACGGGGACGCTGCGCTGGATTACTTCCTGAACCACGCCCCGGCGCTGGACTTTGCGTGAAGGCCCGGGCGCGCGGCAGCACCGGTCTATCTATATGTAGAGGGTGCCTGCCGTAAGGGAGACTGCCGCAAACAGTTGCGGCGAGCGATCGGATGGGTGGGGTGGTAGGGCGTGTAGGACTTGAACCTACGACCAAAGGATTATGAGTCCTCTGCTCTAACCAACTGAGCTAACGCCCCCAGCCGGGCGCTATTCTAGGCGCTGCCCTGTGGCTTGCCCTGGCTGAGCGCATTGCTGACCAGGCGCGAGGTGATGTCCACGATCTGGATCATGCGGTCGTAAGGCATGCGCGTGGGGCCGACAACGCCTAGCGTGCCCACCACCTTGCCGTCAACCTCATAGGGCGCGCTGACCACCGACAGCTCTTCCACGGGCACGGTCTGGCTTTCGCCGCCGATGTAGATACGCACACCTTCGGCCTCGCTGGACACATCCAGCAGCCGGATCAGCTGCGCTTTTTGCTCGAACAGATCGAAAGCGCGGCGCAGCTGGTTCATGTCAGAGGCGAAGTCGCTCACTGCCAGCAGGTTGCGCTCGCCCGAGATGACCACCTGATCCTGCGCCTGCGTCATCGCTTCAGACCCGGCGGCCACGGCGGCGTGCATCAAGGTGCCGATCTCGCCGCGCAGGCTGTCCACTTCCTGGCGCAGCCGGGCGCGCACCTGTTCGATGGCCATGCCTGAAAAGTTGGCGTTCAGGTAGTTGGCCGCTTCCTGCAGCTCGGTGCCGGTGTAGTCGGTTTCGGTGAACAGCACGCGGTTTTGCACATCGCCATCGGGCGTGACGATGATGAGCAACAGCCGCCGCTCCGACAGCCGCAAAAATTCGATGTGCCTGAACACCGAGGTGCGCCGCTGCGTCATGACCACGCCGACAAAGCTGGACAGGTTGGACAGCAACTGCGCCGCGCTGGCGATGACTTTTTGTGGCTGGTCTGGCGGCAGCGCGGGCGCGTCCAGCGGGCCCGGTTGCGCGGTGAGCATGGTGTCGACAAACAGGCGGTAGCCGCGCGGCGTGGGCACGCGCCCCGCCGAGGTGTGGGGGCTGACGATCAGACCCAGATCTTCCAGATCGGCCATCACGTTGCGGATGGTGGCGGGCGAAAGCTCCAACCCCGACGCGCCTGAGAGCGTGCGCGAGCCCACTGGCTGACCGTCGGCGATGTAGCGCTCGATCAGGGTCTTCAGCAGCAGGCGTGCACGGTCATCCAACATCAAATTCATTATGATGTAATTTGACAATGAGTCTTCAGTTTCCCCGTGTCGCGCTGGTCGGCAAATACCAGGATTCGGCCCCCGGCGCCACGGTGGAATCAACCCGCGAGGTGGTCGCCGAGATCGCCGAATTCCTCCAAAGCCAAGGCTGTGAAGTGGTGCTGCCCGAGCGCACCGCGCGCAGCACCGGGCTGGACAGCTACCCCATCATGGACGTGGCCACCATCGGCGCCGAATGCGATCTGGCCGTGGTCGTGGGCGGCGACGGCACCATGCTGGGCATCGGGCGCCAGCTGGCGCGCCACGGCACCCCGCTGATCGGCATCAACCAGGGGCGCCTGGGCTTCATTACCGACATTCCGCTGGGTGAATTCCGTGACGTATTGCCGCCCATGCTGCACGGCGCGTATGAGGAAGACCACCGCAGCCTGATGCACGGCACGCTGTTTCGCGAAGGCGAATCGGTGTTTGAGGCCTTTGCCATGAACGACGTGGTGGTCAACCGCGGCGCTGCGGCCAGCATGGTGGAGTTGCGGGTGGAGGTGGATGGCCATTTCGTCGCCAACCACCGCGCCGACGGCATCATCGTGGCCACGCCCACCGGATCAACCGCCTACGCCCTGTCGGCGGGCGGGCCGCTGTTGCACCCGCTGGTACCCGCGTGGACGCTGGTGCCGATTGCGCCGCACACGCTGTCCAACCGGCCCATCGTGCTGGCCGACCCGGTGGAGATCGCCATCGAAATCGTCTCGGGCCGAGACGCCAGCGCCAGTTTTGACATGCAGTCCGTCACCTCACTGCAGCACGGCGACCGCATCGTGGTGCGGCGCTCGGATTCGCGCGTGCGTTTTCTGCACCCCAAGGGCTGGAGCTATTTCGACACGCTGCGCGAAAAGCTGCACTGGAACGAAGGCGGGGTCTGACGCCATGGCATTGCGGCACCTTAGCCTGCGCGACTTCGTGATCGTCGAAGCGCTGGAGCTGGATCTTGAAGCAGGCTTCACCGCGTTGACCGGCGAGACCGGCGCAGGCAAATCCATCTTGATTGACGCGCTGCAGCTCGTGCTGGGCGGCCGGGGCGATGCCCTTTGGGTGCGCGAAGGCCAGGCGCGGTGCGATCTGGCTGCCGAGTTCGACACGCCCGACGCCGCCGCGCCGTGGCTGGTCGAGCAGGGTTTTGACCACGACGGCGAAGCGCTGCTGCTGCGCCGCACGATTGATGCGGCGGGCAAGAGCCGCGCGTGGATCAACGGATCGTCCGCCACCTTGGGCCAGCTGCGCGAGCTGGGCGAGTGGCTGGTGGACATCCACGGCCAGCACGCCTGGCAAAGCCTGACGCGCCCCGCCGCCGTGCGCGCCCTGCTCGACGGCTACGCCGGTGCCGACCTGCGCCCCACACAGGCCGCGTGGGATGCGTGGCAGCAGGCGCAAAGCGCGCTGGCCAAGGCGCAAGGCGACCAGGCCAACCTGTCGCGCGAGCGCGAACGCCTTCTTTGGCAGATCGGCGAGCTGGACAAGCTGGCCCCGGCCGACGACGAATGGGAAGAGCTGAACCAGCGCCACACCCGCCTGTCGAACGCGCAAACATTGATCGACGGCGCCGAGGCCGCCGCCAGCGCGCTGGAGGGCGACGACGACGGTGCAGCCCTTTCCAGCCTGACCCGCGCGCTGAACCAGTTGCAGGCGCTGCAGGCGATCGAGCCAGAGTTTCAAGCCGTGGCCGATGTGCTTGAAGCCAGCATCGCCCAGGCGCAAGACGCGGCGCACAGCCTGCACGCCTACCTGCGGCGCGCCGAGGCCGATCCGCAAAACCTGGCGGCGTTGGACGAGCGTGTCAGCCTGTGGCTCAGCCTGGCGCGGCGCTACAGTCGCCCGCCTGAGGAGTTGCCCGCGCTGCTGAAAGCGTGGCGGCAGGAACTGGCCGCGCTGGAGGCGTCCGGCGACTTGCAGCAGCTTGAAAGCCAGGTTGCCCAAACCCGCGCCGCCTATGAAGCGGCAGCGCAAACCGTGTCGCGCCTGCGCGCCAAAGCCGCGCCGCGGCTGGCGGCGGCCGTGACGGCGGCAATGCAAACGCTGGGCATGCAGGGCGGCGTGTTCGCTGTGGCGCTGGATCGCCTGGCGCGGCCTGCGGCGCACGGCCTGGAATCGGTGCAGTTTCTGGTCTCAGCGCACGCTGGATCAGCGCCACGCGCTATCGATCGTGTAGCATCTGGCGGTGAATTGTCTCGCCTGGCGCTGGCCATTGCGGTCACCACCAGCGAGCTGGGCAGCGCCGGCACGCTGGTGTTCGACGAGGTCGATTCCGGCGTGGGCGGTGCCGTCGCCACCACCGTGGGCCGGCTGCTGCAACGCCTGGGGCGCGACCGCCAGGTGCTGTGCGTGACCCACCTGCCGCAGGTGGCCGCGTGCGCCGACCACCATCTGCTGGTGCGCAAACAATCGGCCGCCAAAGGCACAACCAGCCACGTCGCACCCATCGCCGGGCAAGCCCGCACCGCCGAAGTGGCGCGCATGCTGGGCGGCGAGCGCCTGTCTGAAACCTCGCTGGCGCATGCGCAAGAGATGCTGGACGCGCCGGCCGACGCCGCGCCTGCGGCCGCTTCGCCCTCCTCCAGTTCCTCCAGCCCCGCCGCGCCGCGCGGCCGAAAGTCGCGCGCATGAGCAGCATCAAGGAGCTGGTGGTCATCACCGGCATGTCGGGTTCTGGCAAATCGATTGCGCTGCACGCCCTGGAAGACGCGGGCTATTACTGCGTGGACAACCTGCCGCCCGAGCTGCTCGAGCCGCTGCTCGCCCTCGAAACCGACCGGAATGACCGCAAGCTGGCCATTGCCATGGATGTGCGCAGCGGCCAGTCGCTGCCGCAGTTGCCCCTGCTGCTGCACGGGCTGACGGACAAGGGCATCCACCTGCGCCTGCTGTTTCTGGACGCCAACGACCAAACCCTGGTGCGGCGCTTTTCTGAAACGCGGCGGCGCCATCCGCTGTCGCTGGCGGGCGAGGCGGGCGACCCGCAGACGCTGCTGCAAGCTATCGCCCGCGAACGCGATGTGCTGGCCGACCTGCGCGATCGCTCGCACGTGATCGATTCCAGCTTCCTGCGCGCGGCGCAGCTGATCGCCTACGTGAAAGAGTTGATCGCCGCGCCGTCGGCCCTGCTCACGCTGGTGTTCGAATCGTTCGCCTTCAAGCGCGGCATCACGTTGGATGCCGACTACGTGTTTGACGTGCGCATGCTGCCCAACCCGCATTACGAGCCCGCCCTGCGCGCGCTGACGGGGCGCGACCAGCCGGTCATCGACTTCCTGGACGCGCAGCCCGAGGCGCAACGCATGCTGCACGACATCGCCGCCTTTGTGCGCCAGTGGCTGCCCGCCATGGCGCGCGACCACCGCAGCTACGTCACGGTGGCCATCGGCTGCACCGGCGGGCAGCACCGATCGGTGTATCTGGTGGAAAAGCTGGCGGCCCTGTTCGGCCCGGACTGGTTCAGCCTGCGCCGCCACCGCGAGCTGGATCACCACTGAACAGCGGCGCCTGCTGCGCGGGCGTGTCGGCCAGAAAGCGGCGCACCGGCGCGGGCAGGCCCAGCGCCGCCCACTGCGCCGGCGCGTACCAGGCGCCCGGGGCCCCATCACCCGGCCAATCGGCTGGCGCGGCGCCCACATTGACCGAGACGAAGTGCAGATCCAGATCGCGGTGCGTCAGCACATGGCGCACGGGTGTGTGCTCAAACGCATCGCCGCGCAGCGCCTCGGGCAGCGCGGCCATCAGCGCTTCTCGGCTGTCGAACGTGGGCAGGCAATGCAGGGCAGCCCATATTCCCTCAGAAGGCCGTGGCGCAAGCCACACCTGCGCTGGCAGCTCCTGTAAATGTAGCAACCACAGGTTTTGATGGCTGCGGCGCACGCGCCGTGTCTTGACCGGGTAGCGCTCCGGCGCGCCCTCGCGCCGGGCCACGCAGATGTCGCCCAGCGGGCACCCGGCGCACGCGGGGCGCGAGCGGGTGCAAACCGTGGCGCCCAGGTCCATCAGGCCCTGCGTGTAGGCGGGCATGGCGATGGCCAATTCGCGCGTCGGCAGCGCCGATTCGGCCCTCTGCCACAGCGCACGTTCGTTGGCCGCCACGCTCAAATCCTGGTCAAAGCCCCAGGCGCGGGTCAGCACGCGCTTGACGTTGCCGTCCAGGATGGCGGCGCGCTCGCCATAGCAAAAGGCCGCGATGGCCGCCGCCGTGGATCGGCCGATGCCGGGCAACGCGGCCAGCGCCTCGGCCGATGGGGGAAAAACGCCGCCGTGTTCATCAACCACGGCCTGTGCGCAACGATGCAGATTGCGCGCGCGCGAGTAGTAGCCCAGCCCGCTCCACAGGCCCAGCACGTCGTCCATCGGGGCCGCCGCCAGGCTTTGCACGTCGGGGAAGCGCTGCAGAAAGCGCGGGTAGTAGTCGAGCACGGTGCTCACCTGCGTTTGCTGCAGCATGATTTCGGACAGCCACACGCGGTACGGATCGCGTGTGCCCTGCCACGGCAGGTGATGGCGCCCGGCGCTGCGCTGCCAGCCGATCACGCGGTCGGCCAGGCCCGTTTCGGTGGTGGGCACGCGGCGGGTCAGGCCTCGGCCGGCTCGGGCTGCGCGGCGCCCTGCTCGGCCAGCGCGCTGTGCGCGGTCAGCTCGCGCGTCAGCGCATCCAGGCGCGCCTGCACCTGCTGCCAATGGGCGTCCAGCGCGTTGATCTCGTCAATGCGCCCGTCCAGCCCGCCCGCAGCGTCTTGGATGCGGCGAATGGCTTCGATGCGGCGGCCAAAAGCCTTGCGCCGCTCGCGCAGTTGCGAATCCAGCTGGCTGGACAGGGATTTGTTCCACAGCTCCAGCTCGCCGAGGGCGGTTTCAAAGATGGACCGCACGCGCGACACCAGCGCGCGCAGGAGCTTCTCGGAAAACTCCTTGCGCGCCAGCTGAACCATGTTGCCAACGCCCAGGTACTGCAGGTGACTGCGTTCAACCGCCGCCAGATCGTCGAGGAAGCGCTGGGTATCGGGCGGCGGCGTGGCTTGCAGCGAAAAGCCGTGCTCGGTGTTCAGTTGCCGGAACGACGCGGTCAGCATGTTGTGGATCTCGGTCTCCAGCGACTGGATCTGCCCGAGGAC